>NZ_JBFRST010000004.1:225086-463536 GCF_041473705.1 Vibrio sp. 10N.222.55.B11
CTCGTATCTCGTATCTCGTAGAAGCATAAGAAAGCCCCAACACGAATGTCGAGGCTAAAGTATCTTTATTTATGTTCTAGCTGAGTATCCGCTGCGTGCTACTCTTCGTTGTTTTCAGCAAACTTAGATGGTGACATGCCAAAGTGGTGCTTAAACCTTTGACTGAAATAGGAAGGGTCATTGAACCCCGAATCAAACGCCACATCAGAGATCTTCTCTCCAGCGAGTAAGCGCTCACACGCATGCTCTAGACGTACTTCATTCAAGTGCTCTTTGAAGGTCTTGTTGTAAGCCGATTTAAAGCGTCTCTGTAAGCTTCTCTCAGACATAAACAAATACTTAGCGGCAGTTGCAGTACTGAACTCGGCATCAGCGTAGTTTTCACTCACAAGCTGCGACACTCTGTTCTTCCACTCTTGTTCCGCTGTCAGTTTTTGTTGATCTGGTGTTGAGGCGGCAAGCTTAATGGTTTCAATCTGTTCAATTGTGCTGGCTTCAAGATTGTCGAGTACTTGATACTCAATTGGCCACGAAAGCTGAACCTTATTTTGAGACTCCGAAACCAAGGCATTAAGCTCACCACCGCTCTGATTCATCAATAGCGGCAGCTTTTCGATGTTAAGGTCGGTCGACTTTCCGGTATTGTCACCCATGCTTGATGCCAGTTTAGGGAAAGGCATCCCATGATCTCGAATGGTCACAACAAGATGCTCCTTAACCTCTTCAACCAGAACCACCATACTCTGCGACTTAAAGTTTCTCTTGATGATGCTCGCAACCAAGCTATTGAAGATAATATCGAGATTAAAATACAGCAACGAGACATATCGTTGTTTTGTTTCGACTTTAATATCCAGTTCAATACCGGCTTTGGTTAAGTCATCCTGCCAAGCTTTGAGTACCACCTCTAAGATTAAAATTATATCGTAACAAACTTGCCCTTCTCCTTGAGGCGTATTACTCAATTGAGCTAAGCCATTTTTCAAGGTTAGAATCGGCGACTTCCCGAGCTCGTCATTCCAATTCGGGAGCATCGCAGCAATATGATTCACTTCAGAAGAGAGTTCATTGGCAGTGTGAGACACAAGCGCATTCTTCACGGATAGCTGCTTTTTAAGCTGTTGATTAGTGGCGAGTAATATCCGGCTTTGGTGCCTCAATTGGTCTGTCTTCAGTGCAACTTGCGCTTTTAAGTGCCGGTTGGCGAAAGTGACATAACGCGAACGCCAAAAGACTAAGATAGTCACAACGCCAATCAGTAATATAAGAGAGCTTGCTGCAGCCCAATTGGTCAGATACCAAGGTTCTGCAATCGAAAAGCTTTGATTGGTTGACACAAAGCGATAATGGGAGTCCTTAACCGGCTTCACTTCAAGTGTGTAATCCCCAGGAAGAAGATGATCGAGCGTTAACAAGCCCCCTTCAAACTCACTCCAAGGTTCATCGTCGCTCAGTCGGTATTCCATCGCAGGTGCGAACGTTGCTGGTAAGATACCTAGCTTAAACCCCATCGATGAACCATAAGGAATCTCATCCAGCTCTGCCGTTTTCCCGCCAAGTGATACCGTTTGTTGGTCGACACTTATCTTACTCAACAAGGCACGGCTATGAGGTGTAGTTGATACCAGTAACTCGTTAGATAACGCGCTGACTACACCATACTTTGAGCCGAAAACAAGCCTCGAAGGTTGGCTATCTTGACTGTAAAAAAGAGCACACGCTCCTGCCGCCAGTTCATTGGTGATCAAACCAAATGGCGAACCTATGTGTTTATGCAGTTGCCCATCCAATCCGTAATAACTGATGCCTTTCGAAGAGCCTAACCAAACACCATTGTCATCGCTGATCAGGCAGTTGGGGCTAATATTGTCTTCAACAAGAGTGATTTCTTGAATAATAGAGCTGTCATCCGGGATTCGATACACGCCATAACTGCTCGCAAACCACTGCGCTCCATCCTTCGCTTTTTCAATATCGACGACTTTGCCAAACCGTTCGCTGGAACGACTAAAGCTAATTCGTTTATCAATGAACGAGTAGAAGCCATGATCCGTTCCTATATAGATGCGACCTAGCAAGCCTACATTGAGAGCGGTGATCTTCGCAGGCAAGAACTTGTCGACTAACCAGTCAGTGCCATAACTCGTCAGTTTCATGGTTTCGATAGATAACGAATAGAGGTTTTGCCCAGAGGTCATCCAAAGAACGTTATCGGCTTGAAGCGCAAGGTTTTCAACACGCACTCCCTCAATTGGCCTTGGTAAATCAAGGGCTTCGGGTTGTAGTGTTTCCGTATTTAGACTGATGATACCTTGTTCGGTCGCCAACCAAATGGAAGAGCCAAAGATCTCAAAATCATTAACAGGGTTAGAGTAAACACGAATTGGGTTCTCTTCACTTTCAGAATCAACCAAGTAGAGCCCCATTGAAGACGCGACCCAAGATAACTGGTCACTGACAGGCAGTACTTTATTGATCACCACACTACTCGAATGCATGCCCATTCCAGTTAGGGGTGTTCTCGAGAAGGTTTTGCTGAACAGTGAGAAGTATCGGATACCGTTGTTTGTCGCAACCCACATACCACCAGCATGATCGTTTATCAACGAATATATTTTCTCACCCGGTAACGAGAAGTCTTGACTAGCGGCTTGTTCGAATCGAGTAATTTGTCCCGTAATAAAGTTGTAGCTAATAAGGCCGTGCTCTGTACCAATCCAATACTGGTCCGAAGTTTCGGCCAACGAGAGAACATGCGACCCTTTAACGATGGTCTCTTTGTCTGGGTTCGCGAGATCAACAATCACAGCACCATTTAAAGTACCGATCACTAACTCACGTCGAGCATTCGAAAAATAAACCGTCTCAATATGGTTTTTGTCTGATGCGGTGACATGGGTAAACTCTTGATTCTCTGAAAGGTAAACGCCAGAACTGGTCGCTAGCACCCACTTTGATAGTACCCACTCAGCGTCGTTAATCGCAATGTCACTGCTGTTATTGTATCGGTACAGTTTAAGTAGAGAGTAGGTGTTGAATTCTAAAGATTGAGTGTTGTAGGTATAGAAATTACTGCCGTCAGTAACCCAAATATAATCGCCTGATGCACCGATATTCGCTATTTCAGCGCCGGGACTTAGGCTAAACGCCAATTCGTTGCCAATTCCAGGGTTATGTCGATAGACCTCATTGTCGAAAAATGTCCAAAACTCATCGTTCAGAAAGGCGACTCTTTCCGAAGAAAATTGCAGTAAGCTTCCCTTGCGAGGGAATAGAGTTCGACCATCGTAAAAGAGTACTTTTCCATGCACATCATGAACCCAGAGCCCACCTCCGGCACCTAAATACAAGTTTTTAGCCGCAAGGAAATTCCCTTGCGCTTGAGCGGGCAAAGGATAGAAAACGGAGGGCGAGGTATTTACCGCTAGAACGCTAAATGAAATGCTCATTAACATGAACATTTTGAAGATAATTCGATACAACTCTTAATCCTGAACAGCAACAACACATGAAATTTTGGGTACCACAACGTCTTATCGTTGCTAAACCAAAAACTGAGTTTTTTTGTGCTTATTATTATCTTTCCATTTTAGCGGAAATTAGAAAAGGAGAAAGGAGGTTTGTTATTTGTTAGGAGGTTTTATCTTAGCGGTCACGAAAATGCCGCAAAAAGCGGCATGATTCATAAATTAACGAGAGCAAAGTAGAGTAAAGAATACTCGTTTATGACTTACTTCTCGTCTAAGCAACTTGTATAGCTATCTGTAAGTTGCTGAAGAAAATCGAAATAGCTTCCACTCTTCACTTCAACTGTTGAACCGATAGGGTCAAGCTGACCTTGTTTTGCGTTACTTCCGCGCGTCACTGATTCAATCACAGCAGGAGTGAATTGAGGCTCAGAAAACACACATTGAACGTTTTCACGTACTATCGTTTTCTTAATAGCGATCAGGCTTTTTGCACCCGGCTTACGCTCTGGGCTCACCGTAAAGTGACCTAAGTTATTTAGCTCAAACTCTTGCTCAAAGTAACCATACGCGTCATGAAAAACGTAGTAACCTTTGTCTTTCACGGGTGCAAGTTGCTCTCGAATAGACTGTTGCTTCTCTTTCAATGCAATCAGGAATGAATCGAGATTCTCTTGGTACGCCATTGCGTTGTCTGGATCAGATTCAATCAACTTAGCTGAGATGTATTTTGCAGCTACTTCAACTTGCTCGATACCTAACCAAAAATGCGGGTCATGGCTACCGTGGTGGTGCCCTTCATGTGCATCGTGGTCATGCTCTTCGTGTCCGAACTCTCGCAAGTTGATTCCGGGAATATCACTGATCTTGATAACATTTTCTTTTGAACCAATCACCTTAGTCAGAAAGGCTTCTAGGTCAGGGCCGAACCAGATGACCATATCGGCACTATGAACTTTTTTGACATCCGATGGCTTAAGCGCATAATCATGCGGCGAAGCATTGCTGTTCATCAACACATCCGGCTCACTAACGCCTTGCGTTAATTCTGTCACAATCATTTGAATTGGTTTAAAGCTTGTTAGAATAGTATTGGCACTTGCGACACTTGGCGCTAAAAGCAAAGTAGCAAGTATAAAAGATGAACGTGACATAATCCCTCGATAATAGAAAAGTAGCTTAGGCTTGAGGTAAATGTTACATTATAACATTAGCGAATTGCAAATGAGTTCTATTCATGGATAACTTAATCCAACTAGATTCTGTGAGCGTCGAATTTGACGGTCGAAAAGTTCTAGACAACATCTCTCTAAATTTAGAGCGCGGCAGAATCACCACCCTGATTGGGCCAAACGGTGCAGGAAAGTCGACATTAGTAAAAGTGGTACTGGGTTTACAGACCAAATTTTCAGGCACAATAACAAAAGCTAAAAAACTGAAAATTGGCTATGTACCACAAAAATTAAAGCTCAATGATTCCCTACCGCTCAACGTAGAGCGTTTTCTAAAACTCACTGGCAATTTCAGTCAGCAAGAGATCCTTGAAGCATTGAAGCTTGTTGGTGCTGAACATCTGCAGAAGAGTAACATGCACCAGCTATCTGGCGGAGAAAACCAACGTGTGCTCATTGCTCGTTCATTGCTAAGAAGACCAGATCTACTGGTTCTCGATGAACCGGCTCAAGGCGTCGACGTTCAAGGGCAAATAGACCTGTATGACTTGATTGACACCATTCGCCACCGCTTTGGTTGTGCCGTATTTATGGTTTCACACGATCTGCATTTAGTGATGGCAAAAACAGACGATGTTATCTGTTTACACCACCACATCTGTTGCTCAGGCGCACCTGCAGACATCAAACACCATCCTTCGTATATTGCGCTCTTTGGCACCGCGACCCAAGAGACGCTAGCGTTTTATCATCACCAACACGAACATCACCATCATGATCTCGCAGGCCAGCCTGTCCAAGGCGACGTGCATGAATGTTCAAACCATAAACACGGACACCACTAATGCTTGAGTTTCTTCTTCCCTCTATTTTGGCGGGTTTGGGTATTGCACTAATTGCAGGCCCACTAGGTTCATTCGTGGTGTGGCGTAAGATGGCTTACTTTGGTGACACGCTTGCTCACGCTTCTTTGATGGGCTTAGCACTTGGCTTTCTGTTCAACATTAACTTGTATTTCGCGCTGCTGATTTGTTGTTTGATGCTGGCCGTGTTGCTAGTGACTTTACAAAAACAAAAGCTGGTCGCGACCGATACCCTACTCGGTATTTTGGCGCACAGTGCGCTATCACTTGGTTTGGTTGCTGTCAGTTTCTTAGATAACGTTCGTGTTGACCTAATGAGCTACCTATTTGGTGACTTGCTGGCAGTATCTCCAACGGATTTAGTGTTCATCTATGCGGGTGCTGCTGTGATTGGATTAGTACTTGCTATCTTTTGGCGACCACTACTATCAACGACGGTTAACGAAGATCTCGCGGCGGTTGATGGCATCAACATTGATTTAATGCGTCTGATTCTGATGCTATTGGTCGGTATCGTGATTGCTGTCGGTATGAAGTTTGTTGGTGCGTTAATCATGACATCGCTACTGATTATTCCTGCAGCAACGGCAAGGAAGTTCTCGAGCACACCTGAGCAGATGGCCTTCCTTGCATCAATTATTGGCTCTATCGCTGTATTCGGTGGATTAAGCTTGTCTTGGTTCTATGATACGCCTGCTGGCCCGTCTGTGGTTATCAGTGCGGCAGCAATGTTTATGCTATCTCAAATGGTTAGAAGTCGAGCTTAGCACTTAGCAGTACGATCTCGTATCTCGAAAACATAAAAAAAGGCTTGGTCAGTGACCAAGCCTTTTTAATATCGTTTCAATTAACTTCTATCTCAATCGATAAAAGCCAGCTGATTACCAACCCGTGATTTCACGTAGGCCTTTACCGATGTCAGCAAGAGACTTAACAGTCTTAACGCCTGCTGCTTCTAGTGCTGCGAATTTATCTTCAGCAGTACCTTTACCGCCAGAGATGATTGCGCCTGCGTGGCCCATACGTTTGCCCGGAGGAGCAGTAACACCAGCGATGTAAGATACAACTGGCTTAGTTACGTTTGCTTTGATGAAATCAGCCGCTTCTTCTTCCGCAGTACCACCGATTTCACCAATCATTACGATTGCTTCAGTTTCTGGGTCTTCTTGGAAAAGTTTCAAGATATCAATGAAGTTTGAACCTGGGATAGGGTCACCACCGATACCAACACATGTAGACTGACCAAAGCCTTCATCTGTTGTTTGCTTAACTGCTTCGTATGTCAGAGTACCGCTGCGAGATACTATACCTACTTTACCCTTCTTGTGGATGTGACCAGGCATGATACCAATCTTACACTCGTCTGGAGTGATAAGACCTGGACAGTTAGGACCGATCATGCGAACGCCAGTTTCTTCTAGCTTCACTTTAACGTCGATCATATCTGTTGTAGGGATACCTTCAGTGATCGTTACGATCAGTTCGATACCTGCATCAATCGCTTCTAGGATTGCATCTTTACAGAAAGGAGCTGGTACGTAGATAACTGTTGCTGTTGCGCCAGTTACTTCTACCGCTTCACGTACTGTGTTGAATACTGGAAGGCCTAGGTGAGTTTGACCACCTTTACCAGGTGAAACACCACCAACCATTTGCGTACCGTATGCGATAGCTTGGTCTGAGTGGAATGTACCTTGACCGCCAGTGAAACCCTGACAGATTACTTTAGTGTCTTTGTTAATTAATACAGACATTATTTAGCCTCCGCAGCAGCAACAACTTTCTGAGCAGCATCTGTTAGAGATTCAGCTGCAATGATATCAACATCAGAATTAGCAAGTACTTCGCGACCTAGGTCTGCGTTTGTACCTTCTAGACGAACAACTACAGGAACTGTTACGCCGACTTCTTTAACTGCACCGATAATACCTTCAGCGATCATGTCACAACGAACGATGCCACCGAAAATGTTTACGAGAACTGCTTTAACATTGTCATCAGAAAGGATGATCTTGAATGCTTCAGCTACACGTTCTTTTGTCGCGCCGCCGCCTACATCAAGGAAGTTTGCTGGCTTGCCACCGTGTAGGTTTACGATATCCATCGTACCCATCGCAAGGCCTGCACCGTTAACCATACAGCCAACGTTACCATCTAGTGCTACGTAGTTCAGTTCCCACTGTGCTGCGTGTGCTTCGCGCTCATCTTCTTGAGATGGATCGTGCATTTCACGTAGTTTAGGCTGACGGTACATCGCGTTTGAGTCGATGTTGATCTTGCCGTCTAGACAAAGCAGGTTGCCTTCGCCAGTAATTACAAGCGGGTTGATTTCTAGTAGAGCTAGGTCGTACTGAGAGAACATTTGGCCAAGACCCATGAAGATCTTAACGAACTGTTTGATTTGATCGCCAACTAGACCAAGTTTGAACGCCAGTTCACGGCCTTGGTAAGCTTGAGGGCCCACTAGAGGATCGATCGCAGATTGGTGAATCAACTCTGGAGTTTCTTCAGCGATTTTCTCAATGTCCACACCGCCTTCAGTTGACGCCATGAATACAATTTTACGCGTTGCGCGGTCAACAACAGCACCTAGGTAAAGTTCGTTAGCAATGTTTGATGCTTCTTCAACTAGGATCTTAGTTACAGGCTGACCATTAGCGTCTGTTTGGTAAGTCACTAGGTTTTTACCTAGCCACTTTTGTGCAAACTCTTTAACGCCTTCTTTGGTGTCATGTAGCTCTACGCCGCCCGCTTTACCGCGGCCACCAGCGTGTACTTGACACTTAACGACTTTCTTGGCTGTACTGATACGACCTGCAGCTTCGAAAGCTTCTTGTGCAGTATCACATGCGAAACCTTCTGGTACAGGCAAACCGAATTCTGCAAACAGCTGTTTGGCTTGGTATTCATGCAAATTCATTTTGATATTCCGTTTATTTTCCCTTAAGGGATTATTATTTCCATAACGACACAGTTTCCTGTGTTACGTCTGTAGGGTCTTCTCAAAACAACTGCTGTCCATTTTCTAATGGCTTTACAGTTCAATTGAAGGCCAGACGTTGAGCAGCCTAGCCTTTGAAACTTTTTACGTCTAGCTAACGGGGTTAACTAGACGTTTTAGCGATACTAAACGTCTAATAGCAGACGTGCAGGATCTTCTAGAAGCTCTTTGATGGTCACTAGGAAGCCAACTGATTCACGGCCATCGATTAGACGGTGGTCGTAAGAAAGCGCTAGGTACATCATTGGTAGAATCTCTACCTTGCCATCAACAGCCATTGGACGGTCTTGGATTTTGTGCATACCCAAAATTGCCGCTTGAGGCGGGTTGATGATTGGCGTAGACATTAGAGAACCAAATACACCACCGTTTGTGATAGTGAAGTTGCCGCCCATCAGTTCATCAACCGTTAGCTTGCCGTCACGACCTTTGATTGCTAGCTCTTTGATGCCTTTTTCGATATCAGCGAAACCTAGTGTGTCACAGTCTTTGAGTACTGGAGTCACTAGACCACGTGGCGTAGATACCGCCATGCTGATGTCGAAGTAGTTGTGGTAAACGATATCTGTACCATCAATAGAAGCGTTCACTTCTGGGAAACGCTTCAGTGCTTCTGTTACTGCTTTCACGTAGAAAGACATGAAGCCAAGACGCGTATCGTGACGTTTCTCGAATTGGTCTTTGTACTGCTTACGAAGGTCCATGATTGGCTTCATGTTCACTTCGTTGAAAGTAGTCAGCATTGCTGTGCTGTTTTTCGCTTCTAGAAGACGGTTTGCAACTGTCTTACGCAGGCGAGTCATAGGCACGCGTTTTTGGCTGCGAGCCGCTGCTGGCGCTTCAACTGCTGGTGCAGATGCTGCTGCCGGAGCCGCTTTCGCTGCTGCTAGGTGTGCGTCGATGTCTTCACGAGTAATGCGACCACCAACACCAGTGCCTTTAACGTCAGCTGGTTGTAGGTTGTGCTCAGCAAGCAGGCGACGAACAGCTGGGCTTAGTGCGTCGTTGTTCTCTTCTGTTAGCGCAGCTTTATGGCGCTTATCAGGAGATGCTTCTGTATCTTCAGTGGTGTCTTTCGTTGGTTCACCAGCGACAGCACCCGGCTTGATTTTAGCCAAAAGCTGCTTAGAAAGTACCGTAGCACCCTCTTCTTCGATGATAGCTTCCAGAACACCCGCTTCAGGAGCCGGTACTTCTAGAACTACTTTATCTGTTTCGATATCTACAATGACTTCATCACGTGCAACCGCTTCGCCCGGTTTTTTGTGCCAAGTAGCAACTGTTGCATCAGCCACAGATTCAGGTAAATCTGGAACCAGAATTTCAATTGTCATGTGCGTATTTTCCTTTTACTTCTAGTTCTTAAGTAGGGTCAAAGCGTCGTCAACTAACGCTTTTTGTTGTTTCAAGTGTACTGACATATAGCCAACAGCTGGTGATGCTGATGCAGG
Organism: Vibrio sp. 10N.222.55.B11; assembly: GCF_041473705.1. Lineage (NCBI taxonomy): Bacteria > Pseudomonadati > Pseudomonadota > Gammaproteobacteria > Vibrionales > Vibrionaceae > Vibrio > Vibrio sp. 10N.222.55.B11. Next base: position 235,041 of record NZ_JBFRST010000004.1, read on the forward strand.
ACGACCTGCGTATTGAATATCAGCACCTACTGGGATAGCAGCTCGGAAATTATGTTGGCTACTGTACCAAGCACCTTGGTTTTGTGGCTCTTCTTGACACCAAACGTAATCGACTACATTTGTGTACTGTGCGATGGCAGCTCTCACGTCCTCATAAGGGAACGGGTAAAGTTGCTCAATACGTACAATAGCGACATCGTCTTGCTCGTTCTTACGTCTTTGGTCAAGCAGGTCAAAGTAAACCTTACCTGAACAGAACACGACGCGTTTTACGTTCTCAGGAGCCAGATCATCAATTTCTGCGATAGCTGGTTGGAACGTGCCTTCTGCCAAATCTTCAAGAGAAGAAGTACACAGAGGGTGACGAAGCAATGACTTAGGTGACATTACAATCAGTGGACGACGCATTGGTCGAACAACCTGACGGCGAATCATGTGGTAAACCTGAGCTGGTGTTGAAGGAACAACAACCTGCATGTTTTGTTCAGCACATAACTGAAGGTAACGCTCAAGACGTGCAGAAGAGTGCTCCGGGCCTTGGCCTTCATAACCGTGAGGAAGCAGCATAGTTAGACCACATAGACGTGCCCACTTTTGCTCACCTGATGAAATGAATTGGTCGATAACAACTTGTGCACCGTTTGCGAAGTCACCAAATTGAGCTTCCCAAAGGGTTAGACCGCTTGGCTCTGCTGTCGCGTAACCATACTCAAATGCGAGTACCGCTTCTTCAGATAACACAGAGTCAAACACTTGGAATGGCCCTTGTTTATCATGAATGTTCGCAAGAGGAACATACGTGCTTGCATCTGATTGATTGTGCAGTACTGAGTGACGGTGGAAGAACGTACCACGACCTGAATCTTGGCCTGAGATACGAATACGCTTACCGTCGTCAACAAGTGTTGCGTATGCCAGAGTTTCAGCCATACCCCAATCGACTTGTTTCTCACCATTCACCATGGCAGTACGATCGTTGTACAGTTTATTTACTCGGCTTTGCAGCTTGTGGCTGTCCGGGTATTGACAAAGTTTGGTACCAAGCTCTTTCAGGCGCTCGATATCAATCTTGTTATCCCACTCGATGTTCCAGTCGTGACCTAGGTAAGGAGACCAGTCTACTGAGTGAAGTGCCATTGGACGCCACTCTTTAACCACAACTTCACCGTGATCAAGTGCATCACGATATTCGTTAACTAGCTGAGTTGCTGTATCAATACCAAACTCACCGCGCTCCATTAGCACGTCAGCGTAAAGCTTACGTGGTGTTGGGTGCTTCTTGATTTTTTGGTACATCAAAGGCTGTGTTGCATTCGGCTCATCGGCTTCATTGTGACCGTGGCGACGGTAACAAACCAAATCAATAACAACATCACGCTTAAACGTATTACGGTAATCCAATGCAAGACGCGCAACAAACGCAACCGCTTCTGGATCATCAGAGTTAACGTGGAAAATCGGAGCCTGAACCATCTTCGCGATATCGGTACAGTACATCGTAGAGCGTGTATCGCGAGGGTTAGACGTTGTAAAACCAACTTGGTTGTTTACAACGATACGAACCGTACCACCTACACAGAAACCACGAGCTTGAGACATGTTAAACGTCTCTTGTACTACACCCTGACCAGCGATAGCTGAGTCACCGTGGATAGTAATTGGAAGTACACGGCTACCATCATTATCACCAAGGCGATCTTGACGTGCACGTACTGAACCGATAACTACCGGGTTTACGATTTCTAAGTGAGATGGGTTAAATGCTAGTGCTAAGTGAACGTTGCCGCCTGGCGTTGCGAAGTCCGCAGAGAAGCCTTGGTGGTATTTCACATCACCAGTACCCCACGTGTCATCGTGCTTGCCCGCAAACTCGTCAAACAGGTCTTGTGGCTTTTTACCAAGCACGTTGACCAACATGTTTAGACGACCACGGTGAGCCATACCAACAACAACTTCACGCATGCCTTGTCCGCCAGCATGACGAATAATTTCTTTCGTCATTGGGATAAGAGCATCACCACCTTCCAACGAGAAGCGTTTTGCGCCTGGGAATTTCGCACCAAGATAGCGCTCAAGACCTTCAGCAGCAGTTAGCTCTTCTAGGAAAGCTTGCTTTTCTTCTTTGTTGAAAGAGGGTTGACCAGATACAGACTCTAAACGTTGTTGGATCCAACGCTTTTGCTCTGTATTTGTCATGTGCATGTATTCAGCACCAATAGAGCCACAATACGTTTGCTTTAGAGATTTGTAGAGATCTTTAAGCACCATCGTCTCTTGGCCAATGGCGTAAGAGCCGACGTTGAACGTCTCATTGAGGTCATCTTCGGTAAGAGTGTGGAAAGAAGGGTCCAGTTCATCAACTGTCGCTCTTTTCCATAAACCTAGGGGGTCTAGATTTGCTGCTTGATGCCCTCGGAATCGATAGGCATTAATAAGTTGCAGAACCTTTACTTGTTTCGCATCGACATCTGGATCACTAACTTGGACACTGTAATGCTTTGTTTCTTGAGCGAGTCGACGGAAGTATTCACGAACACGAGAGTGTGGTTGTTCCACTGTCTCTGAAGCTTGCACAGGCAGTTCTTCAAAAACACTTCTCCATTCGTCACTTACCGAATCTGGGTCACTTAGATACAGTTCATAGAGTTCTTCTACGTACGTTGCATTGGCGCCAGCCAAGTGTGAAGACTCGAGCCATGCCTTCATCACGCCGTTGTGCATATTTTCCCTTAACCAGTAGTTTTCACGTTTGCTGCGGTCTATGCCGAGCTATTAAAAGGCCGCCCCAAAACTTCTAGGGCGGCAATTTTTATATAACTTAAACCGAACGATTCACTAGCATGGTCTTGATGTGACCAATAGCTTTCGTCGGATTTAATCCCTTAGGACAAACACTTACACAATTCATGATGCCATGGCAACGAAAAACGCTAAATGCATCATCAAGATCGGACAAACGTTCGTCTGTCGCTGTATCTCGGCTATCAATTAGCCAACGGTACGCTGCAAGCAGGCCTGCTGGTCCGATGAATTTGTCAGGGTTCCACCAGAATGATGGGCATGACGTTGTACAACATGCACACATGATACATTCGTACAATCCATCTAAATGAGCACGCTCATCAGGGCTTTGTAAGTTTTCACGAGCCGGTGGCACATTGCCATCAGACACTAAGAATGGCTTCACTTTTTCGTAGTTATCGTAGAACTGAGTCATGTCTACAATCAGGTCACGAACAACGGGTAAGCCAGGCAGTGGGCGAATCACAATCTTGTCTTGGCCCGAAAGCGCAGACAATGGCGTGATACACGCTAGGCCATTTTTACCGTTCATGTTCAAACCATCCGAGCCACATACACCTTCACGGCATGAGCGACGGAATGAGATTGTTGGATCTTGCTCTTTCAACAGAATAAGCGCATCCAAAAGCATCATGTCTGAACCTTCATCCACTTCTAGAGTGTATTCCTTCATATAAGGTTTCTGGTCGACATCTGGATTGTAACGATATAAAGAGAAATTCAGTTTCATGGTCATATCTCCTTAGTACGTACGTGCTTTTGGTGGGAACGCTTCACGATGGATAGGTTCCATGTTTACACCACGCTTAGTCATGCTCTCTGACTCTGGGTTGTAAAGTGAGTGGCATAGCCATTGCTCATCATCACGGTCAGGGAAATCGAATCGAGCGTGTGCGCCACGGCTCTCTGTACGGAAATTTGCAGCAACAGCCGTTGCGAATGCCGTTTCCATCAAGTTTTCAAGCTCTAGACACTCGATACGTTGAGTGTTGAACTCTGTAGACTTATCAGATAGGTGTGCATTTTTCAGACGCTCGCGAATCGCTTTTAGCTCTTCTAGGCCTTCAGCCATTGCTTTGCCTTCACGGAATACTGAGAAGTTGTTCTGCATACATTGCTGAAGATCTTTACGGATTTGCGCTGGATCTTCGCCGTCTGTGCTGTTTTCCCAACGGTTGTAACGCTCTAGTGAACGCTCAATGTCAGCTTCAGTTGCAGGTTTCGCTTCGTCTTGCTTCTTCAGTGTCTCACCTAGGTGTAGACCTGTCGCACGACCAAATACCACTAAATCAAGCAGTGAGTTACCACCTAGACGGTTGGCACCATGTACTGATACTGATGCGATTTCACCACAAGCAAAGAGACCTTGGATTTCAACATCGTTGCCGTCTTCGGTTTGCTTAATAGCTTGACCAGAAACTTGTGTTGGAACACCACCCATCATGTAGTGACATGTCGGGATTACTGGGATTGGCTCTTTCACTGGATCAACGTGAGCAAAGGTACGAGAAAGTTCACATACACCAGGAAGACGAGATTCAAGTGTCTCTTTACCTAGATGATCAAGCTTAAGCTTGATGTGTGGACCCCAAGGGCCATCGCAACCGCGACCTTCACGAATTTCAACCATCATTGAACGAGCAACAACATCACGACCCGCTAAGTCTTTAGCGTTTGGTGCGTAACGTTCCATGAAGCGTTCGCCGTCTTTATTGAGAAGGTAACCACCTTCACCACGACAACCTTCCGTTACCAATACACCTGCACCAGCGATACCCGTCGGGTGGAACTGCCACATTTCGATGTCTTGCATAGGAACGCCAGCACGAATCGCCATACCAACACCGTCACCAGTGTTAATGTGTGCATTGGTTGTTGATGCGTAGATACGACCAGCACCACCAGTCGCAAGGATTGTTGCCTTCGCTTTGAAGTAGCAAACCTCGCCCGTTTCCATACAAAGCGCGGTAGTACCTAAAATTGCACCATCTTCGTTTTTAACAAGATCCAGTGCATACCACTCAGAGAAAACCGTCGTTTTGTGTTTAATGTTTTGTTGGTAAAGCGTATGAAGCAGTGCGTGACCAGTACGGTCGGCTGCAGCTGCGGTACGAGCCGCTTGCTCACCACCAAAGTTTTTAGATTGACCACCGAAAGGACGCTGGTAAATAGTACCGTTCTCAAAACGAGAGAAAGGCAGGCCCATTTTTTCGAGTTCGATTACCGACTCAGGACCGTTTTTACACATGTATTCGATAGCGTCTTGGTCACCGATGTAATCAGAACCTTTTACTGTGTCATACATATGTTGTTCCCAATGGTCTTCATGCGCGTTACCAAGAGCAACAGTGATGCCGCCTTGCGCTGAAACCGTATGAGAACGAGTAGGGAAAACTTTAGAAAGCAATGCACAAGAAAGGCCTTGCTCAGAAATTTGCAGTGCGGCACGCATACCTGCACCACCAGCGCCGATCACTACGGCATCAAACTCACGAACAGGAATAGTCACTTACGCACCCCACAAAATAAACAGACCAGAGAAGAAATATCCAAGAAGAACTGCAACAACACCGACTTGAAGACCAACACGCAGTTTTGCGCATTTGATGTAGTCAGTTAGTACTTGCCATAGGCCGATCCACGCGTGAACCAAAACAGAAGTAAGCGCTAACATGGTGAAGACTTTAGTGAAGGTTCCACCAAAGAATTGCGTCCAAGATGCGTAAGAGATATCACCAGAGAAAGCACAAAAGCTAACTAGGTAGATAGTGTAAAGCGTCATAATGATGGCAGTAGCACGAATCAATAGATAATCGTGGACACCATTACGACCAAAAGTAGAAACGTTGTTTACCATACTAAGATCCCCGCTAGTAGAGACAATACCGCTGTTGCTGCAAATGCAACCTTAGCGCTCTTCGCGCCAGATTCCAGCTCTTCAAAGTGACCAAGGTCCATAAGAAGGTGACGAATACCACCAGCAATGTGGTAAGCCAAAGCGGTTAAAATGCCCCACAGAATAAACTTCACGAAGAAACCATCGACAATGTCGCTAGCTTCGGCAAAGCCTACTGGGGATGAGAGGGAAATGGATAGTAACCAAAGCAAAATTCCAATCGCGACAAAAGTTATCACCCCAGACACACGGTGTAGGATGGAAGCTATTGCTGTGATTGGAAAGTGGATGGTCTGTAAATCTAAATTAACAGGTCTTGTCTTTCTTTCTTTCACGGGCTTGCTCACTCAGCTCCATTGAGCATTATGGTCATTAAATAACCTTATGATATTGTTATGGACAAAATTTGATTGCAAACCTTCAAAATTTAACATTAACTTAACAAATAACTGAAGTTGAGCCTTAGATAATTGTAAAATAATTGTTAACTGCTCGATTAAGAAAGACACCTCACATTTCTTCTTAGCCTTGCATTTATAAGGTTTTAACCAAACTTTTCAGCGCCACTATACGGCTGGCAACATTCTAATACAATTGATGTAACAAATAATGCTACACAGACCAGATTTTTAACGAATTTAATGTAAAAAACACTAACAAGTGCACACAAAGCTGTAGAAAAATTGACTTTCCCACGTAAGACCAGTAAAAAAATGGCACATAAACATCCTGGACGGATTAATAATAAACAAAGGAGATTGTTATGGCGGATAAGAAAGCTACCCTTCACATTGAAGGTCAAGCGCCAATCGAGCTGCCGATTACAGAAGGTGTACTTGGTACTCCAGTGATCGATGTTCGTACACTAGGTTCTAATGGTTTTTTCACTTTTGACCCTGGTTTTCTTGCCACTGCATCCTGTGAGTCTCAAATCACTTTTATTGACGGTGGAAAAGGCATTCTTTTACATCGTGGTTATCCAATCGACCAACTTGCCAATAACGCTGATTACTTAGAAGTATGTTACATACTTCTTTACGGTGAAGCCCCATCTCGAGCTGAGTACGAAAAGTTCAAGACTACCGTGACACGTCACACTATGGTGCACGAGCAAATCGCTAGTTTCTTCCACGGCTTCCGTCGTGACGCTCACCCTATGGCTGTAATGTGTGGTGTTGTAGGCGCTCTAGCGGCGTTCTACCACGACTCACTTGATGTCAACAACGATACACACCGTGAAATTGCGGCATACCGCCTGATTTCAAAAATGCCAACACTGGCTGCAATGTGTTACAAATATTCAATCGGTCAGCCGTTTATCTACCCACGTAACGACCTAGGCTACGCAGAAAACTTCTTACACATGATGTTTGCAAACCCATGTGAAGAGTATGAAGTGAACCCTATCGTTGCTCGTGCAATGGATAAGATTTTCACTCTACATGCTGACCACGAACAGAACGCTTCTACGTCTACAGTGCGTCTTGCTGGTTCATCTGGTGCTAACCCGTTTGCGTGTATCGCAGCAGGTATCGCATCACTTTGGGGCCCAGCTCACGGCGGTGCAAACGAAGCTTGTCTGCGCATGCTTGAAGAGATCGGTAGCGTAGATAACATTGAAGAATACGTTGCGAAAGCAAAAGACAAAGATGACCCATTCCGTTTGATGGGCTTCGGTCACCGTGTTTACAAGAACTACGACCCACGTGCAACAGTAATGCGCGAAGCGTGTCACGAAGTGCTTAAAGAGCTAAACATCCAAGATCCACTACTAGACGTAGCGATGGAACTTGAGCGTATCGCTCTTTCTGATGAGTACTTTGTTTCTAAGAAGCTATACCCGAACGTAGATTTCTACTCAGGTATCATTCTGAAAGCAATCGGTATTCCAGTATCTATGTTTACAGTAATCTTCGCGATGTCTCGTACCATCGGTTGGATTGCTCACTGGAACGAAATGCACAGCGATCCGACGAACCGTATCGGTCGTCCTCGTCAGCTATATACTGGTGAAGAACAACGTGACTTTAAAGCACTTCACGAACGTGAATAGTTGCTATAAATCATAATGTTAAAAGGGGTTGATGTGAGAACATCAACCCCTTTTCTTTTGTACGCTCTCAACCCCGTCATCCTCAAGAATGCGAAGTGAACGAATAAAATAATATCGTCATCCCCAAGAACGAGGGACGAATGAGTTGGGGATCTCCTTAAGCGAGCAGATAAACTATACAGGTTACCTGCTCAATTCTAGAGAACGACGCATACACTCGACTCGTACCCCTTATCTCGCATCTGCTCTTAAACTGGGTTATCGATATCAATAAACTCAACATCCAAGCCATGTTCTTCCGCTAACCATTCACCTAACGCTTTTACACCGTATCGCTCAGTCGCGTGGTGGCCAGCAGCAAAATAATGAATGTCTTGCTCGCGTGCTGAGTAAGTAGTGCGCTCAGAAATTTCACCAGAAATAAAAGCATCAATGCCTTGAGAAGCCGCTAGCTCAATGTAGTCTTGACCACCACCAGTACACCAACCGACGGTCGTTATCATTTTGTCTTGGTTTTCTGGAGCGATATGCAGTGGTTTACGATTTAGAGCTTGATCGATTTTTGCCGCAAACTCAGCACCGGTCATCGGTGTCTTTAATCTACCAAACATAGCAACCGATTGTGGGTGCCCTTCCAAGCCACCTTCTACTTCAATATCAAGCAGTTCAGCGAGTTTGGCGTTGTTACCAAGTTCAGGATGGATATCGAGAGGTAAGTGATAACCCAAAAGGTTAATGTCATTCTTTATCAGAGTGCGAATGCGTTTGCCCTTCATGCCACGAATTGCCTCTGACTCACCTTTCCAAAAGAAACCGTGATGAACCAACAAAGCGTCTGCGTTCAGTTCTACCGCTTTATCAATCAAGGCTTGAGAAGCTGTTACACCAGTAACGATTCGCTTCACTTCTGTCGCGCCTTCAACTTGAAGGCCATTCGGACAGTAATCTTTAATCTGCTGTGGCTGCAGTTTTTCGTTAAGTAGCTTTTCTAATTGTAAGTTATTCATTTTTATTTCCAGCTTACCTTTATAATAACGTCGTTATATCAATTTACGGGTAGAATGTCGAAAGCCCTTCCACTCTGTTTCTAGAGAACAGATGCCTGAAGTTTACGAGGAACCGATGACTGAACTGCAACGCTTTTATCAATGGGTGATTAGCTCACCACCGCTACTAGAAATCAAGCCGCCCATTTCTGATCTCAGTGTATTCTCAAACCACCAAGCACTCGACGAGTCGCATACTTATGATGGAAACCCTAGATTAGGCTTCCTCTACCAACACTTATGTGAACAAGTCATCATGACTTCGGATAATTATTCAATCAAGCACGATGAGATTCAGATTAATGTTGAGGGACGAACACTTGGCGCAATCGACTTTATCCTGGAAGACACGAGCAGGCAAAAATTAGAACACTGGGAAGTGGCAATTAAGTTCTACCTACTTCATGAGCAAACATGGTTTGGTCCCAATTCTCACGACCAATTGGACAAGAAGCTCGATAGGATGCTCTGCCATCAACTTGGTATGTCCTCTTCAAGCGCTTTTATTGATCAGTATCCAGATATCGATGTCGACTCAAAACACCTTTTGATGCAAGGTCGCCTCTATACCAACCCATTTCTAGAACAAAACGTACCTACGGAGTGTTTGGGATACAACATTAACCCAAGCCAAGTAAACGGATTTTGGTGCTATCAAAATCAGGCTCACCAGATCACCGAAACACTCTATCCTCTAAGCAAAGAGCAATGGGCCGCTGGAACGGATGATTTCAGCGGTGAACCCATCGCCGAATTTGGTGATCGCTTCGTTCATGGGCAAACCAAGTCTGGTCAATTCTGGTTTGTGATGCCGCAAAGCTGGCCACACGGCTAATCCATTCGTCATGAACTGACTTAGTCTAGCCACTTACTCACAGACAAATAAAAAAGGGCTGATGCTTTCACATCAACCCTTCTTCTATTTACGTAGCAACTCTAGTAATCGAGATTCGATTATAGACCTGCAGCGGCAAATACTTGGTTAACAATCTCTTGAGCTTCTGCTTCGATTGCTTTTAGGTGCTCTTCACCTTTAAAGCTTTCACAGTAGATCTTGTAGATGTCTTCAGTGCCTGATGGACGAGCAGCGAACCAACCGTTCTCAGTTGTCACTTTAAGGCCACCAATCGCAGCGCCATTACCAGGAGCATGCGTTAAACGAGCAGTAATCGCATCGCCAGCCAACGTCTCAGCAGAAACCATCTCTGGAGATAGTTTCTTCAGCACGTCTTTCTGTGCACCATTTGCTACCGCTTGAATACGGTTGTACTTAGATTCACCGTGTTTAGCGGCAAGTTCTTCGTAGTATTTTTGTGGGTTCTTACCTGTCACTGCTGTGATCTCAGCCGCAAGCAAGCAAAGAATCAGGCCGTCTTTATCTGTTGACCAAGGCGTACCGTCTTTACGTAGGAAAGAAGCACCTGCGCTCTCTTCGCCACCAAAACCAAACTGGCCGTTGTATAAGCCATCAACGAACCATTTGAAACCAACTGGCACTTCACAAAGTTCGCGACCTAAGTCAGAAACTACGCGATCGATTAATGCACTTGATACTAGTGTCTTACCAACAGCAACGTCTTTACTCCAACCTTCACGGTTACGGTATAGGTAATCAATACAAACCGCTAAGAAGTGGTTTGGATTCATCAAACCTTTAGGTGTCACGATACCGTGGCGATCGTAATCTGGGTCGTTACCAAATGCTAGAGCGTACTCGTCTTTAAGCGCCAGTAAGCCTGCCATTGCGTATGGAGAAGAACAGTCCATACGAACTACGCCATCTTTATCTAGAGACATGAATTGGAATGAAGGGTCAACCGCTTCACTTACCAGAGTAAGATCTAGATTGTACGCTTTACCAATTTGACGCCAGTAATCAATACCGCTGCCACCCAGTGGATCAACACCAATCTTGATGTTTGCTTTCTGGATCGCTTCCATATCCACGACGTTAACCAAATCAGCGACGTATGGCGCGACTAGGTCAACTTCTTTTACTAGCTCAGACTGTTTAGCCTGTGCGATAGGCGTACGCTTAACACCTTGCATTTGCTCAGCAATGATCACGTTCGCACGGTCTTCAATCGCTTGAGTCAGTTCAGCTTCAGCTGGGCCACCGTGTGTCGGGTTGTATTTAATACCGCCGTCTTGAGGTGGGTTATGTGAAGGCGTGATAACAATGCCGTCGGCTTTTTTGTCATTCACTAGGTTGTGCGTAAGAATCGCGTGCGAGATACCAGGTGTTGGAGTAAAGCCGTTGTTTTCTTGAATAATAACTTCAACACCGTTCGCTACAAGCACTTCGATAACCGTAGAGAACGCAGGCTCAGATAGAGCGTGAGTATCTTTACCTAAGAAAAGAGGGCCAGTTGTACCTTGCTCGGCACGAACTTCAGCAACCGCTTGTGCAATTGCTAGAATGTGGTTTTCGTTAAATGTTGATTTGTCTGCTGTACCGCGGTGACCTGAAGTACCGAAAAGTACTTTATGATCTGGGTTCGTAGCATCCGGTTGCTGTAAGAAATAGTTAGCAACTAAAGCCGGGATATTATGAAGATCTTCCTGCTGAGCTTTCTGCCCAGCACGAGGGTGCATAGCCATTTTTCGACATCCTTATATATAAAATTTTAAAACAAAAAAACCTCATAATATCTTCTTATCCATGGATATTATGAGGTTTAAATCAGATTTCGTTAAATTGAACCTGTTACTTTTTCTATCAATTCTGCTTGGAAATTCATGCGGCTCATAAGCTGCTCAACCATCTGTCTTTTTCGGCTTGTATTGTTATTAGTAATAACCCAAAAAGGACTTTGTGGAATAGCTTTAGGCTTAGTCGTGTTGCCGTTTGCTAGCAACGTCGCTTCGTTATCTGCAAAGTAAACGCGCTTACGGCCTTTTACTTGAGTTGCTTCTGAAAAGCTTAAAGGGTCGATTTTATGCAGTGTTGATAACACAAGCATGAAACGATCAATGGCTTTCTTTAGTGATGCAAACTCATCTGATATTAGTAGTGAGCGCATTTCTTTAACGCCATCGAACTTCTCTGGAGTAAAGCCTACCTCTTTGCTAACAACGATACCTTTTGGCTCAACGATCTCTTCGATCGGAGCCATGCCTTGGCTATCAACCTGTAACAAGCGGCGCAGAATATCTGAAGCGCTTTCGCCAATACGTTCTGTCTGACCCGCAATAAAACGGTATAGGTCCTCATCAACCTCAATTGTTTTCATTCGCTTTTCACAATCTCAATGTTTAAACTCTGGGGGATTATAGCGAGATCCGCGCGGATACTCTACGTCAAACCCACCATGAATAAGATAAAAATGTCAGTACAGCTCAACTATAAAATTGAAGGTGAGGGTCACACCATTGTTTTGATCCATGGATTATTCGGTAATCTGGACAACCTTGGCTTGCTCGCTAGGGATCTAAAAGCCGATCATCAGGTACTTAGTATCGATCTCCGCAACCACGGTCAATCCTTCCATAGTGACACTCATAACTATCAAGCGATGGCACAAGACGTGGCTCAACTGCTGCATGATCTTAAGTCAGAAGACGTCACTGTGATTGGTCACTCGATGGGTGGCAAAGTAGCGATGGCACTGACACAACATCTTGCGCTGCATAAATTGATTGTCTTGGATATGGCTCCGGTCGCGTACACTCAGAGTCGCCACGACAACGTATTCGCAGGCCTGCAAGCCGTGATAGAAGAAGAGCCGACTTCACGCTCAGATGCACTCAAGGTTCTCGCAAAACATATCGAGATCGATGGCGTTCGCCAGTTTTTAACCAAATCTTTGTTCAAAACAGAGCAAGGCATCATGGAATGGCGCTTCAATGTTGCTTCGTTATTGAGCAACTACCCACATATTATTGGTTGGGAACCGATCGAGAAAACCTCGGTCAAAACCTTGCTCATTAAAGGTGGGGATTCAGATTACCTCACCGCAGAACATCAAGCAGCCGTTCAGCAGCAATTTTCTAACGCAAAAGCGCATGTCATTGCCAACACAGGTCACTGGCTGCATGCTGAAAAACCAGCAGAAGTACTTAGAGCAATTAGAAAATTCATCGCTTAACTGCGCTTTTTCGTGCAGATAAATGAGAGCTGTGTAATTACTGCAGATTAACTTTATCTCACAACAGTGATATAGTGCGCCCAAGCAAAATTGGTATATAAGGTTCCCATGCTTTACGACTACATGAACATCATCGAATCTGTTGGTTTAGATCTCCTGTTTGCCGCGATTTTCTTTTTAATCGGTATGGCAATTAAGGACGTTCTCAAGCAGGGAAATGTTCCTCCATTTGGTCGTCGCATCGTATGGTTAGTACTTTTCCTTGGCTGTGCGGGTTTTATCGCCAAAGGGATAATCCAACTAAGCTGGGAAGGAACTGGGATCTAACGATTCTCTTCCGAACTTTATTACACCGACAACAGACAAAATGAAAGGTAATGATTCTATGGCAAGTGTAGGTCTCTTCTTTGGTAGCGATACAGGTAACACTGAAGCTGTTGCTAAGATGATTCAAAAGCAATTGAGCAAACAGCTCGTTCACGTTCAAGACATTGCAAAAAGCAGCAAAGAAGATATCGATAACTTCGATCTACTGCTGCTTGGTATCCCTACGTGGTACTACGGCGAAGCACAATGTGATTGGGATGACTTTTTCCCAGAGCTAGAAGCTATTGATTTCTCAACTAAGCTTGTTGCTATCTTTGGTTGTGGCGACCAAGAAGATTACGCAGAATACTTCTGTGATGCTATGGGTACTATCCGTGACATCGTTGAAGCGAAAGGCGGTACTATCCTAGGTCACACATCAACTGAAGGCTACGAATTCGAAGCATCGAAAGGTTTAGTTGAAGGCGATGACAGCCAATTCGTTGGTCTATGTATCGATGAAGACCGTCAACCTGAGCTAACTGATGAGCGCGTATCTAACTGGGTTAAACAAATCCACGAAGAGATGTGCCTAGCAGAGCTAGAAGACTAATTCTCTAGTGGTTGTTAATTGTTACAGTTAATAACCATTATGTAGATATGAAAAAACCTCCTTATAGGAGGTTTTTTGCTATTTAAAATCTATTAATTAGCACTCAGCCTCTAATGCTTCATCATCATCTCTAAATTGCGGCTTCTTTCTTACATAGAGGGTGCGTTGAATTTCTGAAACCACATTACCCTGCTTATCTTTCACGTGAATAATAAATTCGGGGAAACACTTTTCACCGAGTTGCGTCTGACGATAGATATCGTCAAGCTGCCCTTGCCTTATCTCAAAATCTGCATACAAGTCCGATTGCCCCGGCTTGATGAAGTTAATGCTCGCTTCTTTATCCCAAACGTAATATCGTTCACCTAAAATTCCCATTAACATCAATGAGTAAACGGGATCGGTAAGAGAAAAGATACTGCCGCCATATTGAGTACGATTGGCGTTCTTATTCCACCAGCGTAGCTTAAGTACTGTCTTAACAACCCTAAAGTCAGTGCTAATGTGGGCTATTCGAATACCCGCTCCCCAAAAGGGAGGCCAAATATTAAGAGCAAATTTTACAATGTTGGGTTTATATATTTTTGCGAGTTGCTTATTCATAACAACATTCCATGTTCATATCAGAAACACCGTCACCTTGACTGGTCGTACCTCCACTATAAGTGAGATACTTCCAATTTACAAAACAGATTGTGATGTCAGTAAGTAACCCTTTGAAGTTCGTGGTTTATTGTTATGCCTGACTAAACTATAATGGTATTAATATTGAATTCTGTTAATTGCTGCAGATCATCAACAGGAAAGTATATGTCAGACAATAATCAAGCGCTAAAAGATGCAGGTCTTAAAGTGACCCTTCCACGGCTCAAAATTTTAGAAGTATTACAACAGCCAGACTGCCAACATATTAGTGCTGAAGATTTATATAAGAAGCTGATCGACCTAGGTGAAGAAATCGGTCTTGCAACCGTTTATCGAGTACTTAACCAATTCGATGACGCTGGCATTGTAACTCGTCACCACTTCGAAGGCGGCAAGTCTGTATTTGAACTTTCTACACAGCACCACCACGACCACCTTGTATGTTTAGATTGTGGCGAAGTGATCGAATTCTCTGATGACATCATCGAAGAAAGACAGAAAGAGATTGCTCAGCGTTACAACGTGCAACTAACAAACCACAGTTTGTACTTGTACGGCAAAAGCATTAACGGAGATTGCAAAGGCAATCCAGACGCGCATAAAGCGAAGTAGTAATACAGAACGCTGGCTTAGGCCGGCGTTTTTTATATGGTCACTACATAAGACGATTAATCGCAACTTATTCTATAATTGACGACTTTATTCAGATACAAAAAACCGGCTCTAAGCCGGTTTTTTATTAGGGTGCTTATCGAAAGCGAATCACTTTAGCGATTAAGCTTCAGTTTTACCCCATGTGTCACGTAGACCAACCGTGCGGTTGAAGACTAGTGCAGCTGCTTTAGAGTCTTTCGAATCCACACAGAAGTAACCTGTACGTTCAAACTGGTACGCTTGCTCTGCCACACCTTCTGCTAAGCTAGGTTCAACAAAACCATTTAGCGTAACAAGTGATTCAGGGTTTAGCGTTGCAGCGAAGTCATCAGCAGCGGCTGGGTTTGGCACTGTGAATAGACGATCGTACAAACGAATCTCAGCAGGCAGTGCTTTATCAGCAGATACCCAGTGGATAACGCCTTTCACTTTGCGGCCATCTGCAGGGTTCTTACCCAATGTTTCATTGTCGTAAGAACAGAAGATAGTCGTAATGTTGCCTTCTGCATCTTTTTCGATACGTTCAGCTTTGATCACGTAAGCACCACGCAGGCGAACTTCTTTACCTAGAACCAAACGCTTGTACTTTTTGTTTGCTTCTTCACGGAAGTCATCACGCTCAATCCAAACTTCACGTGTAAATGGTACTTCACGAGTGCCCATTTCTGGCTTGTTTGGGTGATTTGCAACCGTTAACGTTTCTACTGTATCTGCTTCGTAGTTTTCGATAACGATCTTAACTGGATCCAGAACAGCCATTGCACGAGGTGCATTTTCGTTCAGATCATCACGGATGCAAGATTCAAGTGAACCGAACTCAATCATGTTCTCTTGCTTAGTTACACCAATACGCTTACAGAATTCACGAATCGAGCTTGAAGTAAAACCACGACGACGTAGGCCAGAAATAGTAGGCATGCGTGGGTCATCCCAACCTTGAACTAGGTTTTCAACCACAAGTTGGTTCAGCTTACGCTTAGACATCACTGTATATTCAAGATTCAGGCGGCTAAACTCGTACTGACGAGGTTGGCAGTCAATCGTGATGTTATCTAGAACCCAATCGTACAAACGACGGTTATCTTGGAATTCAAGCGTACAGATAGAGTGCGTAATACCTTCCAGCGCATCAGAGATACAGTGAGTAAAGTCGTACATTGGGTAAATGCACCACTTGTCAGCCGTTTGATGGTGGTGAGCAAAACGAACACGGTAGATAACAGGATCGCGCATAACCATGAACGAAGAGCTCATGTCGATCTTAGCACGTAGACACGCTTTACCTTCTTCGAAGCCACCGTCACGCATTTTTTCAAACAACGCTAGGTTCTCTTCTGGGCTGCGGTCACGGTATGGGCTCGCTTTACCTGGCTCTTTTAGCGTGCCACGGTACTCACGGATTTGATCAGGACTTAGCTCGTCAACATACGCTAAGCCTTTATTAATTAATTCCACAGCATAAGCGTAAAGCGTATCGAAGTAGTTTGATGAGTAGCAAATATCACCAGACCATTCGAAGCCTAACCAGCTTACATCATTCTTAATTGACTCAACGTATTCAACGTCTTCTTTTTCAGGGTTTGTATCATCGAAACGAAGATTACATTGTCCCTGGTAGTCCTGAGCAATACCAAAGTTCAAGCAAATAGATTTAGCGTGACCAATGTGCAGGTAGCCATTTGGCTCCGGCGGGAAACGAGTATGCACGCTACTGTGTGTACCATCCGCTAAATCTTTATCAATAATTTGGCGAATGAAATTCGATGGACGAGCCTCAGCTTCACTCATCTATAGCACCTCTATGTATTTAGTATTGTCAGAGAAAGTTATCTTTCGTCCCCAAGAAAACGGTCGCTTATAGCGCCAGTCAAAGATAGAAAGATCATTGTTGCTAATCATCCACAATTCTTAGCCTTTGCACAATAAGAACCGTCCGTTAATTGCGATTATTTCTGCTATTCGATGAAGAATAGAACGAACCGTGTTCGCTGGTCTTAAACTGCAGGCACAAAAAAGCCTCCCGTGTGGGAGGCTTTCAATTTGACACTTACTTAAGAGTAACTTTACGTCTTAATTAAGTACTTCCCTTACTGTGGAAGTTTTACATCAGATAGGTCTTCGCCTGCACCAATAGCTTTCATTTCGCCAGCTACGATTTCAGCTAGTGGGCCTAGGATAACCTGTAGGTTGTTTTCACCTAGTTTAACCACACCTTTAGCACCAAGTTTCTTAAGAACAACTTCATCTGCAACAGAGCGGTCTTTAAGAGTTAGACGTAGACGAGTGATACAAGCGTCGATTGAAGTTAGGTTGTCGTGACCACCTAGAGCTTTAAGGTATTGACGTGCAAGGTCGCCCTTTGGTGCTTCACCAGCAGGAGCTGCAACAGCTTCGTCATCATCTTCACGACCTGGCGATTTCAAGTTGAAAGCGCGGATTGCGAAAGAGAAAGTGAAGAAGTATAGAGCACCGAAGCCAAGACCGATTAGTAGTAGTACGAATGGTTTAGTTGCTAGACCCCAGTTCAATACGAAGTCGATAAGACCAGCAGAGAAACCGAAACCGTGCAGAGTACCAAACATGTTAGCAACTACTAGAGACAAACCTGTAAATACAGCGTGCATTGCGTATAGAGCAGGAGCTAGGAATACGAACATGAATTCTAGCGGCTCTGTGATACCTGTTAGGAATGAACAGAATGCAACTGAGAATAGTGCGCCACCAACTTGGCTACGTTTTTCAGCAGGAGCAGCTAGGTACATTGCAAGTGCAGCACCTGGTAGACCGAACATCATTACTGGGAAGAAACCGTTCATGAATACGCCAGCGCCTTTATCGCCGCCGAAGAAACGGTGTAGGTCGCCAGATTTAACTGTTTCAGTTACTTCTTTAACAGTTGCAACAATTTCTGGGTTAACTGAGTTAGCAAATTCAAATGTGTACTCTTGACCAACAACTAAAGTTTTAGCTAGTGCAGGGTCAACACAAAGTTGAGAGAAGCCTTCTGCAGCAACTACGATCTCTTGACAAGAGCCCATACCGAACCAGAAGTACGAGTTCAGTACATGGTGTAGACCTACTGGGATAAGTGCACGGTTAAGAGTACCGTAAACAAATTGACCGATAGCGCCAGACGTTGAAACTGCGTGAGCAAGTGCATCTAGACCAGATTGAACAGCAGGCCATACAACACCAAAGATTGCGCCAGCAACTAGAGCAAATAGACCAGCCATAATAGGAACTAGACGTTTGCCAGAGAAGAATGCTAGCCACTCTGGAAGACGAGTCGCGTGGAATGCATTGTAAGAGTGACCTGCGATGATACCTGCAAAGATACCGCCGAAGAATGACATATTTACACTAGCATCGATGTTTGTTGCGGTTGCTGTCAGAACAAAGTAAGCAACTGCACCAGCAAGACCTGCTGCGCCGTTACCGTCTTTAGAAAGACCAATAGCTATACCCAAACCAAACAATAATGGTAGTTGACTGAAGATTGCGTTACCAGCAGATGCCATGAATGCGATATCGAGTAAGTCTGGTTGACCCAGACGTAGCAGCAATGCCGCAATCGGAAGCGTTGCGATTGGTAGCATTAACGCCTTACCAAGCTTCTGCGCATATCCTAGAATATTCACCAGTTGTTTCCCCCTATAGGATTTTTTAGAATTCGTTTGAGAAACTTATTTTAGTCGCTCAATTTAGTCCTATTCAGTGTATTCAATTAATTTTGCTCCGCAAATTAAAACCTTACCATTTGTGATCCTAATCACCAGTTTTTACCAAATCCAGAGGTTTTTGCTAGCGAGATCATAAAACTTATTTTATCATTCAAAAAAATGAACATTTATGGATAAAATCCAAATCTAATCATTAGGCAAAAAGATGGTAACTCCGGGCTTATAGAGCACCGTAAATAATCATTATTGATGGACCTAAATGTATAATAAAAATCAATTGTTCATATGTTTTTCAACAACTTAAATCGCTTATCATTTTGAAGCCGTTTGCCCATAAAAGATAAATCGTTACGTAAATGATGCTCGCAAACTAAGTCCGCATTTAGGTAACGAACGAATTTAAAAGATCTCACGAAATAAGGATTAGCTGACTATGTACGCGCTAAGTAACTGTAAAATTTACACTGGTAGTGATGTTCTAACCGATCATGCTGTTGTAATCGAAAACGAACTGATCAAAAAAGTCTGTCCTATCTCTGAATTGCCAGAAGGAATCGAGCTTCGCGACCTAGACGGAGCAAACCTAAGCCCAGGTTTCATTGACCTACAACTGAATGGTTGTGGCGGTGTAATGCTTAACGATGAGATCACTGCAGAAACCATGCAGATCATGCACAAAGCAAACCTGAAATCTGGCTGTACTAGCTTCCTACCAACGCTTATCACCTCTTCAGACGAAGATATGCGTGCGGTTATTACGGCAGCTCGTGAATACCATAACCAGTACCAAAACCAATCTTTAGGTCTGCACCTTGAAGGCCCTTACCTAAACGTTGCGAAAAAAGGCATCCATAGCGTCGATCACATTCGTAAATCTGACAACGAAATGATTGAGCTTATCTGTGAGAACCGTGACCTTGTTGCAAAAGTAACATTGGCTCCAGAGCTTAACGACCCTGAACACATCGAACGCCTGCACAAAGCTGGCGTTGTCGTTTCTATCGGCCACACCAACGCAACTTACGCAGAAGCGCGTCAAGGTTTCGAATCTGGTATCACGTTCGCCACTCACCTGTTCAATGCAATGACGCCGATGGTTGGTCGTGAGCCTGGCGTTGTTGGCGCGATTTACGATACTCCTGAGGTTTACGCTGGCATTATTGCCGACGGCTTCCACGTTGATTACGCAAACATCAGAATTGCGCATAAAATCAAGGGAGAAAAGTTGGTATTAGTGACGGATGCCACAGCTCCTGCAGGTGCTGACATGGAATACTTTATTTTTGTCGGTAAGAAAGTATATTACCGTGATGGTAAGTGTGTTGATGAAAACGGCACACTGGGCGGCTCAGCTCTGACTATGATTGAAGCAGTTCAGAATACAGTTGAGCACGCTGGTATCGCTTTAGACGAAGCTCTTCGCATGG
This sequence comes from Vibrio sp. 10N.222.55.B11, assembly GCF_041473705.1. Lineage (NCBI taxonomy): Bacteria > Pseudomonadati > Pseudomonadota > Gammaproteobacteria > Vibrionales > Vibrionaceae > Vibrio > Vibrio sp. 10N.222.55.B11. The sequence continues at coordinate 255,251 of NZ_JBFRST010000004.1, forward strand.
CTACGCTATACCCAGCTACGGCTATCGGTGTAGAAAGCAAGCTAGGTCGAATCAAAAAAGGCATGGTTGCAAACCTAGCTGTATTTGACCGAGACTTTAACGTTAAAGCGACTGTTGTTAACGGACAATACGAGCACAATTAAGTATGAATGGCGGACAAATAGGTAACGTAGACTTAGTTAAACAACTAAACAGTGCGGCGGTATACCGACTTATAGACCAACAGGGGCCTATCAGTCGTATACAAGTGGCTGATGTAAGCCAACTCGCACCGGCAAGTGTTACAAAAATTACCCGCCAACTTTTAGAGCGCGGCCTAATTAAAGAGGTTGCGCAGCAAGCGTCTACTGGCGGTAGACGCGCTATCTCCCTAACCACAGAAGTAGAGCCTTTTCATTCTGTTGCTGTGCGTTTGGGTCGAGACTACATTCAAATAAGCCTGCATGACCTTGGTGGTCGTGAATTGGCTTTCCAACAGCAAGACCTGAATTATTCAGACCAATCAGACCTTACCCAAGGCTTGGTCAATAACCTCAAAGCTTTCATTGCTGAGCATCAACCAAAGATCGATCAACTGATTGCTATTGGTGTCACGCTTCCAGGCTTGGTTAACCCAACGACCGGTGTTGTTGAGTACATGCCGAATACCGACATCGATAACCTCGCATTAAGCGACATTATTCGCGATACATTCCATGTTGCTTGTTTTGTTGGTAACGATGTTCGTGGAATGGCGCTTGCTGAGCACTACTTCGGTGCAAGTAAAGATAGCCAAGATTCTATTTTGGTCAGTGTTCACCGTGGTACAGGTGCAGGTATTATCGTTAATGGTCAGGTTTTCCTAGGTCATAACCGTAATGTGGGTGAAATTGGTCATATCCAAATTGATCCGCTAGGCGAGCAATGCCAATGTGGTAACTTCGGCTGTCTTGAAACAGTAGCGGCAAACCCAGCTATCGTTGAACGCGTGCAGAAGCTGATTAAACAAGGCTATGAGTCTTCTTTAACAGAGCTTGAGCATATTACGATTCAAGACGTTTGTGACCACGCGATTAATGGTGATGAGCTAGCCAAGCAAAGCTTAGTTCGAGTAGGAAACCAGTTAGGTAAGGCTATCGCGATGACGATTAACTTATTTAACCCTCAAAAAGTTATCATTGCTGGTGATATTACCAAGGCACAAGAGATTGTTTTTCCTGCAATTAAGCGCAATGTAGAGAATCAGTCGTTAACGACTTTCCATAGCGGCCTGCCTATTGTAGCATCACAAATCGATAAACATCCTACGATGGGAGCTTTTGCTATGATTAAGCGCGCCATGCTTAACGGCGTGTTACTGCAGAAGCTTCTCGAAGACTAGAGAAAACAATTCTGATTTTCCGCGGGCCGTGTTTGTATAAACACGGCCCGTTTTTTTAAGCTAGGGAACTACAACAACAAGTTATGGAACTTATATTAATATCCACTGCGTTTATCGCAGGATTTATTGCTTTAAAGTGTCACCTTCCCCCATTAGTTGGTTTTTTGGTTGCAGGCTTTGGGCTTTTTGCCTTTGGCTTTGAAACCAATGACACCATCATTACTTTAGCTGACCTTGGTGTCACGCTGCTTCTATTTACTATCGGCTTAAAGCTCGATATCAAAACCCTACTCTCTAAAGAGATCTGGGCTGGCGCGACAATCCACAACCTTTTGTCCACTCTGTTTTTCGCCGTCGCCCTGTTTGGCTTTAAGTTCTTAGGTATTTCATCGCTAGCTGCCATGTCGGTAGAACAGATCGTTCTGCTCGGTTTTGCTCTTTCATTCTCTAGTACTGTATTTGCGGTTAAGACTCTGCAAGAGAAAGGCGAAATGAATGCGACCTACGGAACGTTAGCGATTGGTATCTTGGTCATGCAGGATATCTTCGCCGTAGTATTCTTAACGGCTTCTACGGGCAAAATACCTGAGTGGTATGCAATTGCTCTGTTTGCCCTACCCTTATTACGCCCACTGTTCTACAAAGTGCTCGATTGGGTTGGTCACGGTGAGATGCTGGTTCTTTCCGGCATCTTCTTCGCATTAGTCGTCGGTGCTGGTTTATTCCATTTGGTTGGTGTGAAACCAGACTTGGGGGCTCTTGTTCTAGGTATGTTACTTGCTGGTCACCCAAAAGCCTCAGAATTATCAAAGTCGCTGTTTAACCTTAAAGAACTTTTCCTTGTCTGTTTCTTCTTGAATATTGGTCTGTCAGAGCAACCAACCATTCAAGGCTTTATGCTCGCAATCTTGTTCTTGCTGATGCTGCCAGTGAAAGGTGTTCTCTACTTCTTGGTACTCAACCGCTTCAAGTTCCGTGTTCGAACGTCTCTACTTGCCTCGCTATCACTGTTTAACTATAGCGAGTTTGGCCTCATCGTTGGTGGTCTCGCCTTCAAGATGGGTTGGATGTCGGGTGATATCTTAGTTGCCGTTGCCATTGCAGTTTCACTGTCTTTTCTAATCGCTGCTCCTTTAAACCGAGCTGGTCATAAGCTTTATCAGCAGTCAGGTAAATGGCTAAAAGAGCATGCGTCAGAAAAGCTTCACCGACGTGATAAGCGAATTGACCCTGGTCGTGCCCAAGTGCTTATTCTAGGTATGGGCCGAATTGGTACCGGTGCTTATGACGAATTACGTACTCGCTATGGCAAGGTCAGCCTAGGTGTAGAAGTGCGTGAAGAAGCCGCGCACAACCACAGAAGCCAAGGCAGAAACGTGATTTCTGGCGACGCGACTGACCCAGATTTCTGGGAGCGAATTCTAGATACAGCAAACGTAAAGCTGGTGATTTTGGCAATGCCTCACCACCAAGGTAATCAAACCGCTTTAGAACAATTAAAGTCACGTAACTTTAAAGGCCAAATTGCGGCTATTGCTGAATATCCCGATCAACTCGAAACACTGAAAGAGAATGGCGTTGATGCGGCATTTAACATTTACAGCGAGGCTGGTAGTGGTTTTGCTCGCCACGTTTGCGAACAGTTAAATCCAAATATCAATAAAATCTAGTATTAGACAGTGTTCAACTAAACCTCTCAAAACTGCCTATTTATCGCACTTTTGAGAGGTTTTTGTTTAAAAAACCAACCGCAATTAAACATCACACACCAAAAGCACATAAAAATTAGATAATTTCTAACAGAACACCCTTTATATTATTTTTTTGCTCACATCCGGTTGCTTTTTTTAGCCAGAATGGCAAATTGAATGCAGTTGATTTGGAAATTATTTAAAAGGAAGTTCTATGTGTTCAGTATTTGGCATTCTCGACATTAAAAGTGATGCCGCAGCACTTCGCCCTATTGCTTTAGAAATGTCTAAGAAGCTTCGTCACCGTGGTCCAGACTGGTCTGGTATCTATGCTGGTGAAAAAGCAATCCTTGCTCATGAACGTCTTGCTATTGTTGGCTTGAACAGTGGTGCTCAACCACTATACAGTCAAGACAAAAAGCACATTCTTGCAGTAAACGGTGAAATTTATAACCACAAAGAACTTCGTGCACGCTATGAAGATAAGTACCAGTTCCAGACTGATTCTGACTGTGAAGTTATCCTAGCGCTATACCAAGAGATGGGTGCAGACCTTCTAGAAGAGCTTAACGGTATTTTCGCATTCGTTTTATACGACGAAGAGAAAGACGAGTACCTAGTGGGCCGCGACCATATTGGTATCATCCCGCTTTACCAAGGTTACGATGAGCACGGCAACTACTACGTGGCTTCAGAGATGAAAGCATTGGTTGAAGTATGTAAGACGATCAGTGAATTCCCTCCAGGTAGCTTCTACTCTTCGAAAGATGCTGAACCTCAACGCTACTACATCCGCGATTGGAACGAGTACGCTGCGGTACAAGGCAACAGCACAAGCAAAGAAGAACTGACTGAAGCGCTAGAAGCAGCCGTTAAACGTCAACTAATGACTGACGTTCCTTACGGTGTACTTCTATCTGGTGGCCTGGATTCATCAATTACTTCAGCAGTTGCAAAACGCTTTGCGGCAATGCGTATCGAAGATGATGAGCAATCTGAAGCTTGGTGGCCACAACTGCACTCGTTCGCTGTTGGTCTTGAAGGCGCACCAGACCTTATCGCTGCTCGTGAAGTTGCGGACAAGATCGGAACTGTGCACCATGAGATGACTTACACTATTCAGGAAGGCCTAGACGCAATCCGTGACGTTATCTACCATATCGAAACTTACGATGTAACGACGATTCGTGCATCAACGCCAATGTACTTGCTGGCTCGTAAGATCAAAGCGATGGGCATCAAGATGGTACTTTCAGGTGAAGGTGCTGATGAAATCTTTGGTGGTTACCTGTACTTCCATAAAGCGCCAAACGCGAAAGAGTTCCACGAAGAGACAGTACGTAAACTGCTTGCTCTAAGCATGTTCGACTGTGCTCGTGCAAACAAATCGCTAGCGGCATGGGGTGTTGAAGGCCGTGTACCATTCTTGGATAAAGAGTTCATCGATGTCGCAATGCGTCTGAACCCTGAAGATAAGATGTGCGGTAACGGTAAGATGGAGAAACACATCCTGCGTGAGTGTTTTGAAGACTACCTACCAGATTCAATCGCATGGCGTCAAAAAGAGCAGTTCTCTGATGGTGTTGGCTACGATTGGATTGATACATTGAAAGCAACGGCTGAAGCAAAAGTAACGGATCAACAAATGGAAGCTGCTAAGTTCCGTTTCCCTTACAACACGCCAACAACCAAAGAAGGTTATGTTTACCGTGAAATCTTTGAGGAGCTATTCCCTCTAGAATCTGCGGCAGAGTGTGTACCTGGTGGTCCTTCAGTTGCTTGTTCATCAGCGAAAGCGATTGAGTGGGATGAGTCATTCAAAAACTGTGTCGACCCATCAGGCCGTGCAGTACAAGCCGTTCACAACGATGCTTACAACGCTTAGAGCGTTTTGAACAAATCCTAAAGACTAAAAAAGGCGCATTATGCGCCTTTTGTTTTAAGCCTATTTTTATTACTGCAGTTATGCGCGAGCTTGTAGTGCTTCGTTCTCAATACTGATTGGAACGACTTGGCTGATCATTTTCACCAGCATAATCGATCGAGCCTCACCGTCTTTCTGATCGAAAATAGCTTCAACCCCAGCAAATTGGCCACTCTGAATCTTAACTACCTGTCCAGATTCAAACTCAACACAACAATCTTCCACTTCGTTACTGCAGCACTTCTCAAACTCTTTAAGTTCAAACACCAAGTCTCCTTGGACCTCGTGCGGCAGTGAACCGAACTTAATAAAGTCCACAACGCCACGTGTTGAACGAACGGTCGTGAAGCTAGGACCTTGCTCATAATCGAAGCGAACAAAGATGTAAGACGGAAACAGCGGTTCTTTGACCTGCTTTTCTTTCCCTCTCACCACCTTTTTGACTTCTATTTGAGGGTAAAAGCACTCTACCCCCTGATTCTCTAAGTGCTGCTGAGCGCGTTTTTGATCACCACGCTTACAGTAAAGCAAATACCAACGTTTCATTTAACTAGCCATTTTATATTTTTAGATATTTTACCACATGCCTAAAACGGTTGAATCGCCATTAATAAAATGAATCGTTGCTAACGAAAAATAATGCGTAGCAGACCAATTTATCAACAAAAAGTTATAGGTGTCGGAGTGGTTAAGCATTGTACAGAGATCATTTAGAGATCAAAAGACTCATTGTTGTAAGCATATGTATACCCCACCTAATGAGCACACCACTCCCTTTAAACTCAAAATGATACACCAGAGCAATGCATCTAAAGATTTTTATTCAACACGACTTTAATAAAGGTTATTAACCAACCAGCTCAAATCTGGAAAATTAGTTTGCAGCACACTTAAAATGGGCAACATTAAAAGTAAAGATGATTAATATCAATACCTTAGCTAAACCAAGTTGTCGCAACCATAAAATACGTCTATTGCAGACTTTTATCCCACTGTGTATACATGAATGACTATAAAATCTTTTAATACCTAAAATTAGTAAAACTTATGCCAAGCAACCACAACATCTTTGGCCACCCTAGAGGCCTATTTCTACTTTTTAGCACAGAGCTATGGGAACGTTTCTCTTACTATGCGATGCGCGCCATCCTTGTCTTATTTTTGACTGACACTACCCTCAACGGTGGACTGGGTTGGTCAACGAAAGACGCACTCGATCTCTACGGTATTTACACCGGTTTAGTCTACATCACACCATTAATTGGTGGCTGGATTGCCGATAACTACCTAGGTCAGCGTAAATCAATTCTGATTGGCGGTGTATTAATGGCACTTGGCCAATTTACACTGGCTCTACCTAACGGCTTCATCGGTTTAGACCAAGTGAACGCTCTGTACCTTGGTTTAGCACTGCTAATCAGTGGTAACGGTATGTTTAAGCCGAACATCTCAACCATGGTTGGCGATCTGTACCAAGAAGGCGATAACCGCCGTGACGGTGCTTTCACCATTTTCTACATGGGCATCAACTTAGGTGCGCTGCTTGGTGGCTTAATTTCAGGTGCTGCTGTCGATTCATTCGGTTGGAAAGCAGGTTTCCTAGCCGCTGGTATTGGTATGGTTATTAGCTTGATCATGCAAGTGACAATGGCTCAGTCTTGGTTAGGCAACATCGGTTCTGTACCTGCTGCTGCAAGAGCGAAAGCACTGAACAAATCTAAAGAAAAAGCGCCACTGACCAAAGAAGAGTTCGACAGACTAAAAGTGATTCTTATCATGGGTCTGTTCGTGATTGTATTCTGGGCGGGCTTTGAACAAGCTGGCGGCCTAATGAACATCTACACTCAACAATATACTGACCGTATGATTGGTGGCTTTGAAGTTCCTGCTGCGTGGTTCCAATCTTTGAACCCATTCTTCATCATTACACTTGCTCCAATCATTGCTGCGTTCTGGGTGAAACTGGGTAAGCGTGAACCCAACTCTCCTGTGAAGTTTGCAATGGCATTGTTCTTCTTAGCACTGGGCTTTGTGTGCATGATGGGCGCGGTAATGGAGCAAGGCGGTGACCTAACAGTGAAAACATCAATGCTATGGCTAGTCGGCGCTTTCTTCTTCCATACCCTTGGTGAGCTTTGTCTATCTCCTATTGGCCTGTCGTTGGTCACTAAGTTAGCTCCGCTTCGCCTAGCATCATTGATGATGGGTGCATGGTTTGGCTTCAATGCGGTGGCAAACTACGTGGCAGGCCTGGTTGGTTCTCACGTTGGTGAGCTTGGTGCTATGTCAATCTTCAGTGGTATTGCTATCACAGCAACGGTGAGTGGCATATTACTGCTGCTTTGTGCTGGTAAGCTTGTGTCATGGATGCACGGCGTAGAAACCAACATGACGCTTGAAGCAGAGCCTAAAGCTAAGCAAGCAACAGAGACATCTGCGGCTTAACTCTCAAGCTGTTTCAAAACGAAATATCCTGATCAAAAAGGGCTGCTCAATGAGCAGCCCTTTTGTTATTTGTATTATGCGCCTTAATGCTAACGATAAGTCATAATCAAGGCTCAGCATCTGTTAGCGATACAGCGCCACTAACTCTGCCATCATATCGATGTGCGAATCTCTGTCGTTCAGACACATAATGTAGCTAAAGTCCGAACCACCAGCGTCAATGAAAGTCTCTTTACACTGGTCTGAAATCTCTTCCAACGTTTCCAAACAGTCAACCGAAAAGGCAGGTGCCATAATGTCGATCTTCTTGATGCCTTTACTCGGCAGTGATTCAAGTGTCTCGTCAGTGTATGGCTTCAACCACTCTTCTCGACCAAATCGCGATTGGTATGTCATTGTGATATCGTCCGCTGACAAACCTAACTCTGCCGCAAGCAGCTTTGTTGTCGCTTCACAATGCTGAGGGTAGATATCGCCTTCATCAGCCAGTCGCTTCGGAATACCGTGGAAAGAACACACTAAATGATCGGCTCTGCCATTTTTATCCCAATGACTGCGGACGCTTTCAGCCAATGCTTTGGCATAGCTTGGGTGCGCGTAGTAGTCGCGAATAAAGCGATAGCTCGGGATAACTGGCATCTGCTTAAAGGCTTTGGTTAAACCATCAGAAACCGCCGCTGTGGTTGTACCAGAGTACTGCGGATATAAAGGCAGTACGATGATGTCCTCAACGCCCTGCTCCATCAGTTGCTCAACACCAGTCTTTAGGCTTGGGTTGCCATAGGTCATACCCAGTGCAACAGGCATCTCTAGCTTCTTCTGGAGCTTTTCAGCTTGTCTTTGAGAGTACACAAGCAGTGGTGAGCCTTCATCCATCCAGACAGACTGATACAGCTTAGCAACTTTAGGCGAGCGAATCGGTAAAATCACCCCATGTAATATAGGACACCAAAGCCAACGCGTTAGGTTTACAACTCGCTTGTCGTGTAAGAATTCACTCAAAAATCGACGAACGCCAGCGGGGGTCGCCGAATCTGGAGTTCCTAAGTTCACCAGTAAAACACCCTGCTTTTTATTATTTTCCATAGATACCTGAGACCAATATGTGATTTTCTGGAAAGTAATATACTAATCTGCATAAGTTTAAGATCATTGCGCCTCAATGAAAGTCTGAATAATCACTCTTCATATGAGATACACAACATCCACTCTCAATTGCTAGCCACTGCCATCGGGTCTGAACCGTTCTGAATCATGTGCAATCAAATTATCTAGATTGGTATCGTACTAAAAATTGAAACAAAAAAAGCGACCCTTAAGGTCGCTTCCAATATATCAAATTCTAAAACTGGCTGTTAGCCAATTATGCTAGTGCTTTCTCAAGTTCTGCACTAACTTCAGCAACTTGCTTAGTACCATCAAACTTAAGGTACTGAGTGTTGCCTGCTTCAGCTTCTTTACCGTAGTAAGAGATTAGCGGAGCTGTTTGATCGTGGTATACACCTAGACGTGCACGAACTGTTTCTTCTTTGTCGTCATCACGTACCACTAGGTCTTCACCCGTTACGTCATCTTTACCTTCTTCTTTAGGCGGATTGTACACAGTGTGGTATGTACGACCAGAAGGAAGGTGAGCACGACGACCAGCCATACGCTCAACAATCACATCGTCAGCTACGTCAAATTCAACAACGTAATCAACAGCGATGCCCATTTCTTTTAGGCCATCAGCTTGTGGGATTGTGCGTGGGAAACCGTCTAGTAGGAAACCTTTCTCACAGTCATCTTGAGCGATACGCTCTTTGATAAGACCAAGGATAATTTCATCAGAAACTAGCTGACCAGCGTCGATTACTGATTTTGCTTGCTTACCAAGCTCAGTACCCGCTTTGATAGCAGCACGTAGCATGTCACCAGTTGAAATTTGAGGGATACCAAATTTGTTCATGATGAAGTTAGCTTGAGTACCTTTACCCGCGCCAGGAGCACCTAGAAGAATGATGCGCATGTTTAATCCTCTTATAAAATTATGATTTATACCGAAGCTCACTATCCCTCCATTCTTGCTCATTTTTAGGATGAACAGAAAGCGTTAAGTAACCATTGAGGCTAAGCAAAACTGTGAACAGAAGCAAAACGGTAAGTTTCGGTATAACGTTTAAAAATCATACAACTGGAATAGTCGCTTCTTAGCCCCAGCTGATTAGGTCGAGCATTCTATCACATTAATATTCAATTTGGCTGAATTTACGACTAAAGAATGCATCGACAACATTTGTTGTGACGATAACGGTGACGTTGACCACGTTAGGTCAATTTTCAACGACGTTCATAAAAAAAGCCCGCATTTGCGAGCTTTTTATTGTAATTGTTGGCTTAACCTAAAGTCGAAAGACTAACGCTTTGTTAGTAGCTCGTTGATTGCACCCAAGAATTGTGACGGATCTTCCATTGAGCCCTTTTCAGCCAGCATCGCTTGACCAAGTAGCAACTCAACCCAACGACCAAACGCTTGCTCGTCTGCTTCGTCAGCCATTTGTTTAACCAGTGCGTGCTCAGGGTTAATCTCGAAGATGTACTTCACTTCCGGTGCCGCTTGACCCGCAGCTTCAAGAAGCTTCGCCATTTGCGTGCCCATTTCGAAGTCGTCAGTCACAACAACCGCAGGTGTTGTTGCTAGCTTGAAGGTCGTACGAACTTCTTTAACACGACCACCTAGGTAAGATTGAGTGCGCTCTACAACAGATTTGAACTCTTCTTCTGTCTCTTTTTGCTTCTCTTTCTCTTCTTCACCTTCAAACTTGCTTAGGTCTAAGCCTGCTTTAGTGATCGATTGGAACTGTTTACCGTCGAAGTCAGTCAGGTAGTTCATTACGTACTCATCAATACGATCGTACATTAGAACCACTTCAATACCTTTAGCTTTGAACTGCTCCAAGTGTGGGCTGTTCTTAGCGGCAGCGTAGCTATCTGCTGTCAGGTAGTAAATCTTATCTTGGCCTTCTTTCATGCGCTCAACGTAAGATTCTAGGCTGATGGTTTGTTCAGCAGAATCCACTTCCGTTGACGAGAAACGAAGTAGACCAGCGATCTTCTCTTTGTTCGCCATATCTTCAGCCGGGCCTTCTTTCAATACTAGGCCGAACTCTTTCCAAAACTCTAGGTACTTATCATTGTCATTCTTCGCCATGCGCTCAAGCATAGTCAGTACACGCTTGGTACATGCGCCACGAAGAGACTGAGTTACCTTGTTGTCTTGCAGGATTTCACGAGACACGTTCAATGGCAGATCGTTTGAGTCAATCAAGCCACGAACGAAACGCATGTAAGATGGCATGAACTGCTCTGCGTCATCCATGATGAATACACGCTGCACGTAAAGTTTCAAGCCACTCTTGTGGTCACGGTTCATCATGTCCCAAGGTGCTTTCGCTGGGATGTAAAGCAGGCTTGTGTAATCGTTCTTACCTTCAACCTTGTTGTGGCTCCAGGTTAGTGGATCAGCAAAGTCGTGAGATACGTGCTTGTAAAACTCTTGGTACTCTTCTTTCTCGATATCAGATTTATTACGAGTCCAAAGCGCTTGCGCCTTATTGATCTGTTCCCAATGTTTCTCTTCGGTGTCTTTACCTTCGTCATCTTTCACGGCTGTGAAGATAGAAACCGGGATACCGATGTGGTCAGAGTATTTACCGATCACTTCACGCAAACGCCATTCATTTAAGAACTCTTTGCCGTCTTCACGCATATGAAGAATGATGTCGGTACCGCGAGACTCTTTAGTGATGTCTTCAATGGTGTAATCACCTTCACCTGCAGAGTGCCATTGAACGGCTTCATTGCTCGCTAGGCCCGCTGCACGAGTGCGAACAGTTACTGCGTCTGCCACGATAAATGCAGAATAAAAACCAACACCAAATTGACCGATCAGCTGAGAGTCTTTGCTCTGATCTTCAGACAACTTTGAGAAAAAGTCTGCAGTGCCTGACTTAGCAATCGTACCTAAATGCTCAATAACGTTGTCGCGGCTCATGCCGATACCGTTGTCAGAAATCGTTAAAGTATTTGCTTCCGCATTAAACGACAGTTTAACACCTAGATCCGCGTCACCTTGGTAGAGGTCACCATTCGATAGCGCTTGAAAACGAAGCTTGTCAGCCGCGTCAGATGCGTTAGAAATCAACTCTCGTAGGAAAATTTCTTTGTTTGAATACAGTGAGTGAATCATCAGATGAAGTAGCTGTTTTACTTCAGATTGAAAGCCACGAGTCTCTTTATTTTGCGTTGCCGTTTCGCTCATTTTTACTCCAAAACATCTATACTTTATGTTGAACAAATACAGGGGCGTTATATTGAATACCTCTCATATGTTCATTAACATGAGGATGACAATTGTAAATTCAAGGTCAAAAATCATAAAAACACTGTTTTTTTGATCTGTTTTTATTATCCTTGAGCCTGATAAATATAAAAGAACATAAAAGAAGCCATAATTTGGTGAAGAATCAGACGAACTTCACCTCTAATTTGTCTATTTCGCACCCAAAATCATCCAAAAATAGAAGAATTCAATGAGCAATATCGGCACAAAGTTTATTCTCGCACAGCGGTTCGTATTCGATCCAAATAGCAATTCACTTGTTGACCAAATGAGCGACGGCGAAGTCGTACGTCTTGGTAGCAATGAAAGCCGCATTCTCCTAATGCTGTCAGAAAGGCCCAATGAAGTTATCACTCGCAATGAATTGCACGAATATGTTTGGCGAGACCAAGGCTTTGAGGTCGATGACTCAAGCTTAACGCAAGCAGTATCGACACTGAGAAAGATGCTGAAAGACTCGACCAAATCTCCAGAGTTCGTTAAGACCGTTCCAAAACGGGGTTACCAATTTATTGCCACTGTTGAGCGTTCTGCACCACTTTCATCAAGTGACCAGTCAATGATGACTGAAATTGCAGAAAATGACGTCGAACCAATCTTGACATTTGCACATACTACGACGACCGAAGATATCGCATCTGAAACCATAGAACTAACACCAATCACGAAAATTCAAGAGACAAAAGTTGAGGTCGAGCCAACCATAACGCCCGTTTTAGCTTCGACCAACAACAATAAATGGCTAACGTTTTCGTTACTGCTTGCAGCTTTCATCATGCCTATTCTGGTTTTGACGTTTACTAATCCTGCAGAATCAGAGTTTCGCACGTTAGCTGAGGTTGACGGCGTGAAAGTACAATCACCAATCAATCACCCTGATCTATCCAGTTGGCTACCAGCCATAGAAAAATGTGTGTTGCATTACAATACCAATCACACAGGAATGCTAAAGCCAGCTGAAGTGATTGCGACAGGCGGTCAAACCAATAATCTTGCTCTTAACTATATTCACCCTCAAGAATATTCGAGTGAAAATGTAACCCTTAGAATTTACGCTAACCAGGCGGATTTAAACGACATATGTAAAGGTAATCAGTAATATGAAATTAAAAGTATCCATTATTTTACTGGTCCTTTCTGCATTCCTAAGTGGTTGGTTGTATTGGGGAAGTGATGCAAAAGTCGAGCGACTACTTACTCAGCACGAGTGGCAGTCAAAAATGGTGACTCTTATCACTGACAACAAACAAGCTGACTCGATTGGCCCACTTCGTAAGGTTGAACTATCTTCCAACGCAAAATACTTACCTAATGGCACTTACTTAAGAATGTCGATAGTTAGGCTATATAGCACACAAACTGCACCGGCGAATGTGATCAACATTTCAGAGACGGGTCAATGGGATATCAATGACAACTACTTACTTGTCTCTCCTACTGAGTTTAAGGATGTGACTTCGGCCCAGCGCCAAGATTTCTCTGAAGAGCAGCTAAACCTAATCACTCAGGTTATCAAGATGGATGCAGAACAGAGCCGTCGAATTGATATTGTTAACCCGAAGGCACTGCTACTGACTAGCTTAAATCATGGTTCTACCGTATTGTTTTCAAACTAAGATTGGATCGCTATTTACTGTTTATGAATAGCTGAATACCATGAAACGGTAAACCAATAGAAAAAAGGGGCATGAAGCCCCTTTTTTGTTAGCCGTTGGTATCAAATTACGGATGTAGCATTTTAAGGATTAACCATGAAAACGGAACAACCTAATCTGGCGCCAGCGAAAGAGACAGCAACAAAAGCCACAATCGCGATACACTATTGCCGTCAATGCAATTGGATGCTTCGCTCTAGTTGGTTATGCCAAGAGCTACTGCATACCTTCAGCGAAGAAATTGAACAAGTGAGCTTACACCCAGACACAGGAGGCAGGTTCGAAATCTTTTGTAATGGTGTGCAGATTTGGGAAAGAAAAGCAGATGACGGTTTTCCAGAGGCGAAAGTTCTGAAGCAAAGAGTACGAAACATCATTGCTCCAGACAGAGATCTCGGCCACGTGGACTCAAAATAAGCCTTTCACAGCCGATCCAATGATTTAAAGCTGACCACTCACGAGAACATCACCTTCAAGGCTAATGACTTTGAAGGTATTGTTTTCATAGATGCCATAGCTTGCCGCGTGTCCCTCTCGTGGGAATGTCACCGAGCTAGGGTTAAAGATAAAGATGTCATCTTGGTATTCGGCGACAGGAATATGGGTATGACCGTGTGCAATGATATCGCCCGCCTTCAACGCAGAGCGTTTATTGGTGTTGTACAAATGGCCATGCGTTAGGAAGATACGCTGGCCTGATTCTAATAGCACCCACGAGTAATCCATCATCATTGGAAAAGACAACAACATCTGATCCACTTCGCTATCGCAGTTACCACGAACGGCAATGATCTCTTGAGAAAACGCATTCAACTTATCTGCAACCGCCGGCGGGTTATACCCTTCTGGGATCGGGTTTCTTGGTCCATGATTCAGAATGTCACCCAATAGAACTAAATATTGCGCACCAGACGCTTGGTAGAGTTCTAATACCTTTTCTGTTGCTGGCAGCGAACCGTGTAGGTCTGAAGCAAAAAATAATTTCACACGTACTTCTCCATAAAATTTATGAGCCTATTGTACGTATCTAAATGCTACACGTCATCTCTCGCCATACCGTTGATCACGATATTATTGTAACTAACCATACCGACTATCTTGTTATCACGAATTACTGGCGCACGACTGATACCAAAGCGTTCAAACAAGCGAGCGCAATACTTTACGTTCATCTCAGCAGACACGCTTAGCGCTGGCTTGGTCATGATCTCATAAACATTAGTTCGCTTCGGAGATCGATTTTTAGCCAACACTTTCTTTGCTATATCATTCATCAACACGATCCCGTACTCGTCATCCTCGTGGCGTTTATCGACAATGATGGCTTTCACTTTGTGCTTCTTAGCCATCTCTATCGCTTCTAACACAGTTGTTAGCCCATCGATAATCACGTACGTATTGGCCATGACATCACCTACTCGGATTTTTTCACTGGTACTCATAACTCATCCTCCACAACCTTAGTTAATGTCTCGACTTGATGCGCTACCCCGACTGCATCTTCGATATCGATCTGCACCGCTATACCTTGTCCTGACTCCTGGTCAAACTCACCGACTTCGCCAATAGTTTCAAGAATATGCCTCGCTAAGTGTTCCTCAACCACAAACAGCAACACATCTTTTTGTACCTCTAGCGTTAGGCCAAAGAAGGTGGTTTTTTGGTTTAAGCCTTGCCCTCTGGCGTTGTTAATCACCGTTGCTCCAGTCGCGCCCGCATCACGCGCGGCATCGAGCACAGTGTCGGTCTTGCTCTCTTCTACAAACGCTAAGATAAGTTTAAAGCGCATCTTTGCTCTCCTTAGAGGTGTGTAAACGGTTTAACCATTGTGTTATTTGGGCATAGCCCATCACTGAAATGATGGGAAATAAGCTGGCAAAGGCGATCAACCCAAAGCCATCAATAACAGGGTTTCTTCCTGGTACGGTTGAAGCGAGTCCAAGCCCGAGCGCCGTCACTAAAGGGACTGTCACCGTTGATGTAGTGACGCCACCCGAATCGTAGGCCAATGGAATAATGAGTTTTGGGGCGTAAAAGGTTTGAATGACCACGACGACATAACCAAAAATGATGTAGTAGTGGATCGGGTCACCCGCAACGATACGGTAGCTGCCCAGTGAGATACCGATAGCAACGCCCAATGCCACGGCGATCCTCAGCCCATTGACGCTGATACTGCCACCGGAAACTTGGTTCGCCTTAATCGCTACAGCAATCAAAGAGGGCTCGGCTATCGTGGTGCTGAAACCAATACAAAACGCGAAAAGATAGACCCAGTAATAATCAAACCAAGCCAAAGCAAGACCAGAACTGATCTTAAACTCAGTCAAAAAACTTGGCTCGGTGAGTTGCATTGCCATCGTCTCCCCTAGAGGGAATAACGCGAGTTCCAATCCCATCAAAAAGAGTGATAAGCCAAGAATGACGTAGAAGAAACCGATCAGCACTTTGGCTAGGTTATTGACTGGCTTTCGTAATACCGCCAACTGAAAACCGAAGATGATGATCGCAATCGGGATCACATCCATCACAGTGCCGAGAAAGGTGTCGATAAATTGTTGAACACTGATCATGTCACCACCATCCCGTACACCATGACAAACATCATCGGCAGCAACGAAGCAAACGCGATCAACCCAAAACCATCTATCATCGGATTACGCCCTTTAATTGCCGAGGCTAAACCCACCCCTAACGCAGTTACTAATGGGACGGTGATCGTCGATGTCGTTACTCCACCAGAGTCATACGCAATTCCAATGATGTTTTCCGGAGCAAATGCAGTGAGCACGACCACTCCAATATATCCACCGATGATCATGTACTGGATTGGCCAACCTTTTAAGATTCTCAGCACACCGAGTAAAATAGCGATACCGACTGACAGTGCCACAGTAAAGCGCAGGCCATTGGCATACTGCTCCATTTCATCTAACGTATTGGGGATTACACCTCCCTCAGCTGCCACTTCTGCAGCTTCGGCAGCGACTGCGGTTAACGCTGGCTCGGCTATGGTGGTACCAAAACCCAAACAAAAAGCGAAGATCAATAACCAGAACACACTCCCCTTTCTGGCAAATGCTTGAGCCATCGATTCGCCAATTGGAAACAACCCCATTTCAAGGCCAAAGATAAAGAAAGTGAGTCCAAAAACGACGAGCACTAAGCCAGTCAGAATAGATAAAAGATGAGGAAGTGGCTCTTGTAAGACAGCAAGCTGGAAGAAAGCGATTACCGCCACGATTGGCAATAGATCCCTCAGGCTACCTAACATGGATCGAAACAAAGCAAGCACCGCCGTCATCGCAATTCCTTGTCGCCGATTATGAATTAATAATAATCATGGCAAATCCTTATCATTGCTTATGTGACAAATATTACGCAGTTGGTAACATATCCGAGTAAAGTGCATAAGTGTGATGACGGTACACATCCTGACTTGATGAATTTAATTTCACTCCTTTGTAAATTGGAAAAGGCGTAATTTGGGCATCACACGATTGAAACCTTATGATCGTTATAGTGATTTTTTCGTATTGATTGGCGACTAAAAACAAGCCATGTCTATAATTATGTTTAATAGGGAGATTGGTATGAAGATATTGTTAACGGGTGGTACTGGATTTATTGGCTCTGAATTGGTCAAGAGTTGGAACACTGACGACGTGACATTGCTGACGCGGAGTCCTGAAAATGCGAAGCAAAACCTAAATCACCTCAACCAGAACAACCTTCATTACATTCAATCCCTTGATGAGCTCAGTGATCTCAATGACTTTGATGTGGTGGTCAACCTCGCGGGTGAACCGATTGCCGATAAGCGTTGGAGTACAGAGCAAAAAGAGAGGATCTGTAACAGTCGCTGGCACATCACTGAAAAGCTGGTCGAATTAATTCATGCCAGTAACAACCCGCCACACGCTTTTATTAGCGGTTCAGCCGTCGGCTACTATGGCGATCAACAGCAGCACCCATTTGACGAGTCACTGCAAGTAGAAGATGAAAGCTTTCCTCATAAAGTCTGTGCCCACTGGGAAGAAATAGCCAAGAGAGCACAATCAGAAAGCACACGCGTGATACTACTGCGAACAGGGGTTGTACTTGGCGAGAATGGCGGCGCACTCAAGAAGATGCTATTGCCTTATAAACTCGGCGTCGGTGGTCCACTAGGTTCAGGTGACCAGTACATGCCATGGATTCACATTCTCGATATGGTGAGAGCCATCAATCACTTGTTGTCTATCCCTCACGCTCAAGGGGAATTCAATATGTGTGCCCCTCACCCTGTGACCAACAAACTGTTCAGCAGCACGTTAGCGAAACAATTAGGCCGACCGCATTTCTTATTCACGCCGAAATGGGCAATGTCGATTCTCATGGGGGAATCATCTTGTTTGCTATTTGACAGCATTCGCTCCAAGCCGAAGAAACTCACTGAGATGGGATTCATCTTTAGTTACTCAAGAATCGAGCCAGCACTAAAAAACTTGTTACAACATCAAGACTAATTCTTTACCCTAGAGCGATAGAGACTCTAATAAAGGATTAAGTGTGAACAAGTCGATTCTGATTACCGGTTGCTCAACAGGTATTGGCTATACATGTGCTCATGCACTTCAAAAGCGTGGTTTTCATGTCATTGCATCTTGTCGTGATCCACAAGATGTTCAACGCCTTCAAGATGAAGGCCTCACCTGTATTCAATTAGATCTTTCCAACCAAGAAAGTATTGAGCATGGCGCCAAGCTTGCTATTGATCTCGCACCTAATGGATTGTATGGATTATTCAATAACGGTGCTTACGGTCAAGCAGGGGCACTAGAAGACTTACCGACCCAAGGACTCAGAGAACAATTCGAAACCAACTTCTTTGGTTGGCATCATCTCGTCTGTCAGATCCTTCCGCACATGCGCGAGCGTGGCGAAGGTCGAATCGTACAAAACAGTTCCGTATTAGGTTTTGCAGCCATGAAGTATCGTGGTGCTTATAATGCTTCTAAATTCGCGATTGAGGGTTGGACAGATACCTTACGATTAGAACTGCATGGCAGCGGTATACAGATCTCATTACTACAACCAGGGCCAATTGAGACTCAATTTAGAACCAATGCCTTGAAAGCGTTCAATAAATGGATCAACATTTCTGGCAGCGCCCACCAAGACGCTTACCAACAACAAAAAGATCGACTCGAAAAAGAATCATCGAATAACGCTTTTGTCCTGCCTCCAGAAAGTTGTATTGAGCCGGTATTCCATGCTCTCACCGCCGACAAACCCAAGCTAAGATACCGAGTTACGACCCCGACTAAAGTGTTCGCGGTATTGAAAAGGATTCTACCGAGTCGCCTGCTAGACCCTATTTTGAGAAAAGCTGCATAAATTACTAACTTTGAATGCAGAGTCGCAAACTTTAATGTAACGATGTAATTTTTCCGTAACAATAAGATGTCATGATTATCCTATCCCATCAGTTATTCCCAATTGATGGTTCTACTCTGGAAATCTCATGACTTTAAACCGCCTTAATTGGGTAGGTGTGGGTCTGGCGATTACGTTGTTTATTCTGTTTTGAGTATCTCACGCAACGCCTCACTGACTACCTCGATGATAACGCTATGCCTTCCATGTTGAGATAACAACTCTATCAACATCGAAGCATAGCGTTTTTCTATTTTTGGTTCTTTTTATCCGAGATAACCGAGTTAGATCTTGAAGTTACCGACTAATCCCCCCATATTTGCAACGTATCCACAAAACAAACCTCAAGGAACGTAAATGCAATCTCCGCATATTGTTGAACTTAATGAGCAGAACTTTCGTCAAGTATTAGAAGGTTCGATGCAGACCCCTGTACTCATCCATTTTTGGGCACCAATGAGCCAAGAGAGCGCCCAAGTCATTCCTGAACTGCAAACTTTAACTCAGCAATACAACGGTGCCTTCACCTTAGCCCTGCTCAATTGCGAACAAGAGCAAGCTATTGCTAGCCAGTTTGGTGTTCAAGCACTGCCCACTATTGCACTGTTTGTTAATGGTCAGCCAGTCGATGGGCTCGGTGGCCCTCAAAGCATAGAAGCTATTGTCGATATGCTCAGCAAACACCTTCCTAGCCAAGATGAACTTGCTTTGCGTCAGGCTCTTGAGCAAATGCAAGCTGGCGAGCACACACAGGCACTAGCAGCAATGCAGCAACTTCCAGCAGAGCTGACGAATAAAGGTGAAGTAAAACTGGCGATCGCAGAGTGTTTGTTAGAAACACAACAATTTGACCTTGCTGAAACTCAGCTAGCAACTATCCCTCTTGAGTACCAAGACAACTACTACAAAGGCTTAGTTGCAAAGCTTGAACTTCATAAACAAGCAGCAGACAGCCCTGAAATACAAGCATTAGAAGCCGCTCTTCAGCAAAATCCGATCGACGCTAAAACAGCATCTGAATTAGCATTGCAATATCACCAAGTGAACCGCAGTGAAGAAGCTATGGATCTATTATGGTCTTTCCTAGCCAAAGATCTTAATGCTCTCGATGGTGACATGAAGAAAGAGTTCATGGACATCTTGAGTGCGCTTGGACAAGGTAACCCAGTTGCCAGTAAGTACCGTCGACAACTGTACTCTCTGCTTTACTAGTTAAACCTAAAAAGCCGTAGATTAAACATCGAAAATTGACAATTCAATCAATTAGTTTATCGCATAATAGAATGTAAAATGGGCCATAAAATCAATGATTTATGGCCCATTTCTCGTTTATAAATTTGCTCAGAATTTAAATATGAGCCAGTATCAATACTGAACTATCAAAAACTCAAACTTGCAAAGGATTTTGTATGCCTATTGATACCTTGATTACTATCGGCGTCTTTACTGCCGTCGCACTGTTATTTATCTTCGCTGGCGTAAAAACCGTTCCACAAGGCAACAACTGGACCGTTGAACGCTTCGGGCGATACACACACACCCTTAAACCGGGTCTTAACTTAATCATTCCATTTATTGATAAAGTTGGACAGCGCATCAGCATGATGGAGCGTGTTCTCGACATCCCAGCACAAGAAGTCATCTCCAAAGATAATGCAAATGTGGTTATCGATGCGGTTTGTTTTGTTCAAGTTATCGACGCGCCTAAGGCAGCTTATGAAGTGAATGACCTTGAACATGCGATCCGTAACTTAACCCTCACCAATATCCGTACTGTGCTTGGCTCGATGGAACTGGATGAGATGCTGAGTCAGCGTGACATGATCAATACCAAGCTACTGAACATCGTTGATGAAGCGACAAACCCTTGGGGCGTAAAAGTCACCCGTATCGAAATTAAAGACGTACAGCCACCAGCAGACCTTACTGCTGCGATGAATGCCCAGATGAAAGCCGAGCGTAATAAACGTGCTGATATCTTAGAAGCAGAAGGTGTACGACAAGCTGAGATCTTGAAAGCAGAAGGCCACAAGCAATCAGAGATCCTGAAAGCAGAAGGTGAGAAGCAAGCGGCAATATTGCAAGCAGAAGCCCGTGAGCGTGCCGCAGAAGCAGAAGCTAAAGCGACAGAAATGGTATCAACGGCAATTGCTCAAGGTGACATGCAAGCGGTCAATTACTTCATTGCACAAGGTTACACCGACGCATTGAAATCTATAGGCCAAGCTGAAAACGGCAAGATCATCATGCTACCACTCGAAGCAACTGGCCTTATGGGTTCTGTAGCGGGTATCGCGGAGATGTTTGCACATAAGAATGACAAAGGTAGTAAGGACTAACTTATGGTCGAATTACTAGAACAAGTAAACCACTGGCATTGGTTAGCGTTTGGTCTAGCATTGTTAGCGCTTGAGCTAATTGGAACCGCTGGTTACTTTTTATGGATAGGCATATCTGCCATGCTGGTCGGTGCCCTATTAGGAGCATTACCAATTGGTTGGCAGATGCAATGGCTGTCCTTTGCTAGCTTCTCTCTTATTACCACTTGGTTGTGGTGGAGAAGACAACTCTCGAATGACAAGCAATCGGATGCAGGGCGAGAGTTAAACCAAAGAGAAAAGCAATTGGTAGGTCAAACCGTTATTTTAAGTGAAGACGTAAAGAAAGGTAGCTGTCGAATTAAGTTCGGTGACTCTTCTTGGTCAGCAAAGGCCAGTCAAGATATTCCATCTGGAACCGAAATTAAGATTGTCGATTTAGACGGAATCGTTCTAATAATAGAACCTTTATAAACAAGAGCTATATGAAGCCTGCATTTTCAATAAATGCAGGCTTTTTCTATTTTTGAACCTTAATAATATTCGAATTATCATTGCGATAGATTGAATTGAAAAAAAAATAAGTTCTTATTTCGTAAAGCTAAAAAGTTTGATTGAGCTAAAAAGGTATAAGAAAGCCAGATTTCTTACCCAATATATATATGAATAGTTAACCTTACTCTCGCTTATTTATAATTATTAAAAATGTTAAGTCCGTCCAATTTTTGAAATTTTCTTTTCCTTGTCCATACTTTCAATTATCTCAATTAGAGATAAACCTAATGGAGTTTGTATGAGACATTTTTTAATAATTCTAACGGCTATTTTCAGCTTGTCATTTGGAAGCGCTCTAGCGAGCAGTCAGTCTCCTGGTAACGGAAACATGGGGCCTATCGTTAAGTGTTCAGATGGTAACGCAGTCACTCATGTACCACTGTTGATCTGTAAACATTACGGCGGAAAGGTGCTGTGATAGGTGATTAAAGTCAGGCTAGTAATGAAATTGCTGCCTGACGATTATTTAGAACTGGAATAACCTAACTGCGGCCAGATAGATTATTCAAGATAGGACATTCCGTTGAAGTATCTCCAGGGCAGTCATGTACCCAAGATTGTAGCTGCACCTTCATCTTGTTTAACTCCGCAAGCTTCAACTCTATTTCATCTAACTTCTGAGTAGCCTTCTTCTTTACTTCGTAGCTTTGTCTGTTGGGATTCATTGCCAACTCAACCAGTGACTTACACTCATCGAGAGTGAAACCAACCATTTTAGCTCTCAAAACGAACTCTAACTGTTCGATATGAATCTCGCCATATTGCCTGTAACCATTTTCTGATCGGTGCGGTGGGCTCATCATGCCTTTACTTTCGTAAAAACGAATGGATTTCGCTGTTGTACCAACACGCTTCGCTACTTCACCAAT
The DNA here is from genome assembly GCF_041473705.1 of Vibrio sp. 10N.222.55.B11. NCBI lineage: Bacteria > Pseudomonadati > Pseudomonadota > Gammaproteobacteria > Vibrionales > Vibrionaceae > Vibrio > Vibrio sp. 10N.222.55.B11. The sequence goes on from NZ_JBFRST010000004.1 coordinate 277,867, forward strand.
ATTCACAATCTTACCTGTAAGCCTAAAATGAAAAACCGCAGTACTGCTGTTATACAATACTGCGGTTGAAAAACATAGCTAGAGACTTACGTTAGAAGCCTACTCTTGCTCTAATAGCCAAATCATAGTTTGAGATTTTTCTTCGCTGTTTAGCTTATTGAACCAATATGAAACCATTTCGATTTCTTTTGAGCCTTCTAGTGATGTTGGGGTAGCGTTTTTACGATTCTTGAATGCCCAATCAGTCACAGCAGCTTGCTCTTCTTTTGTCGCTTGACCATACCAGTAATTAACCATCTCTTGAGCTTGAGACGCTTTTGGTTCTTCAGCAACTACAGCCGCAACAGGTACCGCAACCGGAGCAACAGCGATAGCCGTATGATTATTTGCACCGTTATAAATTGTGTCGATATACGCTTTCGGCACAATGAAAGTTGTACTCATCACTGAGTTTTGTCCATCAAGTGTAAATTCTAAATTCTTTTTTCTTGCTTGCTGGATGTCAGCTTCGCTCAATGGAAATTTAATATACTGAGTCTTTGTGCAGTGTTCGCTGCAGCTCTCTCTTGGAAGTTGTCTCTCTTCAAGGTCTATCGTCTTACCAAAAAAGCTAACGGTTTCGTATTCTTTATAGCTCTGGAAATAGCTTACATCCATGGTAATGGAAGATTCTGGAGCCGAATTCTGCGTTATTTCTTTGTTGTATATAAAGTAGAGTGACGATTTCAGGATGTCTGCCCCGACATTCGCTTTACTTTCCGCTACATAAGATTGCCCAGTTACTTTAATGTAACCACCTTTAGGCTGAACATCAGCAACTGAGTCTGCAAAATTACTTTGTGAATCGAGTGAACTACAAGCTCCCAAAAATAATGATAATACAACTACACTAACTTTATTCATTATGACTAATTCCTTATGTTCACTATGGAAAAACGCTGGCAAACAAAATTTACCAGCGTTTTGATTTTTATCTAACTGTTTAAGCTAAAGATTCTAGCTTAGAAACCGTATTCAAGACCAACGCGAGTTACGATATCTGTATCAGCGTCACCAACAGTACGACCCGCTACACGTAGGTAAGGTACGAAACCGTTATGAACAGCCATTAGCTGACCAGAAATAGTGTTGCTGTCTGAGTTAGCATCTTTAGCACCATTTGTTTCAGACTCAAGGTTAGCTGCGTAACCTAGTTTGAAACCGATTGGACCATTCCAGTATTGGCCAATAACCGAGTAAGAATCTTGAGTTACTTTACGGAGACCGTTATCTAGCTCTTCGCCTTTATATGCTGCAGCAAAACCGAAACCTGCTGGTAGGCTAGCTTCGAAACCAACGATGTATGCGAATGTGTCATCATCGTACCCAGCCTCACCTTTAGTCTTAAGATAAGTATCACCTACGTTTACAGCGTTGTCGTCTGCATCTTTAATACCTGTTGTGTTAGCAATTGCCCATTCATCCTGAGTTGCCGCAACTACACGAGTACCAGATTCAACCGCACCCATGAATGTGATTTTCTCAAAGCTGTATTTAGCACTTGCGCCAACGAAGTTTGCATCACGAGTCGCTGCGCCACCACCGTTGTCGTTATCATCACGACCAACAGAAGCTGCAAAAGAGAAACCGCCAAATTTAGCTGAATCGTAACGAACTTGGTTAGATTGACGATCGTAGTGACCGTTGATGCCGCCCCAATCGAATACAGAACCTAGACCAGGGTTAGAGAATGGCCAGTCGACGATTTCGTATAGTGGAGTAAGAACACGACCCACACGCAGGTTACCCCAAGAGCCAGAAGCACCAACGAACGTATCACGGAAACCAAGCACACCGCCTGAAACGCCGCCATGACCCCAGTCTGTGCTATCTACGTAGCCAGATTCAATCTGCATTGTGATTAATACGTCATCAAACATCTCTTTATGAGCACGGAAGCCGATACGAGATTCATTCTCTACAGCGTAACCAGTACTAGAGTCGTTGTTGTCAGTTGTGTTGTAGTTAACTAGAGAGATAGCTGCAACACCGTATACGTCAACGTTGAAATCAGAGTTGATACCAACTTCTTTCGCCATTACGCCTGTCGATAAAAGTGCAACGGATGCACCTAGTAGAGTACGTTTGAAAATTTTGTTTTCCATGGAATAAAACTCCTAAAAATGGATATAGCTGTTTGAATATTCCCCGCCTAAAGTTGGCCGCCGTAGAGAGAAATACCTTTTCTTGTTTGAGAACCCTAAACTCTGAATTCTCTATTTCCTTTCTGGTTATACACATCATGTGCATCCATGGCATTAAGACTAACTTCGCCCTCAAAAAGATCAATGAGAACTTAATTTTCATCTAAAAAAATATGAGTTGGTGCAAATTTAATAGGTACTTAGTGATCCAGATCGATAAATAGAAAAATCCTCACCAAAACAAAATCAATACCAATAAATTCAACAACTTGAGGCAATTATCACTTTGTAAAAATAGATATGACTCGCATTTTTGATACAACTAGAATGGTATTTCATTAATGTTGAGCAGCGTCACTGTCCTGATTTTAGAGTTCGTATAGGAACAAAATTCTCAACAATTAAAAAGCCCTCATTTTTATATCAGAAACAAAAAAGGCACTCCCTTGAAAGGAGTGCCTTTGAGCTTTTTTTATCTGTATTTACTTACGAAATAAGGGCTATTAGATCTTCTTCTGTTCTTATTTCGATACCTAAATCTTGTGCTTTAGTTAATTTAGAACCCGCAGCTTCACCGGCAAACAAGATGTCCGTTTTCTTCGATACGCTACCCGTCACTTTCGCACCTAATGCTTGTAACGCAGCTTTAGCTTCACTTCGACCTAATTGCGACAATGAGCCTGTTAACACAACGACTTTACCTTCTAATGGTAGCTCTTGGTCATCGGCAGCTTCTTTGATGATTGGCCAATTCACACCTAGCTCTATCAGCTGATCGACGACCGCTCTGTTTTTCTCTTGTGAGAAGAAGCTGGTGATATGGCTAGCAACGATGTCACCAATATCTGACACTTCAACTAATTGTTCATGAGTAGCTGCTTGAACCAGTTCCAACGTCTTAAAGTGTTGCGCTAAGTTCATCGCTGTCGCCTCACCGACTTCACGAATACCGAGTGAATAGAGGAAACGCGCTAACGTCGTGTCTTTAGCTTTATTCAACGCACTCACGACGTTCTGTGCCGATTTAGGCCCCATTCGGTCAAGAACAGTAATCACGCCAGCACTTAGCTTAAATAAATCAGCAGGTGTTTCGACCATTTCACGGTCCACAAGCTGCTCAATAACTTTCACGCCCAGTCCATCAACGTCTAGCGCCTTTCTAGAAACAAAGTGTTTAAGTGCTTCTTTACGCTGCGCCTGACAGACTAAACCGCCAGTACAACGCGCTACAGCTTCACCTTCTACACGCTCAACCGCAGAACTACATACTGGGCAAGCATCAGGGAAAACAATGTCTCTAGCCGTTTCAGGGCGACGATCTAGTACAACAGCCACTATTTGTGGAATAACGTCACCTGCACGGCGAATAATAACGCTGTCGCCTACCTTCACGCCTAAACGCGCAATCTCATCGGCATTGTGTAAAGTGGCATTGCTGACCGTCACGCCACCAACGAAGATAGGTTCAAGTTTAGCAACCGGCGTAATAGCGCCAGTACGGCCCACCTGAAATTCAACGTCATTGAGCAGTGTAATCTCTTCTTGAGCTGGGAACTTATAAGCAATTGCCCAACGTGGCGCTCGTGCAACAAAGCCAAGTACTTCTTGAGCCGCGATATCGTCGACTTTGATAACAACGCCATCAATCTCGTAAGCCAGAGCATCACGACGAGTCATAATATCTTGGTAATAGGCTTTCACGTCTTCGAGAGAGCTCAGTTGCTTAGTCTCGGGGCACATAGGTAAGCCCCAACCTTTAAGCTGTAAAAAGCGTTGGTAGTGACTATTTGATAGCTCAGCGCCTTGTACAACACCGACACTGTATGCGTAGAAAGCTAGCGGACGTTTCGCAGTAATACGAGAATCAAGCTGACGCAGGCTACCTGCGGCGGCATTACGTGGGTTAACAAATACTTTCTCGCCTTTCTTCAACGCCATCTCATTCAACTTATCGAAACCCGCTTTTGGCATAAACACTTCGCCACGAACTTCAATACGCTGCGGCCAGCCTTCACCTTGTAACTTAAGTGGGATAGAGCTGATCGTACGCACGTTTTCAGTGATGTTTTCACCCGTCGCACCGTCACCACGTGTCGCAGCCTGAACTAAAGTACCATTCACATAGAGTAGGCTAACGGCAAGGCCATCAAGCTTAGGTTCACAACAGAAAGTCTTGAGGTTAGCGGTTGGCGCTCTATCAGACATTCGCTTATTGAACGCATCCAAATCTTCATCAGAGAAAGCATTGTCCAGAGAAAGCATTGGGATCTCATGAGTCACTTGAGTGAAACCATCGAGAGGCTGACCACCAACACGTTGGCTCGGAGAATCTACCGTCACTAGTTCCGGGTTCTCTTCTTCGATCTTTAGCAATTGCTGCATTAATCGATCGTACTCGACATCAGGGATCTCAGGGCTATCTTCTACGTAATAACGAACGGCGTGATAATGCAGAGTTTCTCTTAACTGCTCTAAGGTAACTTGAATCGATTCTTTCATATCATTCTCTATCGTGATTGAAATATCAAAAAGGGCTCCCTTAGGAGCCCTTTTCTATAAATATAGATTATTTACAAGGCTAAACAATACGGCTAGGCATTCGATGCCGTCATAAAGTCTCTGATTTGCTTGCGGTAGTCAGATAAACGGTTTGGTGTCATTAAGTTGCGTGACTCATCCAACACGTTTCCGCCCATATCGTCAGCAATTTTCTGCGCCGCACTCAGCATCACATTGAAGTTTTGATCAGCTTGACCATAACAAGGCAACGTCATAAAGAACGAAATACCTTTAGTCGTGAAGTCAGCAGGATCATCATGTTCTAGCGTTCCTGGCTGCATCATGTTTGCAACGCTGAAAATAACCTTTGGTGCATCTGTAGATTGTGCAAAGCAGTGGTAAATAGACATCTCACCATAAGTTAAACCGTTGTTCTCCATGCTGCGGAAAAGTTCAGTCCCAACGAATGGGATCTCTCCAGCACAGTGAACATTAAGAACGATCACTTCTAAACCAAGTTCTTCATCTGGTTTTGCTTCTTCAACAGTCGCACTTTGCGGAGTCACGACTTCTTTCGCAACAACGGGCTCTCTTTGAGTAAGCGTTTCGTTTGGAACGACTGGCTCATCAACTGTTTCAGAAGGCTCTTCAAACGAACCGTACTGCACTTTAAAGCCGGCATGGTTTTCTTTTTGCTCGTCAGTCAACTCAAAGCTTGGAACTTCAGGCTCAACGTCCTTCTCTTCCTCAATCACTTCAGGTTCACTTTCAACCTTAATTGGGTCTTCTACGCTGAAAGAAGGAAGATCATTTAATTCGATATCATCTTCGTAAGCTTCTTTCGCTTGTGGCGCTGTTAGCGGATCTGAGTCGATCAGCGGATCAGTATCAGAGGGTGAAACAGCAAAATCCGGCTCTTTACGTTCTTTTCGGATTATCTCAAAATCATCTTCTGGGGCGAATGAACGGTTTGGAATAGTTTCTGCTTCATCTAAGCTGTCGTTATCAAGCTTACCGAGCGGCTTATCTCCAAACTTTGCTTTCCCTTCTTTTTTACTCGTCCATAGACCATGGAACAATAATGCGGCGATAGCTAATGCGCCAACAATAATGAGTACAAATCGCAATTCCTGCATTTTTCGCTCTCAGCTTTCTTAGTCAACTAGCTATAAACACACTGTCACTAAGTTGGGTTAATTTGGCTAATCTCACTACTCTATCAAAAGTAGCCACTGTTTTAGAACAACTTAATACAATTAGTTCCTTACATGGTGTGATTTTCACCACGCTTTTTTTCTTAATTTCGGTCGAGTACACTAGACATGTTTGCTATTTAACCAAATTCACATGTGACCTAATTTAAATATGACTATTGAATCTGTTCCCCGCTCCGGCTTTGGCTATTTTATTTTCGGAATAAAAATCGCTTTATCACCGAGCATTCGTAAGTTTGTACTAATGCCACTTATCGCGAACGTGTTACTCGTTGGTGGTGCCTTGTTTTATATCTTCTCCAACCTAAACACTTGGATTGAAGGTTGGATTGGTGCATTGCCAAGTTTCTTGTCGTGGTTGTCATACATTTTATGGCCATTACTTGTGTTAACCGTCTTGGCCACATTCTCATATTTCTTTAGCACGCTCGCTAACTTCATTGCCGCACCGTTCAACGGTTTACTCGCGGAAAAAGTTGAAGAGTTGTTGAGCGGTAAAAAAGTTAATGACGATGGTTTACTTGATGTCCTCAAAGATACCCCACGTATATTAGCGAGAGAATGGCGCAAGCTTGTCTACATTCTGCCAAAAGCGATCGGTTTATTCCTACTTTTGTTAATTCCAGCACTAGGGCAAACCGTTGCTCCGTTTTTATGGTTCATTTTCACAGCATGGATGTTAGCGATTCAATACGCCGACTACCCGTTCGATAACCATAAAATCAAATTTGATGACATGAGAAACAATTTGAAACAAAAACAAGGCAAGAGCTACAGCTTTGGCGCGCTTGTTTCTGTGTTCACCACAATTCCAATTCTAAACCTGATCGTAATGCCCGTTGCCGTTTGCGGCGCGACGGCAATGTGGGTTGCTGAGTTTAAAGACCAAGCTCTGCGTTCTCGTCTATAATTCTCGTCTATTACCCCGCCTATACTTCCTAGTTTCGCCTATCTTTTTGAAGTTCTGATTTCAATAAAGATAGGCGTGAATTCTGCTACATATCTATATGATATAACTTTTTAATCCTTTTACCTTTTTTTCAACTTGTTTAATCTAAATTCAAGCTGAATAAACATCGTAAGACACTAGACGGTAAAGTGATTGATATACTACGTTTAGTTCTGTCATTAAATGAAGGAATATCGCATGAGCAAGATCTACGAAGACAACACCCTAACGATTGGTAACACACCTCTAGTCCGCCTTAACAAAGTAAGCAAAGGTAACGTCCTAGCTAAGATCGAAGCTCGTAACCCAAGCTTCAGTGTTAAGTGCCGTATCGGTTCTAATATGATCTGGGAAGCAGAAAAAGCAGGTACGCTTAAGCCAGGTATCGAGCTTGTTGAACCTACCAGTGGTAACACAGGTGTTGCACTTGCATTCGTAGCAGCAGCACGCGGTTACAAACTAACGCTAACTATGCCTGAATCAATGAGCCTAGAACGTCGTAAGCTGCTTAAAGCGCTTGGCGCAAACCTTGTGCTAACTGAAGCACCAAAAGGCATGAACGGCGCGATTGCTAAAGCAGAAGAGATTGTTGCTTCAGACCCAGACAAATACCTACTACTTCAACAGTTCAACAACCCTGCTAACCCACAGATTCACGAGCAGACGACTGGTCCTGAAATTTGGGAAGCAACAGACGGCGAAATCGACGTGTTTGTAGCGGGTGTTGGTACGGGCGGTACTATCACTGGTACGAGTCGTTACATTAAAGGTGAAAAAGGCAAAGCGATTACTTCAGTCGCGGTTGAGCCGGCTGAGTCTCCAGTGATTGCACAGGCACTTGCAGGTGAAGAAATCAAACCAGCTCCACACAAAATTCAAGGTATCGGTGCAGGTTTCATCCCTGGAAACCTAGATTTAGAGATTATTGACCGTGTTGAATCGGTAACTTCTGAAGAAGCGATTGAGATGGCTCAACGCCTAATGAAAGAAGAAGGTATTCTTGCAGGCATCTCATCTGGCGCGGCAGTTGTAGCAGCAAATAGAATCGCCGAACTACCTGAATTTGCAGGAAAAACTATCGTTACTGTACTACCAAGCTCTGGTGAGCGTTACCTAAGCACAGCCCTATTTGCTGGCATCTTTACGGAAAAAGAGAACCAACAATAATATGTGGTCAAATCAATTTTTCGTCCAAAAAAGCCCCGTTTAGGGGCTTTTTTGTTGATCCCTGCCCCACCTTTGGTAATATCAGGTCTGTTTTATTTTTCGCTTCAAAATAAAAGAAGCAATAAACAAATTCTGAAAGTCATGAGTACTCAGCAAAAGACGACCATGGCTGGATAAAAATTTATAACCAGTCTAAGTTCTAACACGAACATGGCGTACTAGCCTCTAGCGCATTTGGGCTAAAGCAGTTAAGCTAATCTGGTTACAAACTTACAAAAAATAAATTAATTGGGGTATATAAAATGTACGAGAAGCAAGTAGAAATCACAGCAGAAAACGGTCTTCACACTCGTCCAGCTGCACAGTTCGTTAAAGAAGCAAAATCTTTCGACGCTGACATCACAGTGACTTCTAACGGCAAAAGCGCTAGCGCGAAAAGCCTGTTCAAACTACAAACTTTAGGCCTAGTAAAAGGTACTAACGTTACTATTTCAGCTGAAGGTCCTCAAGCTCAGCAAGCAGTAGACCACCTAGTTGCTCTTATGGATCAACTACACTAATACGGTCTCCTTCTTTCAAAGCCATTTTGCATAGCAAAGTGGCTTTGTTCGAAATAGATAGGAATAAGCGCGACATTAGTCGACGACTTAAAGTCACACACTCTCCCGTTTACAGTTGAACAACTAAGGTAAGGCTATGATTTCAGGCATCCTAGCATCTCCTGGTATTGCTTTCGGTAAAGCACTACTACTTCAAGAAGATGAAATTGTCCTAAACACTCAATCTATCTCTGACGACCAAGTTGAAGCAGAAGTACAGCGTTTCTTTGACGCTCGTAACAAATCTTCTCAACAACTTGAAGTTGTTAAGCAAAAAGCACTTGAAACTTTTGGCGAAGAAAAAGAAGCAATCTTTGAAGGCCACATCATGCTGCTTGAAGATGAAGAGCTAGAAGAAGAGATTTTAGCACTCATCAAGAAAGACAAGATGCACGCAGACAACGCGATCCACACTGTGATCGAAGAGCAAGCTGTTGCACTAGAGTCTCTTGATGATGAGTACCTAAAAGAACGTGCAACTGATATCCGTGATATCGGTACTCGTTTCGTTAAAAATGCTCTAGGCATCAACATTGTATCTCTAGCAGATATCAATGAAGAAGTTATCCTAGTAGCTTACGACCTAACGCCATCTGAAACTGCACAAATCAACCTAGACTACGTTCTTGGTTTCGCTTGTGACATCGGCGGTCGTACATCTCATACTTCAATCATGGCACGTTCTCTTGAGCTTCCAGCTATCGTTGGTACTAACGATATCACTAAGCAAGTTAAGAACGGCGACATGCTTGTGCTAGACGCGATGAACAACAAGATCATCATCAACCCTTCTGAAGCTGAACTAGCAGAAGCTAAGAAAATCAAAGCAGATTTCGAAGCAGAAGCGGCTGAACTAGCAAAACTAAAAGATTTACACGCTGAAACTCTAGACGGTCACCGTGTAGAAGTTTGTGGCAACATCGGTACAGTAAAAGACTGTGACGGTATCCTGCGTAACGGCGGTGAAGGCGTTGGTCTGTACCGTACTGAATTCCTATTTATGGACCGTGACGCGCTTCCTACTGAAGAAGAGCAATACGTTGCTTACAAAGAAGTAGCAGAAGCAATGGAAGGCGAGTCAGTGATTATCCGTACTATGGATATCGGTGGCGACAAAGACCTACCATACATGGACCTTCCACAAGAGATGAACCCGTTCCTAGGCTGGCGTGCAGTACGTATCAGCTTGGATCGTCGTGAAATCCTACGTGACCAACTACGTGGCATCTTACGTGCATCTGCACACGGTAAACTACGTATCATGTTCCCAATGATCATTTCTGTTGAAGAGATCCGTGAACTGAAAAAAGCAATCGAAGAGTACAAAGTTGAACTTCGCGCTGAAGGCCTAGCTTTCGATGAAGAAATCGAAATCGGCGTAATGGTTGAGACTCCAGCAGCTGCTGCAATCGCACACCACCTAGCGAAAGAAGTATCTTTCTTCTCTATCGGTACTAACGACCTAACGCAATACACTCTTGCGGTAGACCGTGGTAACGAAATGATTTCTCACCTATACAACCCACTATCTCCTGCTGTTCTTACAGTAATCAAGCAAGTGATCGACGCATCACACGCTGAAGGTAAGTGGACTGGTATGTGTGGTGAGCTTGCTGGTGATGAGCGTGCAACGCTACTTCTTCTTGGTATGGGTCTAGATGAGTTCTCTATGAGCGGTATCTCTATCCCTAAAGTTAAGAAAGTAATCCGTAACTCTAACTTCGCTGAAGTTAAAGCTATGGCTGACGAAGCACTATCTCTACCAACAGCTGCTGAAATTGAAGCTTGCGTAGAAAAGTTCATCGCTGAGAAAACTCAGTAATCGCCAATCGCTTAATAACGTTAGACGGCTAAAAATAGTCGTCTAATTTGTTAGATTGGTATAGTATATTCTACAGAATAAAACTAAACGTTAGGAGCATGACACAATGGGTCTGTTTGACAAACTGAAAAAGCTTGTATCTGATGACAGCGCTGATGCTGGTGCAATCGAAATCATCGCACCTCTTTCTGGTGAAATCGTAAACATCGAAGATGTGCCAGATGTAGTTTTCGCTGAAAAAATCGTTGGTGACGGCATCGCGATCAAACCAGCTGGCGACAAAATGGTAGCTCCAGTTAACGGTACTATCGGTAAGATCTTCGAAACTAACCACGCATTCTCTATCGAGTCTGACGACGGTGTTGAGCTTTTCGTTCACTTCGGTATCGATACTGTTGAACTTAAAGGCGAAGGCTTCACTCGTGTAGCTGAAGAAGGTCAATCTGTTAAAGCTGGTGACACTATCATCACTTTCGACCTAGCGCTTCTAGAAGAGAAAGCAAAATCTACGCTTACTCCAGTTGTTATCTCTAACATGGACGAAATCAAAGAGCTGAACAAGCTTTCTGGTTCTGTAACTGTTGGCGAAACTCCAGTTCTTAAAGTAACTAAGTAATCTCGATTACTTATCTGCTTTAATTAAAACGCTACCTAAGGGTGGCGTTTTTTGTGCCTGCTATATAGTTCTAATGCCAGATTACCAGCCGCTTTGGCCTTATACCTAACAACTACAAATCCCCTTCTTCTTTGGGCCTCTCACGAACAGAGATCCCTGACATCTCGCTAGGTTCGATTCTGCGATGACGATTAAACACTATGGTTTAAGCCTGAGTGATTGTTACTCAAACCGACCTCTTCTATACAGTTAGCTATAGAGTCACCAATACCCAACTCCCGTCATTCCCTACAGTGAGGCACGAACGTGATAGGGAATCTCGCTTTCCAATCAACTACCAACACCACAACTCCCCTCTCTTCTCCAAATTTCAGGCAATAAAAAACCCAGCCGAAGCTGGGTCTGTTTAGCGCTCATCTCTCACCACGAGCTAATTTGTGGAAGCCTAACGTCAACACTATTGGTCAACGTGGCTTTTCAATCGATTAACCTAGTAGGCTAAGTGCCGAGTTCGGTGCTTGCTTCGCTTGAGCAAGAATCGAGCTTGAAGCTTGAGAAAGGATCTGAGACTTAGTCATCTGAGTCGTTTCTTTCGCGAAGTCGGTATCTTTAATACGGCTCTTAGATGCATTAACGTTCTCGTTAATGTTGTCTAAGTTGCTGATAGCGTGGTCAAAACGGTTTTGGAAAGCACCTAACTCCGCACGGTGGCTGTCTACGTACTTAAGTGCTGCATCGATTACTGCTACAGACTCTTGTGCGCCGCCAACAGACGTTACGTCGATAGTATCAACGGTTACGTCTTTACCCGCTTGAATGCCTAGCTCACCAGCAAGACCACCAGAGAAAGACACGTCGCCGCTCACTTTGTTGTTACCAGTGAACATTTGTAGCTTGCCGTCTTCAGTCACAGACGCTTTAACAGAATCTTGCTGACCGTTGATATAAGTCGCTAGCTCTTCGATGTCGTCACCCGCTTTTGCGCTGATGTCGATTTCTTGTGCTTGACCAAAGTTGTCAGTGAACGACAATTTTAGGTCGTTAGAGCCCGCTTGTACGTTCCAGTCTTTGTCTTTAGCGTTCTCAGTTTGGTAGCTCTTACCACCCATCTGAGCGTTATCAGAGCGCATGTCTTTCAGTTGAAGCATTACCGCTTCACCGTTATCCGCACCGATTTGGAATGATTTAGTACCGTGAGTACCGTTAAGTAGCTTGTTACCACCAAAAGACGTCGTTTCCGCGATACGGTTCAGTTCGTCGTTCAGTGCTGTTACTTCTTCTTGAATCGCTACACGCTCAGATTTTGAGTTTGAGCCGTTTGAAGATTGTAGAGACAAATCACGCATACGTTGCAGGATGTTAGTCGTCTCGTTCATTGCACCTTCAGCAGTTTGTGCAATTGAGATACCGTCGTTCGCGTTACGTACAGCAACATCAAGGCCACGACTTTGAACGTTCAAACGGTTCGAGATTTGTAGGCCAGCAGCGTCATCTTTTGCGCTGTTGATTTTTGAGCCTGAAGCTAGACGCTCCATTGATGTTTGTTGTGCGCTGTTTGCGTTGTTTAGGTAACGTTGCGCTGTCATCGCTGAAACGTTTGTATTTACATTCACTGCCATGGTGACTTCTCCAATTGATTTTCCGGTATAGCGGTTTCCGACGTCTCGGAAAACCAAGTAGTTATCTCTAAGTTACTTTTAATAACGGCGTGATTGGCGAAACCTTTAGGAAAAAAACAACAAATTTAAAGAAATAGCGGTAAAACAGAAGAAAGCGTGACTGGTCGTAAAATTATCGAAAAAAGATGAGAAAATCGCTAAAGTTGCCGGGAAGTCAGTCGAGTGAGAAATTGTATTTTTATTCGCCAAAAAGCACCGGCCAAGCTGAAATGCTTTTATAAGATTGTAGGTAATTCATTAACCTAATAACGTTAAAGCTAGATTCGGCGCTTGCTTGGCTTGAGCGAGTATCGTTGTGCTCACTTGCTGCAGTATTTGTTGCTTGAGCATTTGAGTGGTTTCTTTGGCGTAGTCGGTATCTTTGATTCGACTGTTTGATGTCGCCAAATTCTCATGAACGTTTTCAAGATTGTTAATGGCATGATCAAAGCGGTTTTGCATTGCCCCTAATTCAGAGCGATGGCTATCGACATACTTCATCGCCGTATCCAAAATAGAGACGGCGCGCTGAGCACCACCCACATCCGTTACATTGATGTCATTAACTGACTCGTAATAGCCCGCTGACATCGAAAGCTCACTGGCTAATGAACCTGAAAAAGAGATGGTACCCGCGGTATCTTCACCTGACATATAAATCTGAAGTTGTCCGTCATCATTAACAGAAGCCGATAAGAGATCCGTTTGACCATTAATGTAAGTCGCCAACTCTTCGATATCATCGCCCGCTTTCGCGTTGATGCTGATCTCTTGTGGCTGACCAAAACGATCGGTAAACGACATCGTCATATCATTCTGGTTTGATTTCACTTCCCATGAATCACTGGCCATGCCATTAGCAACGTAGCTAAAGCCGCCCATGTTGATGTCATCAGTACGCATGCTTTTCAAACCAATCTGCACAGCTTCGCCCGAACTGCCGCCGATTTGAAACGAGGTGTGCCCAAAACTGCCGTTAAGGAGTTTTTTACCACCGAATGAAGTGGTTTCGGCAATTCGATTCAGCTCGTCATTTAACGCGGTGACTTCTTCTTGAATAGCGATTCGTTCCGATGAACTATTCGAGCCGTTACTCGCTTGTAGGGATAAGTCTCGCATGCGCTGCATGATATTAGTGGTTTCATTCATCGCCCCTTCTGCAGTCTGCATAATGGAGATACCGTCGTTAGCATTTCGAACAGCAACATCAATGCCACTCATCTGTGCTTCTAATCGATTTGAGATCTGTAAGCCAGCCGCATCGTCTTTTGCACTATTAATACGGCTCCCTGAAGCTAAGCGCTCCAAAGATTGGTTCAGCATGTTATTAGCGTTAGAGAGGTTTCTCTGAGCTACTAACGCCGAGACATTCGTATTGACAGTTATAGCCATAGACCTTCGCTTACAAAAAGAGGAATAAAACTCACGATTGCTCTTATATCGACCAATTCATATAAAGCTTTAATAAAAAAGGAGCCCTGAGGCTCCCTTTGTTTATTCTTTTTGAGACGACTTACTTAATCGTTAATGCACTCAACATCTCAGTTGAAGGAGCAAAGTAATACGCGCCAGTCACCGCTTTAGTAAAGCGAAGCAGTTGGTCTGTTTTGCCATCAGTTACGCCGTACATGCTCTCTAACATCGCATCGAAGTTATGACGAACGTTACAGTAAGCAATGAACAATAAGCCGTGGTCGCCCGTAGCAGTACCGTAAGGTAGACTGTGGCGAACAATCTTAAGCCCCTTGCCTTCTTCTTTGATATCCACACGGCCAACGTGAGACGCCGCAGGAACATCATCTAACTCAATTGAATCAGGTTTAGTTCGGCCAATCACTTTCTCTTGTGCCGATACATTCAAACGATTCCAAGCTGGCAGGTTATGCACAAAACGCTGCACCATTACATAACTACCACCAGCGAATTCACCCTCAGGCACAATAGCGACTTCAGCACGTTGTGCGTCTTTCGGGTTTTCAGTGCCATCAACAAAGTCTGTCATGTCACGAGAGTCTAGGAAGCGATAACCATAAGTTTCATCAACCACTTCAACATCAGCTGCTACTTCAGATAGCAATTTACGCAAGATAAAGAAGTGCAGATCATGTCGGTTTGAATGACAGTGAATCAGAACGTCAGACAGTGTGCTCGGTGCTGTGATATCACCTTCACCCAGCACAGGGAAGTCGATCAAATCAGCGGGCGCTGCTTGCTCGAACCTATCCCAAAAAGCTTTTGAGAACGCAACCGATGCCGTTAAGTTCGCATCAGGCTGAGTTTGGTTTAGTTCGTCGATTAGAGTCGGAAGCTTTTGAATTTCTGCTAGTACATTAGCAGTATTAGCGTTCACTTTAAGTTGAACGTAAAGCGCGAAAGGCCCAGCTTCAGGCAAAATAGCACTTTGAACGTTAGGCTGCTCATTTGAAACATTAAGCATAGATTATTCCTTCCAGTTTTAGCTTCTAAGTATAATTGTGAATGGGACAAATGTTTTGATGAGAATCAGTCTTCGAGCTCAACCACTTTAAAGCAATCCCTTGCAGCATGGCTATTGGTTAGATAAAGCGCTAACCACAGCAGCAACAATAGGGTGATGCCATTTGACCAACGGAACCATCCGTTATCCAAATAGATTAAATAAATCGTATGGGAGCCCTGTGCCAAGATAGCCATCATGGTAACCCAACGTCCCCATGACACGACTTTGTTAAGGCGCTTTCTATCTGGCGATCTTAGCCCAAATAACCACATCAGCAGCAAACTAGGCACACTCAACGCGATCCCGACATAAAACATCTGATGGTCTGGGTAGATTATCTCAAGAATATCGGTTCCCGATTCTCGGCTTGCGCCTGCAACAATGAAAACGACCAAGGCTTTCGCAAGAAACAACCAACCTAGCCAGAGCAAGATTGGAGCTTTCAAAAAGCCGTGCTTGTCGTATTGTTCTATGGAGTACCGCACAAATCTCACTTTCACTTATTTTCAAACCAACACTTTAACGCAAATCATTCATACTTAACTAGCTTTGCGTTATCTTAGTAGCCAATCCGTTTTAATTGTCGAACTCAGTATGAAAAACAAAACTAATACGCCCTCTGTTGAATCTCAACAGGAAGCACTGAAGATAGCCAAAGCGACTCAAAAGCCAGCTCAAACCAAAGAACAAACTAAACTGATTGCTCAGGGTATCGAGAAAGGCATCGCACTGTACAAGAAACAGCAAAAAGAACGCAGCCGCCAAGCCGATAAAGCGAAGAAGCGCGTACAGAAAGAAAAACAGACTCAACAAGCTAATCAACACCAAGAAGACACGATCGAAACAAGTGTTGAAACAACATCAAATCACGCCAGTAAATTGCCGTGGTTATTATTGTTCGCTAGCTGGATAGGCTTCGCGATTTATTTGATGAAATAACAGGATAAGCGTATGAAAAAGGAATTAATCGCTTTGGCTATGAGTAGCGTGTTACTCGGTTGCACGACACCGACATCAACGCCTCATAGCGAAGCTGCCAACGTGCAAATGGATTACCATGGCGTGATTAATATCGATAAATGTCAGTATAAAGGGGAAGTCACAGGCAGCGAAGGCCATTGGTACAACTACCTGTTTTACCCAAATGACACATTGATTCAAGGCGCCATGAATCAACTCAAGTCGAATACGATTGAGCTAGGCGCAGATACCGTGATATTCACACTTCCCCAAGATTTTTCCACATCCGTGACTATGCTGGGAACTGCCTATCTGTGTAAGTAAATAGAAACGTAATGGGGTAGCTCACAACTCATATTAGCGAGATGCTCCCTACTATTTCTATTCTAAAAAAAGAAAGCCAGCTTTCGCTGGCTTATGCACTAAATCCAAGGCTTGTTGCTATATCGCCTTTACGCTGGATAACCCATTGACTGTCAAATGGCCCCCAGTCGGATAACTGGTAATAGCCATCATTATGACGTCGCCCATCTTGAACAAACATAAGTTCGATACCGATCCCCGGTAACGCCTTGAGTACATCTTGAATAGTACGACGAGGCCACCCCGTTTTTTCGATGAGTTTAGGCACATTTGGCCTATCAAGGCTTTCCACTAACAATGCTAAATATAGCCGCCTTGCAAAAACAGGACTCAACTCCATTGACACCTCCTATATATGTGCAGCTCAATTATTTCTTTTTTCGCTGACAACATGTTGAGGCTGATCAATAAGTCTCCAATAGTGACATTTTCTTACGCTTTTTTTTCACTCTATGAAATATTCATCACTCTATTTTGTCTGAGTTGCTGCTTCCTGATAGGATTCAACTCATAACAATGAAATAAAATCACTCAAAGGAAGAATAATGACTATCACCATGTTTGGTATCCCAAATTGCGACACCATTAAAAAAGCAAAGAAATGGCTCGAAGCTGAAGGTATCGAGTTCGAATTTCACGATTATCGCAAACAAGGCATCACAGAAGAGCTAGTAACAAGCTTCTGCTCTGAGCTAGGTTGGGAGCTTGTGCTAAACAAACGTGGTACGACTTATCGCCAACTTTCTCAAGAACAGAAAGACACCCTAACAGAAGAAAAAGCGGTGACTTTGCTAGTTGAACAACCTGCCATGATCAAGCGCCCAATCTTAAAAGTTGAAGGTAAGCTTCACATCGGATTTAAAGCCGACCAATACGCGGCTATTTTTGCTTAGATCGTTGTATTTACATAGACAGACAACTGGACGTTGATCATTGAATCAGCTTCTAAAAATTAATGACTAGACGTTTTATTTAAACAAGGAATTCAAGGATGACAGATAGCCCAACTTTGGCTCTGGCAAAAGACCTAATCAGCCGTCAATCGGTAACACCAGAAGATGCAGGCTGCCAAGACCTGATGATTGAACGCTTAAAAGCACTCGGTTTTGAAATCGAAGTGATGGTATTTGAAGATACGACCAACTTCTGGGCTCGTCGTGGTACTGAAGCGCCTCTGTTTGCTTTTGCTGGTCACACTGATGTGGTACCTGCAGGCCCAATCGAACAGTGGAACACTAAACCATTCGAACCGACTATCGTAGACGGTTTCCTACATGGCCGTGGCGCTGCTGATATGAAAGGCTCTCTGGCTTCAATGATTGTTGCCGTCGAGCAGTTCATTGCCAAACACCCAGACCACACAGGCTCAATTGGTTTCCTGATCACTTCAGATGAGGAAGGTCCTTTCATCAACGGTACTGTACGTGTTGTTGAAGCATTAATGGCGCGCGGTGAAAACATCGATATGTGTATCGTTGGTGAACCATCGAGCACTGAGTTCGTGGGTGATGTCGTGAAGAACGGCCGTCGTGGCTCTATCACTGGCGACCTAACGATTAAAGGCACACAAGGTCATGTTGCCTACCCTCACCTAGCAAACAACCCAGTACACAGCTCTCTGCTTGCTATTAATGAGCTAGCAACAACTGAGTGGGATAAAGGTAATGATTACTTCCCGCCAACCAGTTTCCAAATTCCAAATGTGAGTGCGGGTACTGGTGCTTCAAACGTGATCCCTGGTGAGTTTAATGTTCAGTTTAACCTACGCTTTAGTACAGAGTTAAGCAACGACATCATCGTTGAGCGCATCACAACGACACTCGACAAGTATGATTTCGAATACGACTTAAGATGGACATTCAATGGCGACCCGTTCTTAACAGACGCAGGTTCACTGCTTGATGCTATTGTTGATGCAGTGGGTCACGTCAATGATGTGAAACCAGCACTGCTAACGACTGGCGGTACATCTGATGGTCGCTTTATTGCACGTATGGGCGGACAAGTGGTTGAACTAGGCCCTGTGAATGCAACGATTCACAAGGTTAACGAATGCGTGAAGGTAGCCGATTTAGAAAAGCTAACTGACATGTACGAAAGAACATTAGTGAACCTATTCGCTAAATAGTCTTTCATCAGCGATTCATAGCATCCAATTATTGAGAGACTCGTTATGACACCAGAGCAGCTTACCGGACAATCAGATTCTCATCTAGAGCCTAGCCTGATCGGCACCAAGACCTTCTTGGTCCACAGTGAGGTTAAGAATGACCTGAATAATTTGATTGAAGCTGCTCAGCTCGCTGGTTTTAAAATGGAGATTGCCAGCGGCTTTCGCGACTATGAAAGGCAATCTCTGATTTGGAACCGTAAGTTTTCTGGCGAAGCTCCGATATTAGATTCAGAAAGCCAACCTCTTGATGCTTCAAAACTGACCGAACAACAAAAGCTATCGGCTATCCTGAGATGGTCTGCGCTTCCCGGCGCGAGTCGTCATCATTGGGGTTGTGACTTCGATGTCTTTGCTCGTAACCACTTACCTGAAGGCATACATCTGCAATTAGAACCATGGGAATACCTTACTGGCCACCAGCAATCGTTTTACCAATGGCTATCAGTTCATGCTGCACAATTTGGTTTCTTCTTTCCTTACAGCCAAGATTTGGGTGGCGTGGCGATCGAACCATGGCATATCAGCCATCGCAAAGTATCGGAGTCGTGTTTATCACAGTTATCTCCGACTTTACTTGGCAAGCAACTCCAATCTAAGCCAGTATTAGGGTATGAGATTATTATGGAGCAGCTAGACGAGATCTATGCACGCTTCGTAGCGAATATCAGTCATTAGGAGCGCTTATGTTGGAGTGGCTTACAAACCCTTGGGTTATCATCATCATCGTAGTTAGCGTTGTTGTGGGTAACATCGCAGCGCTCAAACAGACAGCCAATATGGATCTGACGGGGCGTGGTAAAACTGAGCGAGATTTAGATAAGCTCAATCGCTCGGATAAACTTAACCAAGGGAAAGCTGAAAAAGAAGAATCCAAAGACAATAAAGACGCATAGCCTTTTGCTTTGGCTAATCAGCTTGATTGACCAATTTTGATTGACCAATGTAGCCTGATGACAACGAATACAATAAAAAAGAGGACACAGTGTGTCCTCTTTTTTATTTGCTTTTGCTAATCACAAGGCTGATTTAACTCAGCTTGTGACGGCTTGAATGACTACTCAGCTTTCGCTTCTTTGTCATCTTTGGTTTGGTCAGCAATATGCGCTAATACCGGAACCATAGACTTAAGCAGCTCTTCTTCTACTGGCTTACCTGATGCATCCGTTACGTTGATTGACGTACGGTTGCCAAGGTCACCAAATAGGAAGTTGTAAGTGCCTGGCGCTAAGTCGATAGGCTGTAGGCCAATTTCTTCCCAGAACTCATCATCTGGTGCTGCGTACTTCGCCTTCACCGTACCCTGAGATTGATTGCGTTCTTCAAGCTCAAAGCCCATTTCAGGCAACAAGTTAGGCAGACGCTGCCAGAATACATTGTATGGCGTACGAGCAATAATCACAGGGAAACCACTACGGTCAGCACCCATTGAAATTGGAATACGCTTCACCAACTCTTGCGCTTTCAGCGCCGCTTCAGCACGAAGGTTTTCATCGTACTTAGCCATAACTAGGTTGGTCAGGAACGCGTTGTAACGCTCTTTATTGGTTGCCGTTACTGTTTTCTCTTCAGTACCTTCACGCCAATCAATCAGATTAATCTTGAAGCCATGACGGTTGTTTGCTTGGAAGCGAGAGATAGAGTAACGACTACCAATCTCTACGTCTTCATCTTCAGAAACCCAAGTTACCCAATCGGTCTCAATCTCATTCTCTGATTGCTCACGAATACCAATACCACGTTGAGCCAGCATATCTGCAGCCGTTTGCCACACGCGGTCTGCCTCTTCTGCGCGAAGAAGCCATAGTGTCACTTCACCGTTTTGACGCTCAGCACGAGCACCCGGGATCAGTTCAAGAACCTGTTGCGGTGGACGAATATCCACTTCACGACCAGTACCACCACTGAATTCACCGCTTGGGATGTCAAAATTTGGGTAGAACTGAGGCTGAGCATCTACAGGCAATTGCCATTGTGAAAACTCAGGTGTTTCTAAGTATTCGAAATCATCTTTGGCTTGGCGACGTTGAGTCGGGTTGCCAGAACATGCTGTAAGAACGAAAACAGCCAGTGACCCAATCACTAGCTGGTGAGAATACTTCATTTATACTCCTAAATGCCGAAGGTTCGCTTCGGCATCACTTCATACGTTTTAGTAAATGCACGCTTCAGTCATTGCTTGAGCAACAACAGGTTGAGCTGGCTCTGACAGTTCAGTCAGCGGTAGACGTAAGCCACCTTCAGCAATCAGACCCATTTTATGAACCGCCCATTTTACGGGAATAGGGTTAGACTCAACGAACAAATTCTTATGTAGAGGCATCAAACGCTCATTGATCGCTTCCGCTTCTTCAAACTTACCTTCTTTTGCTAGCTTGAACATGGTTGCCATATCAGCGGCTGCAACATTGTTCGTTACAGAGATCACGCCATCGCCACCACGCTTAACAAATTCTAGGCCTGTTAAGTCATCACCACTTAGTAAGATAAAGTCTTCGCCACAAAGTTCACGGTGAATTGCAATTCTGTCGAGATCACCCGTCGCATCTTTCAGTGCAACGATGTTTTCGATCTCAGCAAGACGAGCAACCGTTTCTGGCAACAAGTCTACCGCAGTACGACCTGGAACATTGTATAGAATTTGTGGAACGTCACTGACTTCAGCAATCGCTTTGTAGTGTTGGTACAAACCTTCTTGAGTCGGTTTGTTGTAGTAAGGCGTTACGCTCAGGCAACCAGCAATACCAGAACCATTCAACAAACGGCTGAATAGAACAGATTCATGAGTTGCATTTGCACCTGTACCAGCGATAACGGGAATACGACCATCAGCAAATTCAACGATCTTGTTGACGACTTTGACATGCTCTTCAATAGTGAGTGTTGAAGACTCACCTGTTGTGCCAACCGCAACCAGACCATCACTACCTGCAGCAATATGGTGCTCAACTAACTTTTTAAGGCTGTCGAAATCCACTTCACCATCTGTATTAAATGGCGTAACTAGCGCAACGATACTTCCTGAAAACATGTCTATCTCCCTTAATTTATTCTTTTTGCATGTTACTGTAAGCCAATCAATAAACACAAGACATTAAAGTGGCTTACCGGCAACATCTGCATTAAATATTGTCGTATGTTTGAGGTAAAACGACTTCTAACGGCGTTCTACCTAGAATTTGGGTAACCTGCACTCAATCTAGCGGATAGCACATCACTGGATGTCAGTAACAAGTAAGCTGTGCTCTCATCGCTCTATCTCATTTTTTAACGCGCTCGATATTCTTATCATTGGTTGCATGTTCGAAGCAAGGTCGCACATAAAAAGCCCCGCACGCACGCTTATTCCACGAGCTAACTGTGCTAACATGCATGAATCAATGGAATATAAAGAGACGTGATTTTATGACTCAACATCTAGTAATCACAGCTGTGGGCACTGATCGCCCAGGTGTATGCAACCAAGTGGTTCATTTAGTCACCCAATCAGGCTGTAACATTATTGATAGCCGTATCGCCCTGTTTGGCGAAGAATTTACGCTTATCATGCTGCTGTCTGGAAAGGCAAACAACATTACCCGCGTTGAAACCACCTTGCCCTTGCTTGGACAAGAGCACGACTTGATTACGATTATGAAGCGAACCTCAACTCATGATGTTATTGAGAACTCTTACACAGTAGAGGTGTTCGTTGAGTCAGACGATAAAATCGGACTTACTGAGCAGTTTACCCAGTTCTTCGCAGACCGAAACATCGGCCTCGATTCGTTAAGTGCACGAACCATCAATAAATCTAAGGTTCAACTCGACAACGACCAATTCCATATCTCTATTACCGCTTCTGTGCAATCAGAATGTAATTTGATGCAGCTACAAGAAGAATTCGATTCGCTGTGTCAGAGCCTATCAGTCCAAGGCTCGCTCAACTTTATCAAAAACAGTCTTTAAAAAGGAAATGTCATGAATACGCTAACGGCTGGTGTTCCAGCACCTGCTTTTTCTCTTCCAGATCAAGATGGCAATATCGTATCTCTTGGTGACTTCAAAGGTAAAAAAGTACTTTTCTATTTTTACCCTAAAGCAATGACTCCAGGTTGTATTGTGCAAGCGGAAGGCCTGCGTGATATCAAAACACAGCTTGATGACCTAAACGTGGTTGTTCTAGGTGTGAGTGTTGACCCAGTAAAACGTCTACCAAACTTCGTTGAGAAGAAATCTCTAAACTTCACCCTGCTATCTGATGAAGACCACAGCGTTGCTGAACAGTTTGGCGTTTGGGGCGAGAAAAAATTCATGGGTAAAATCTACGACGGTCTGCACCGTATTAGCTTCCTAATTGATGAAGAAGGTCAGATTGAACATGTCTTCAACAAGTTCAAGACTAAGACTCACCACGAAGTGGTTCTAGATTACTTCAATCAAGAAGCTTAAGGGCGATTTGAGTGAGTTAATGACTTAGATTCATCACTCTCTAAGGCAATAGCAACACTCATTAAGCTAATTATTAAGCTAATTATTAAGCTAAGAGCAAAAAGGCCGAACATCATGGATGTTCGGCCTTTTTCTATAACAAGATCAATTACTTTTGATGTTCGGGGTCATCGTCTAATGCGTGACTCGGTAAGGCATTCCAAACCGCCTTAACTAACGTTGCCAACGGGATAGCAAAGAACACACCCCAGAATCCCCACAGTCCACCAAACACTAACACGGCAACAATAATGGCCACTGGGTGCAGGTTCACCGCTTCAGAGAAAAGAACAGGAACGAGCACGTTACCATCTAGCGCTTGGATAATACCGTAAGCGAGAAGCAACCAGTAAAACTGAGGCTCTAATCCCCACTGGAACAGGCCTACAATCGCCACAGGAACAGTCACAGCTGCCGCGCCGATATAAGGGATCAGTACCGAGAAGCCAACCGCGACAGCCAACAAGACTGAATAACGCAGATCCAGAATCGCAAAGGTTACGTAGCTGACACCACCAACAATTAAAATCTCTAAGACTTTACCGCGAATGTAGTTCGAGATTTGCTGGTTCATCTCTTCCCATACTTTGGTCGCTAAACGACGATTTCGAGGAAGTACACCGCTCGCCATTCTGATCATCTCTTCTTTGTCTTTTAACAAGAAGAAAATAAGCAGTGGTACAAGAATCAAGTAAACCGCTAAGGTCGCTAAGCTCACAAGAGAAGCAAGAGAACCTTTGACAACACTTTCACCAAAACCTAACGCTTTGTTCTTGGCGTTAGACATAATGGACTCAACGATCTGCAGGTTAGCTAATTCTGGATAGCGTTCAGGAATCGTCGCAATGAAGTTTTGCAAGCTGCCATACATGCTTGGGATATCATTAATTAGATTGCCCACTTGTTGCCAAATGGTTGGTACCAAGCCAAAGATCGCAAGTAGCATCACGCTAAAGAACATCATGATCACCAACATCACCGAAGGCGTTCTTGGAACACCGAGTCTTTGAAGTTGGGTAACAGGCCACTCAAGCAAATAAGCCAACACAATTGCAACCAAGAGTGGCGCAATTAGGTGACCAAAGAAGTAGATCGTAATAAAGCCGAAGAGAATGATGGCAACCAAACTGACAGCATGGGGATCAGAGAAACGTCGTTTATACCAACGATTGACCATTTCAAGCATCTGACTGCAATTCCTTTTTAGTGACGAGGAGATGATGGTAATTAGAGCAAACCTCAGTGACGACGTCATAGGCTTGCTTAGACAAATAAGTAACAATATCTTTCATCGAGCTGTTATCAGAGACATAAATTGACAATGACTGCCCTACTTCTAACTTTACACTGTGACGCTTGGCTAATAATAGCGCCATTGGACAGCGCTCTTGGCGTAAATCTAGAATATTAGGTGTCATTCTTGAGCTCGATGCTTATTATAAGGGTCGTATTGTAATCTGTTTTTGAAAACGCGCCATCATTCATTCATCTTCCTTCATGATAGCGCACGCACTTGGCAAAGGTTAAATCAGATAAAGAACCAATTTCCATTGCACTTGTCTTACTGTCAGAAGAAACGGAGTATTACTGACTAATATGTTTAAACGCGCTCGCTCAATTGCTTGCTTATGCATCGCAGCTACATTAAGCACCCCAACTATGGCGAATACCAATAGTTTGGAGCTACCAGATATCGGTACCGCTGCTGGCGGCACACTCACTATCGACCAAGAGCTTATCTATGGTGATGCCTACATGCGCATCATCAGAAGTAGCCAGCCTATCGTAAACGACCCAGTTCTAAATCTATATATTGATACTCTTGGCCATCGTCTGGTCGCGAACGCAAATGATGTAAAGACACCTTTCCAGTTCTTTATGATCCGTGACCGCAACATCAACGCCTTTGCTTTCTTTGGTGGTTATGTTGCTTTGCACTCAGGTCTATTCCTGCATGCACAATCTGAAAGTGAATTAGCTTCTGTATTAGCGCACGAAATCGCGCACGTAACCCAACGTCACTTAGCGCGTAGTATGGAAGACCAAGCGCGCCGCTCTCCAGCAACCATTGCAGCGCTAGCAGCCTCTGTATTACTGGCAATTGCAGCTCCTGAAGCCGGCATTGCAGCCCTAACGGCAACGACTGCGGGTAATATGCAAAGCCAAATCAACTACACCCGTAGTAATGAAAAAGAAGCCGACCGCTTTGGTATCAACACGCTAGCAAAAGCTGGGTTTGATGTGAATGCGATGCCACGTTTCTTTGGCCGTTTAGCTGATGAATATCGCTATGCGAGCACACCACCGCCAATGCTACTGACTCACCCATTACCAGAAGACCGAATTACCGATTCACGTGCTCGTGCTCGTAGTTACCCGCCACTGAAACTGGCTCCCTCTCTGGACTACCACCTAGCAAGAGCCCGCATTGTTGCGCGCTATGCTGGCATTAATAATGATGCTGCTCTTGATTGGTTTGAGCGTCAGCTAAAGAAAGCCCCTAAAGCTTTGGTTCCGTCATTAGAATATGGCCAAGCACTGGTTTACCTAGACTCTAAAAAATTAGACAAAGCAGAGCCCATCCTGAACAAGCTGATTAACAGCGATCCAACCAACCTGTTTTATCTAGATGCTATTTCGGATCTGCACATCGAGAAGAAGCAGCCTGAGATTGCGATTAAAGAACTTAAATCGGCACTGGTTCGTCAACCAAACAACCCGGTTCTGACCATTAACTACGCCAACGCACTGATTGAAAATGAAGATCTTCAAGAAGCGGTTCGCGTATTGCAGCGTTACACGCACGATAACCCGAATGACACCAATGGCTGGCACTTACTTTCAAAAGTAAATACGAGCCTTGGTAATAGCGACGAAGAACTGGCTGCTCGTGCAGAAATTTTGGCACTGCAAGCCAACTGGAACAAAGCGATTCAGTACTACACGCAAGCAAGCCAAATCGCAGAATTAGGAAGCCTAAAACAAGCACGCTACGACGCTCGAATTGATCAGCTAATGATTCAACGAGAGCGCTTCTTGTCGCTACAATAGAGTGTTTACTGGTAACAGCTCGTTACCAGAATAAAAAGAAAGCTCAACGTTACACAAAAAAGAAGTCACCCCTGGTGGCTTCAGCTAAACAACTAAATCAAAAATAATAATGAGGAAGAACCATGTCTGTCGTGATTTATCATAACCCACGCTGCTCAAAGAGCCGTCAAACTCTAGAAGTGCTTCAGGAAAACGGCGTACAGCCAGAGGTCATCAAATACCTGGAGACTCCGTTAACAGTTGAACAGCTGAAAGTACTGTTCACTCAGCTTGGTTTTGACAGTGTTCGCGACATGATGCGCACCAAAGAAGCGGACTACAAAGAAGCAAACCTTGGCGATGCTTCAGTTACTGATGAAGATCTTTTCGCCGCGATGGCGACAAATCCAAAACTATTTGAACGCCCTGTTGTTGTTGCGAACAACAAAGCAAAAATTGGTCGTCCACCAGAGCAAGTGCTAGAGATTCTGTAATCCAATATGAGCATTAACATTCTTGTTCTTTATTACAGTCGCCACGGCAACACACAAGCTCTAGCAAGGCAGATTGCACGAGGGGTTGAATCCATCCCGAACTGCGAAGCTATGCTAAGGACGGTGAACGACGTGTACACAGTAGAAGAGCAGCCTGATTCGCGTTATCAACCAACCGATCCTATTGCCTCGTTACAAGAACTTCGATCTTGTGATGGTTTGGCGCTAGGCAGTCCGGTTTGGTTTGGTAACATGGCCGGGCCAATGAAGCACTTTTGGGATAGCACGACATCAATGTGGATCAATGGTGATCTCATCGATAAGCCAGGTTGTGTATTTACCTCTTCTTCATCATTGCATGGTGGTCAAGAGACAACACAACAAAGCATGATGTTGCCCCTGCTTCATCACGGCATGTTAGTCGTGGGCATCCCCTACTCAGAACCGGCGCTGCACACCACTCAAACTGGTGGTACGCCTTATGGTGCAAGCAGTACTGGAGAGAGCGCTTCACTTAGCAAAGAAGAGATTGAGTTGGCGCAAAACCTAGGTAAACGCCTAGCGCGCATCGCAATAAATCAGAAGGGAATTTCTCAATGATGTATATGCCAGAGAAGGCTATGTCTCCCAAAACCAAGCTATTTCGCTACCTTGCTTTAGCGGGCAACTTGTCGCTTTTATTCTGGGTGGTGGCTTGGCAGATGACGCTTTCACCGCACCCTCATCTCAGTAATGTCACACTGGCGATTGCTTGGGCTATCCCGCTGTTATTGCCATTACCGGGCATTTTAGCAGGAAAACCTTATACGCACGCATGGGCAAATTTCGTCTTGATGCTCTATTTCCTACACGCATTAACTATCTTGTATGTAGACGATGGTGAACGTTTATTAGCGGCTGTAGAACTGCTTCTGACGACTCTAGGTTTCGCGGGCAATATCTTATTTACTCGCTTTAGAGCCAAAGAGTTAGGCATCAAGTTGAAGCGTCTTTCTGAAGTAGAAAAGAGAGAAAAAGCTAAGTTCGAGCAATAATATTGAGCCCATGCTTTTAAACTGACCGCTTACAAACAAAAAGCCCTGCGAGATTGCTCTTGCAGGGCTTTTTTCAAGTTTTCATTTCAATCAGTCATGTCAGCTGACAATTATGAGCGAACCCACTCGTATACCAAGCTTGGCTTAGCATGTACTGGCGCAGTGATGGTTAGATCTTCTGTACTAGAATCCTCTAACGTTGCGTCAGGCGTATTCGTTAGCTCAGCATCCTCAGATACCTCGTTGCCCTTAATCACTTGTACGCCTGAGTCAGTTTCGTCACCAACGACTTCAGCAGCGTCTGTTGAATCATCACCTACAGACATTGTGTTGTCTTGAGTTTCAAATTCAGGGCTCACTTCAGGCTCAATGTAAGATTCTTCAACCTTCGCAACTTGGCGAATACTTGCTACTTCTTGCTCAAACTCTTGTTGAGTCGACAATAAGTGAATTCGGAAAGTGACTTCGTTGTTCTGAATCTTCAGAATATCTAGGCTTGCCACCGAGTTTAGACGCTTAAGTGCGTTCTCTAACTGGAAGAAGTCTTGAGCATTATTCAGGCTAATAAACTGCGTTAAAATCGATTCTGATGACTCACTCGCTACCGTCACAGCACTTTTGCCTGCGTAGTAGTTACTGATTTGGTCAACTAACTTCTTAGAAGTCGTGTCGCTGTTACCCGATAGTGAACCACTTACAGGCGATGTTGGTGCACTCGTCAATTGACTTGGCTTTTGATCGTATAGAGCCCAACGTAGGCCTGAAGATTGAGCCTTTATCACCAACACAGCATCAACAGGATAACGCTGACTCGCTTTACTGATTGGCGTAACAAAGCTACCCCATAAATCAGAAGTCGCAATACCCGTAATATCGTCAAAGTCACCCACAGGCAGCGTTAGAGGCAAGCCACGCTCTTTTGCGTTCGCTTGTAAGCTAGCTGCTAACTGTGAGTTAGAGTGTTCCCATACGATGTTCTTGTCGTAGTTGTCCTCTTCCACCAGCCAAACAAGGATGTTTGAACGCGTGTCAGGCCAGTAAGGTAACTGTGCTTGAGTCAACAGAGAACGGATTTGAGCACCGTTAAAACGCATACGCAATGTTGATTGGTCATTGCTTTCGCCAAAACTCATTTGAGACATGTACTGCGAACTCTTGCGCATCGCCTTTTGAATCGTCTCATTCGAAGCGACATCAGTTTGGCCAGTCGCACGTATCAATACCTGCTCCATACCTGTATTTCTTGCCACTTGTTCTGGCTGTTTGTCTTCAGCGTTAATCGCAACTTCAGCACTAAAAATATCTACTTGAGTTAAGGCATAACTCGGAGAGGCTAATAGTCCCATCAACAACAATGCTATGTAGCGCATACTGATCCTAATATTCAAATCTTGTGCCTAGATGATAAGCAACTATGGATTGAGGGGCAAGGTCGATAGCGCCCACTGTGTTTAATAACCACAAAATTTCACCTGGCCATGATAAATCGCTCACTTATAAACTGAATTTCTAGGGCTTAGATGGATATAAAACATCATTAAGATAAATAAATTTGATCTATTTGGTGTAGCAATCGATTGCTAAGTGATAGAATCCCGCGAATTTTATTTTTCGCTTTTCATATAACGACCATTTTAAGGACATAACATGAAAAATGCTCTGCAAGGTGCGCAAATGCTGTTTGTAGCATTTGGTGCGCTTGTATTAGTGCCGCTACTGACTGGACTCGATCCCAACGTTGCACTGTTTGGCGCAGGTATCGGTACCCTTTTATTCCAACTTATTACACGCCGTTCAGTGCCAATCTTCTTAGCATCTTCTTTTGCTTTCATCGCGCCTATCATGTTTGGTATTCAAACATGGGGCGTTGGCGCAACCATGGGTGGCCTAATGGCGGCAGGTGTTGTGTATGTATTGATGGGTGCATTGATTAAAGTAAGAGGCGTTGGCTTCATTCATAAGCTACTTCCACCCGTCGTGGTTGGCCCTGTAATCATGGTTATCGGTTTAGGTCTTGCGCCTGTTGCGGTAAACATGGCGCTTGGTAAGACTGGCGACGGCGCAGTTCAGCTCGTTGATGCAGACGCAGCACTGTGGATCTCTTCGATTTCACTGCTAGTAACGATTGTCATCAGTGTATTCTCGAAAGGCTTCCTAAAACTGCTGCCTATCTTTGGTGGTATTGTTGCGGGTTACATCACTAGCTTGGTATACGGCGCGGTAGACTTCACACCAGTGGCTCAAGCGTCTTGGTTGGCACTACCGAACTTCACTGCACCTGAGTTCAACATCAACGCTATCTTTTTTATGGTATTTGTCGCGATTGCACCTGCCGTTGAACACGTAGGTGATATGCTTGCGATATCTAACGTGACCGGTAAAGACTACCTTAAAAAACCAGGTTTACACCGCACTATTACTGGCGACGGTGTGGCAACAATTGCCGCTTCAATGCTGGGCGCGCCGCCAAACACTACGTACAGTGAAGTAACAGGCGCAGTAATGCTTACCAAAGCATTCAACCCTGTGATCATGACTTGGGCTGCAGTCACAGCCATCGTTCTTGCATTGGTTGGCAAGCTAGGCGCACTACTTCAAACGATTCCGGTTCCTGTAATGGGCGGAATCATGATTCTACTGTTTGGCTCTATCGCAACAGTGGGTCTTAACACGCTAATCAAAAACAATGTTGACCTACACAAATCACGTAACCTTGTGATTGTGGGCATTACTTTAGTCTTTGGTATTGGCGGCATGGCCTTTGGTATCGGTGACTTTAGCCTACAGGGCGTAAGCTTGTGCGGTATCGTTGCGATTCTACTTAACCTAGTACTTCCAGAAGAGCTAGGTGACAACACTGTGGTAGATAAAGCTCAAATCGATTAATGAGTCGGTAAGGCTAGATTCCAAAGAATCACAACCTAACAAGATCAAAAAAGGGAGAGCATCGAATGCTCTCCCTTTTTATTAATACGGTTAATTCAGCGAGTTAAGGAACTGTTTAGAGTCACTTAAGCTGAAACCGAATTACTTAGTACCGAAGATCTTATCGCCAGCATCGCCAAGACCAGGAACAATGTAGCCCTTGTCGTTTAGCTTCTCATCGATTGCAGCCGTGTAAAGCTCAACATCTGGGTGCGCTTTTTCTAGAGCAGCGATACCTTCAGGAGCAGCAACAAGCACAAGAATCTTAAAGTGCTTACAACCTTTCTCTTTCATCAGGTCGATAGTCGCGATCATAGAACCACCTGTCGCAAGCATTGGGTCTACCACTAGAGCAATACGCTCATCGATGTTAGATGCAAGCTTGTTGAAGTATGGTACTGGCTCAAGTGTTTCTTCGTCACGGTAGATACCAACAACGCTGATACGTGCACTTGGGATGTGCTCAAGAACGCCGTCCATCATGCCTAGACCAGCACGTAGGATTGGCACTACCGTTACTTTTTTACCTTTAATTTGGTCAACTTCTACTGGACCGTTCCAACCGTTAATCGTCACACGCTCAGTTTCAAAGTCTGATGTCGCTTCGTATGTTAGAAGGCTACCCACTTCTGTCGCTAGCTCACGAAAACGCTTAGTGCTAATCTCACCTTCACGCATCAGGCCAATTTTATGTTTTACTAGCGGGTGTTTCACTTCAACAACTTTCATTTCCAACTCCGGCAATATTTAAACAAACCTGTAGATTATACACGAACTCTAGGGTTATTTCAGAATCTTTATTCTAATAAAAAAAACCGCGCAAACGTTTGCTCTTCATATTCAAGCCCTGTTAGAATAGCGCCGTTTTCACATCCAACTTAAGTTCGAGGACTATCCCGTGAGTGGTAATACTTCTTCTCTAAGCTACAAAGACGCTGGTGTTGATATCGACGCAGGTAATGCACTAGTAGACCGTATCAAAGGTGCTGTTAAACGCACTCGTCGCCCTGAAGTAATGGGCGGTATTGGTGGCTTTGGCGCCCTATGTGAACTTCCAACGAAATACAAAGAGCCGGTACTTGTTTCAGGTACTGATGGTGTTGGTACTAAACTTCGCCTTGCTTTGGATCTGAAAAAACACGACACCATTGGTATCGACCTAGTGGCAATGTGTGTGAACGACTTAATCGTTCAAGGTGGTGAACCGCTATTCTTCCTAGACTACTACGCAACAGGTAAGCTAGATGTAGATACAGCAGCAGACGTTGTTTCTGGTATTGCTGAAGGCTGTGTTCAAGCTGGCTGTGCACTAATCGGTGGTGAAACTGCTGAAATGCCAGGCATGTACGAAGGCGACGACTACGATGTAGCTGGCTTCTGTGTTGGTGTTGTAGAAAAAGCGGACATCATTGACGGCACTAAAGTAGCAGCAGGCGACGCACTTATCGCTGTTGGCTCAAGTGGTCCACACTCAAACGGTTACTCTTTAATTCGTAAAGTCCTAGAAGTTTCTGGTGCTGATAAGAGTGAAGAACTAGAAGGTCGCACTATCGGTGAGCACCTACTAGAACCAACTAAGATTTACATCAAATCAGCACTTAAGATGATTGCAGAGCATGACATTCATGCTATCTCACACATCACAGGTGGTGGTTTCTGGGAAAACATCCCACGCGTACTTCCTGAAGGTACTAAAGCAGTCATTGATGGCAAGAGCTGGGAATGGCCTGCTATCTTCAACTGGCTACAAGAGAAAGGTAACGTGGAGACATTCGAAATGTACCGCACTTTCAACTGTGGTGTAGGCCTAGTTGTTGCTCTACCTAAAGATCAAGCAGACGCTGCTGTTGAACTACTGAAAGCTGAAGGCGAAAACGCTTGGGTTATCGGTGAGATCGCAAACGCTGAAGCTGGCGAAGAGCAAGTTGAAATTAAATAAGTGATACGCTCACTTACTTAGTTAATCAATGAGGACCTAATGGTCCTCATTTTGCTATTTAGCCCGCAGAAAACCTTAGTTTATGTAGGTACATTGTAAACAATTCAGTTAATCAATCGTATGACCCACTCTATGAAAAACAATCACTCAAATAAAACCAGTCACTCTCAGAAAAACATCGTTGTGTTAGTTTCAGGAAGCGGAAGTAACTTACAGGCTATTTTAGATGCCTGCGATAGCGATATGATTGATGCATCGGTTAAAGCTGTCTTCTCAAACAAAGCAGAGGCTTTTGGATTAGAACGAGCGAAAACCGCAGGTGTTGACGCTCATTCAGTGAATCCAAAAGACTTTGGTTCACGTGAAGAGTTTGACCATGAATTGATGATTCAGATTGATGCATACCAACCCGATTTAATCGTACTCGCTGGCTACATGCGAATCCTGAGTTCAGAGTTTGTTCGTCACTATGCAGGGAAAATGGTCAACATCCACCCTTCTCTGTTGCCGAAATACCCAGGCCTACACACCCACCAGCGTGCCATTGATGCACAAGATAAAGAGCACGGTACTAGTGTCCACTTTGTGACCGAAGAACTTGATGGGGGCCCTGTGATCTTACAGGCTAAGGTACCGGTATTTGAAGGTGATGATGCTGATATGCTGGCAAGCCGAGTGCTTACCCAAGAACACTGCATTTACCCTATGGTCTGTAAATGGTTCGCCGAAGATCGTTTATCAATGCTAAACGGGCAAGCTGTGTTAGACGGTAAGGCATTAGGTAAACACGGTTACGCAGAAGAGTAATTCTTCAGAAACTAAATCAAATCCAAAAAAAGGCCGCTCACTGATTCATTAGTTCAGTAAGCAGCCTTTTTTATAGGGTTCAAATAATACTATTCGAGACACTTAGCTCAGCTCAATGGTTCAGTTGGCGCTTGGCTTGCTACCTTCTTCGGCGCATAAGCGACATCTTCCAACGCTTGATGGTTATTGCCAATCAGCTCACCAAAATGAAACAGCGCATATTCGCCCGGCTTCATTCTAAACCACTCTTCATTGTCCGTAAGAGGTTGAGTTGCTACCACCGTCACCACATCATTTGGCGTAGTCTCTTCTTGGAAGTTTATCTCAACATCTTCATCAATCAGGCTCGCATTACCAAAAGGTGCGCGTCTGGTTATCCAGTACAAATGGTTAGTACAGTAAGTCATCACATACTCACCATCACTCAATAACATGTTAAATACGCCTTTCTCGCGTAGCTTGTCACAACACTCAGCCACGAAACGAAACATGCCTTCCATGTCTTGAGGTGGTTCAGGAAAACGCTCTTCTAGTTGTTTCAGTAGCCAACAAAAAGAGAGCTCACTGTCCGTTTCGCCGACAGGTCTAAAACGCCCACTCACCAGATCATCGTAATCTGATAATTGACCATTGTGAGCAAAGGTCCAATATCGCCCCCAAAGCTCACGGGTAAAAGGGTGTGTATTTTCTAGATTAACGCCACCACGGTTGGCTTGACGGATATGACTGACAACAGCTTGGCTTTTAATTGGGTAGTTTTGAACCAACTCAGCGATCTTAGATTCACAGCTCGGATTCGGATCTTTGAAGGTACGAAAACCCTTTCCCTCATAAAAGGTAATACCCCAGCCATCACGATGCGGGCCAGTGTTGCCTCCACGCTGCATAAGACCAGTAAAGCTAAAACAAATATCAGTTGGCACATTCGCGCTCATACCGAGCAATTCACACATGGTTTAATCTACTCCCTATTAAAACCAATGGAGCCAAAAAGCTGGGCTCCAAATGTCTGTAAAACTATTATTCCATCTCTTTTTCGACAAGCTGAATCACAATGTGGATGATCTTAATGTGAATCTCTTGGATGCGATCTGCGTAGCCAAAGTGTGGTACTCGGATTTCGATATCCGCACAACCCGCCATTTTACCGCCATCTTTACCCGTCAATGCAATCGTCTTCATGCCTTTCGCTTGAGCCGCTTCAATCGCTTTTAGAATATTGGCAGAGTTACC
Organism: Vibrio sp. 10N.222.55.B11; assembly: GCF_041473705.1. Classification (NCBI taxonomy): domain Bacteria; kingdom Pseudomonadati; phylum Pseudomonadota; class Gammaproteobacteria; order Vibrionales; family Vibrionaceae; genus Vibrio; species Vibrio sp. 10N.222.55.B11. The sequence continues at coordinate 312,478 of NZ_JBFRST010000004.1, forward strand.
TGAAGTCGACAGACCGAACAACACATCACCTTTACGACCTACCGCTTCTACATAACGAGAAAATACGTGGTCGTAGCCAAAATCATTACTCACGCAAGACAGGTGGCTTGGATCTGAAATCGCAATGCCAGCGTAACCTGGACGGTTTTCACGGTATCGGCCTGTAAGCTCTTCCGCGAAGTGCATTGCATCACAGTGTGAACCACCGTTGCCACAAGAAAGCACTTTGCCCTCTTGCTTGAATGAGTCAGCAATCAGTTTTGCCGCCGCTTCAATTTGAGCGATGTTATGGTCATCACTCAGGAACTTATTCAGAACGTCAGCAGCTTCGTTTAATTCACTTTTGATTAGGTCTTGGTACATAAGACTTATCTCTTATTTTTTTTGACGCAGCTTAAAGTGCGTGAAATGAGAACTGAGGGTTTTCCCCTCTTTATAGCTGAGTTTACCCACAAACATGAAATAGTGTCGACACTTAAGCCCAAAGATTGCCACCTTAATTAACTTGTCGTTGTAAATCCGTCCAAATATTCGCCACCAACCTCTCATAATTAGAACTTTAACTCTATTGAGATCACTTTTTACTCACCTTGGAGTTTTACAAATATTTAATATTTTGTTTACACTTGACTGGTTAGACCTCTTACCTAAAACTTAATAACAATAAGTGATCTCTGAAAAGGAAATCGATCATGAACATATTGCTCTCCCTACTCGGCATGACCGCCATCTTAGGCGTCTGTCTTTACCATAGAGTTAGTCTGGTACGTGCATTAGTTGTATTAACCGGCGCAATGGTAGCATTAACACTGCTTGGCGGCGTGGCTGTTACCGGCTGGCTTTGCTATCTATTAGCCGTTGCGATCTTTGCTGTACCGACCATTCGTCAGACACTGATCAGCCAAAAAGCACTCTCTTTATTTAAGAAAGTTCTACCGGCGATGTCTCAGACAGAAAAAGAAGCACTAGAAGCCGGCACAGTATGGTGGGAAGCAGAGCTGTTCAAAGGCAAACCTGAATGGAAGAAACTTCAGAACATTGCTGACCCGAAACTCTCTGAAGCTGAGCAAGCGTTTTTAGATGGTCCAGTAAATATCGTGTGTGAAATGGTCAATGATTACCAAGTCACTCATGAGCTTGCTGATTTGCCACCAGAAGTATGGCAATACCTGAAAGACCATAAATTCTTCGCCATGATCATCAAGAAAAAATACGGCGGCTTAGAGTTCTCAGCTTACGCTCAATCTTTGGTTCTACAGAAGCTAACAGGCGTTTCTAGTGTATTGTCATCGACGGTTGGCGTACCTAACTCATTAGGCCCTGGTGAGCTTTTACAACACTACGGTACAGAAGAACAAAGAAACCACTACCTGCCTCGCCTAGCGGAAGGTAAAGAGATCCCTTGTTTCGCACTAACTAGCCCAGAAGCTGGCTCAGACGCTGGCTCTATTCCAGATTACGGTGTGGTTTGTAAAGGCGACTGGCAAGGCGAAGAAGTACTCGGCATGCGCCTAACTTGGAACAAGCGTTACATCACTCTCGCGCCTGTCGCGACGGTATTAGGCTTAGCTTTTAAACTTCGTGACCCAGATGGCCTGCTTGGTGATCAAAAAGATCTTGGTATCACTTGTGCGCTTATCCCAACGGATTTAAAAGGCGTAGAGATTGGCAACCGCCACTTCCCACTAAACGTACCTTTCCAAAATGGCCCGACGCAAGGCGACGATATCTTCGTGCCTATCGATTTCATCATTGGCGGTCAGAAAATGGCCGGTCAAGGCTGGCGTATGCTGGTTGAGTGCCTGTCGGTTGGTCGTGGTATCACACTGCCTTCAAATTCAACTGGTGGCATCAAGTCTGCCGCGCTTGCAACTGGCGCTTACGCTCGTATCCGCCGTCAGTTCAAACAGCCTATTGGCCGCATGGAAGGGGTTGAAGAGCCACTTGCACGCCTTGCAGGTAACGCTTATGTAATGGACGCTGCAAGTAACCTAACCGTTGCGGGCATCGACCTTGGTGAAAAGCCTTCGGTTATCTCTGCAATCGTTAAGTACCACTGTACTCACCGTGGCCAGCGCAGCATCATTGATGCGATGGATATCGTCGGTGGTAAAGGCATTTGTTTAGGCCCATCGAACTTCCTAGCTCGTGGCTACCAAGGCTCGCCTATCGCGATTACGGTTGAAGGCGCAAACATCCTGACTCGTTCAATGATCATCTATGGTCAAGGTGCGATTCGCTGTCACCCTTACGTACTGAACGAAATGGAAGCGGCTTATTCTGAAAGCAGCGATGCGCTTGATAAGTTTGATTCAGCGTTAGCAGGGCACGTTAGCTTTACGATGAGCAACCTAGTCCGCAGCTTGTGGTTTGGTTTAACCGATGGTCGTGGTTCTGATGCGCCAACACCTTCAAATAAAACAGATAAACAGACACAGCGTTACTACCAACAGCTAAACCGCTACAGTGCAAACCTAGCGCTACTGTCTGATATTTCAATGGCAGTTCTAGGCGGATCACTGAAGCGTAGAGAACGTTTATCAGCAAGACTGGGTGATATCTTAAGTCAACTTTACCTCGGTTCAGCAACGTTGAAGCGCTTTGAAAGTGAAGGCAGCCACGCTGAAGATCTACCGTTAGTACATTGGGGGATGCAAGATAGCTTACGTCAGACTGAAGTGGCGATTGATGAATTCTTAGCGAACTTCCCTAACCCTGTGATTGGTCGTCTGCTTCGTGTTGTGCTAATGCCATTTGGTCGTATCCGTCGTGCTCCAAACGACAAGCTCGATAGCAAAGTTGCGCACATTCTACAAACACCAAGCGAAACACGCTCTCGTATAGGTCGCGGCCAATACCTAGAAGCGACGGAATACAACCCAGTAGGTAAGATTGAAAAAGCGCTAGAAGTGATTCTTCAAGCTGAACCTCTGTTCGACAAAGTCTGCAAAGAGACACATCAAAAACGTGCCTTCTTACGACTTGATCTTGTTGCTCAGTTGGGACTTGAGAAAGGTATCTTAACGCAAGACGAAGCAAATCTTCTGATTAGCGCTGAGGAACATAGACTGTACACGATTAACGTGGATGACTTCTCACCAGAGGAGCTTGCAGCAAAGTCTCAGTACCCAGACCAATCGATTGATAACGTCGCTTAAGGCCAGAAAAAGAAACAAAAACGGGACTCCTATGAGTCCCGTTTTTTTGTTCATGATTTCGTTGCCACAAATTCCAATGCTTTATCTAGCGGCTTATTCTCTCTAGACAATCTAATCATCTAAGCGAGTTACTTGGGCGCCTTGAGCTGCATCTCAGGTAACGCTTTTTTCTTCGCCTTGACCTTACGAACCACAAACCAAATCAATAAGCCCAATAGAATAGCGACCACATTACCCACCGCAATAATGATCATACTGCGCTGTCTGTCATCTTCACGTTTTTGAAGGATCATCAACTCTGTTGCGATACGCTTCTGTTCAGCAAGAGCTTCTTCTTGAAGACGTCGTGACTCTGCTAAGTCGATATCTTCAACAACGCTGTACGACTGCTCGGTAATTGGAAAAATCAGCGGGCGCTGACTTGAAGCATCAGTGGCATAAACCATCCCTGACCAATTATAAATTCCTAAATCGCCATTATAAGGCACCTCTAAAGTGACTTTCATTGCGTCGACTTCAGCTTGCCCCTGCTTGTACATCACATATTCATCAGGAGCCTTGTGCTCAACATGAACCGCTAACGAGCTCGGTGCGATCATCCCCTGTTCACCAGACACCACAATAGTATGAGGTAAACCCTCTTTTCGTGATTGAATGAAGGTGCTAGTGATCGGTGTTGGGTAAACCAAGACTTCTTGCTCTTGCGCTCGCAGGAACACGCCATTACCAGAGGTAATACGCGCTCGGTATTTACCGGGCTCGATATCAATTGGCAAAGAGACAGTGAACACACCATCTCCGGCCTTTTCATCAAGATCAGCGCCATCATCGGCAAACTCGCCCATCACAACCGGCACCGGGCGCGCTTCTCTCACCAAAGACTCTTCGTTTTCAACAAACTTAGTAAAGGTAACCTTAAGCTTCACGCGATCGAGAAAATCGCGCAGCACCAGCGGCTTGCCATCAGAAGTCAGTCGAGCGGTAAATTTGATGCGCTCTGTTTGATACAACTTATCTGGGAACTCATTAGCATCCAAAACAAGATGAGACAGCAGCTTGATATTGTTCTTAGGGGAAACTTTACCTATCGCTTGCCAAGGGCCGGGCATCGGATTGTCGATAGAGATAATGTCCATGGACGATTCTTCGTACCAACGGACATTATCAGCATTGCGCCAAGAGTAGTATTTCTTGCCATCAGGGCGAACCAAAACGACAGGTTTAGAGTTATCGGCTCGATAAATCACAAAGGTGACTTGTTCAATACTGGGATCAACTCTAAAACGGTTATCCAATAAACTCATAACGGATTCTGTTGCTGCATGTAAGCCAAAACTTAACAGTAATAAGCAACCGGTAGCCAATACCCTTAACATACTTTCTCCCTACTGACGCCAGAGGCAGCTTCCGCTTTTCTCGACGAGATCTAAACGACTTTGATGCGCTTTTACTTCATCGGCCGTAGCTCGTAAAACCTTTAGGGATTTTCGACCACTTTCTACTCTTCGTATGCTTTCGGCTTCACCTTCCTGTTGACCAGCGTTAAATTGCAGCGAAGTTTGACCACCCGTCATCAATAAGTAGACGTCGGCTAGGATCTCCGCATCGAGCAATGCGCCGTGGAGAGTGCGGTGCGAGTTATCGATACCGTAACGGTCACATAAGATATCTAGGTTGTTTCTTTTACCTGGGAATATCTTCTTCGCCATTGCCAAGGTATCGGTAACTTTACAGTAGTCATCCGTTTTACCTATCGCTGGGTTGAGCTTCTCAAACTCATAGTCCATGAAGCCCGTATCGAAGGGCGCGTTATGAGCCACCAGCTCCGCACCTTTGATAAAGTCGAGAAACTCTTTATGAATGTCTTGGTATTCAGGCTTATCAATCAAGAATTCATCGGTAATACCGTGAACGCCAATCGCCTCTTCTTGAATCGCACGATCGGGCTTGATGTAGACGTGGAAATGACGCCCGGTCAGCCTACGGTTGATGATCTCTACTGCACCAATTTCAACGATGCGGTGACCCATATAGTGAGGGCCACCTTCTGTATTCATACCGGTGGTTTCGGTATCGAGTACAACAATGCGCTTATTTTCGTTCGAACTGTTTTTTTCGTTCGTGCTTTGTTCTGGAGTGCTACTGGTATTCATAAGGATAACTGTGTCAGACTATGCCGATAATGTGCTTGAGGTAATAGTATCAAATCATGACGAAACAAGTTGAAATTTTCACTGATGGTTCTTGTTTAGGCAACCCTGGTCCCGGCGGCTATGGCATCGTACTTCGCTACAAAAAAGTCGAGAAGACGCTAGCAGAAGGTTTCACGCTAACAACCAATAACCGTATGGAAATGCTCGCCGCTGTCGTGGCTCTGCAAACCCTCAAAGAACCTTGCTCTGTGATTGTGACCACAGATAGCCAATACGTGCGTCAAGGCATCACACAGTGGATTCATAACTGGAAAAAGCGTGACTGGAAAACAGCCGACAAGAAACCGGTTAAAAATGCCGATCTGTGGCAAAGGCTCGATAAAGAAACCGCTCGCCATAACGTTGATTGGCGCTGGGTAAAAGGACACGCCGGACACAGAGAAAACGAAATGTGTGATGATTTAGCGCGAAATGCAGCGGAGAATCCGACTCTAGAAGATACGGGCTATCAACCAAGCTAATCGTCTTTTTAATTAGACGCACATTTCAGAAAGCGATTTATAATTTCTTAAACTAATTGACAATTTCTCAATCGAATTGATAGATGAAAAGCCGACAACTAATCGGCTTTTTCTGTTTTTAGCGGATATGACGCTTTGGCTGAATCCATTGTACGGCGCGTATTGGTTCTAAAACTTGCCCCAACAGGCGAGAAACGTCGCTTAAGGTGCCAATGTGGTTTGATGGGTTTTAGCGGGTAAGTACGCTTACGAGCAACAATAAAGTATTGGCTTCCGGCGAAGGATGCACAACCACCTAAGCTGTTCTCCAACCACGTCCACATCGCTTGATACTTACTCATCGGAAACAGCGCGTAGGTGTCACAATGAATTACTTCATAGTTAAGTACACCTAACCAGTCTTTAATTCGACTTGGCGTGTACATACGCCCACTCCAGGGTAAGCTGTTCTTTCGCCAAGGCATCAAACTGGCAAGCCCAGTGACACTGATTGGGTTGAAGCCGGTGATAATGATATAGCCATCGTCCATCATCACTCGATCGACTTCTCTCAATAATCGATGCGGGTCATTGCTATAATCTAACTGATGACTCAACACTACAACATCAAAGCTTTTCTCCAAAAAGGGTAAATTATAGCCATCCGCTATCACATTATGTAATGGGTTCTGGATATCTAGGTTTACTTGATGTTGAATGTTGCATGTGCAGCTAGAAATCTCACTACTGAGGCCACCGAGCTTGAGCATATGGTAACCAAATAGCTTTGGGCACCACTCATCGAGTCGAGTTTGAATAGATTCTCTCAACCAGTCCCCATTGTGCAATTGCGCCCAAGTGTAAGGACGTTCAAACTTCTTTCTGCTACGTGCTGGCTTCATCAATAATCTGTCTCACTTATTCTGTCGCACTAAAAGTGACTGGAGAACCAATAATGTTACATATCAAAAGCATACCTGCATTTAACGACAATTACATCTGGCTGATTCAAAATAGCGATCGCCGTTGTGCTGTCGTCGACCCTGGTGATGCGACTCCAGTATTAGAGTACTTAGCGAACCATGAGCTAACTTTAGATGCAATCTTGATTACACACCACCACCACGATCACATTGGCGGCGTTCCAGAGCTGGTAAGACAATTTCCCGGCGTCGATGTTGTTGGCCCTAGAAATGAACCTATCCCAACATTAACGCATCCAGTTGATGATGGTGACCAGTTAGAGCTGTTTGGTGAAGTGTTCCTCGTGTTAGGACTCAGTGGACACACAGCTGGCCATATTGGTTATGTGGGTGATGCCAAACTATTTTGTGGTGATGTATTGTTCTCAGCAGGCTGTGGCCGAATCATGGAAGGCACACCACAACAGATGTTCGATGCGCTGAATAAGATCACGGCGCTTCCTCAAGAAACCGAAGTGTATTGTGCACATGAGTACACTGCAGCCAATATCGCTTTTGCATTAGCGGTTGAGCCTGATAACCAACATTTGCAGCAATATCGCGACCAAGTGAACCGACTACGAGCTCAAAATAAGTCGACCATCCCCACAAATTTGAGACAAGAGAAGTTTGTGAACCCTTTCTTGCGTTACACCGAACCAAGTGTAGTGAAATCAGTGTCTAATCGTACAGAGCAGACCGATCCTCTATCAGTATTCACCGCTTTACGTGCGTGGAAGAACGAATTTTAACAAATACAGACTTGTCACTCATAGGGGGTGGCAAGTATTATCATCGGCCGTTAATTAAAAAGGCTGTAACATGCGAGTTAAGTACAGCTGGGCTTTGGTATTACTACTTTCTGGTTGCCAATTAACTCAGTCAGAGAATCCAGACCAAGCTTCCGAGCAAACCAACACATCTCCTACTAAAGAAGTTTCTCAAGCGAACGTTTCATCAGAAGCAACAGCCAAAGAAGATCAAAAAGTTGAAGCACCTGTCGTTACTCCACAAACACAAGAAGATGTTTGGAAACGCATTGCGATGCAACTTGAAATGGAAGTGCCAGACCAAAAGAAGGTCGACTACTACCGAACTTGGTATCTCAAGCACCCGAGTCATCTAAAAACAGTATCAAAGCGTGCTGAACCTTTCTTGTATCTGATCACGACTAAGATTGAAGAAAAAGGCTTACCACTAGAATTGGCACTACTACCCGTTGTAGAAAGCTCTTTCGATGCGTTTGCCTACTCTCATGGCAGTGCTGCTGGTCTATGGCAATTCATTTCAGGCACTGGCAAAGACTACGGGCTTGAACAGAACTTTTGGTATGACGGCCGCCGCGATGTTGCCGCCTCTACCGACGCCGCATTGGACTTCCTCTCAGATCTTAACCGACGTTTCGATGGCGACTGGAATCATGCGATTGCTGCCTATAACAGTGGTGGTGGTCGAGTAAACAGCGCAATCCGCAAGAACAAGAAGCTTGGCAAGCCAATCGACTTTTTCTCTTTGGACTTACCAAAAGAGACCAGCAGCTATGTACCTAAACTGCTTGCTCTAGCAGATGTCATTGCCAACCAAGAAAAGTATGGCATCGATATTCCGGCGATCCCGAATAAGCCAGTGCTGACTCTGGTTAACCCTGAAGAACAGCTTGATTTAGCCATTGCTGCGAACTACGCAGGCATTCCTGTCAAAGAACTTCAAGGTTACAACCCGGCTTACAACCAATGGGCAACGGCACCAGAGAAACACCAACAACTATTACTTCCTTTAGATTCAGTTGAGAAATTCAACAAAGAAGTCGCTGCCAATAAAGGCAAAGGCATGAAGTTGGTGCGTTACAAGGTTCAATCTGGTGACAGCATTAGCGTACTGGCAAGCAAATATAACACCACCAGCAAAGTGATCCGCTCTGCAAACGGTTTGAGCAACAACAATATTCGTATTGGCCAGCACTTACTTATCCCAACATCCACCAAAGACGACAAGACATACGCCCTAAGCGCCTCAAACCGCCTAGCAAGCACACAGTCGAAGAGTCGTGGTCAATATAAGCTCAGCCATACTGTAAGAAGTGGTGACAGCCTATGGACGATTGCACGCGCAAATAAGGTCTCTCATCAATCACTGGCTAAGTGGAATGGCATGGGACCACGCGACACGCTTAGAGTTGGTCAAGAACTGGTCATTTGGAAGAACGGCTCAGACGGCGCCATCATCCGTACGATCTTTTATAACGTAAGATCAGGTGACACAGTCAGCGGTATTGCATCAAAGTTCAAAGTAAAAAGTACAGATGTTGTAAAATGGAACACTTTGCAGAACAAAAAATACCTACAGCCAGGACAAAAACTGAAGCTGTATGTTGATGTAACTAAGGTAAGTGTATGAACCCGTCAAGTAACCCACTCGTCATGCTGTTGGATATATTCCGTTCGCCAACAGCTTGTTTCTTAGCGCTTTATCAACGAAGTGCTTGGGGATGGCAACCCTACGTCGTATTAATGCTCAGCCCATTTTTGTTTTGGGGTGCTTATTTTTCGAATGTAGATTTTGCATGGTTAAGTGCAGAGCTCTCGCAGCAACTGGCTCAAACGAACCCTGACCAATTGGCGTTACTTGACAGCAATACCTTACTCGCAAGTGAAATCATCAGCGACGTATTTGGCCGAACATTAACCATCGTTCTATTGGCATTCTGGTTTAACCTAGCAACCAAGCCAAGCCAACATCAGCACAGCTTTTGGCGATGGTTTGCAGCGGCATCGGTTGTTATATTCCCAGCTGTTTTAGGTGATGTAGCAAGCTACGCAAGCCTGATACTCAAGCATGGACATGTGATGAACTACGCTGCCGACTTGAACAGCTTAAATGGCTTGATCAAGTTACCGCTAACTAATGATTGGTCACAGTTTGCTAGCTCATTACCACTGCTTCTGCCATGGTACATCGTGCTAGGTTATGCTGCGGTATTAACGTGGACTGAGTTTGAACGCGGGCAAGCGCTTGTGATTTCAGGCTTACCATGGGTTGGCTACTACCTAATCTGGGCGCTCTACATTTTAATCTTTTAAGTAGAAGAGATAAGGCTAGCGAAGACTCTCTAGCCTATTGTTCCGTTAGATTCCCCAAGGTAACCACCGTGCGAATGGTTAAGTTCCAATGACTAATAGCTAATCACTATTTAGCCTTAAAGGTCACTCGCATAGGGTTATGATCAGAAGCGTCCGTAATGGGCGCTTTTGCTTTTTCTACCTCTAGCCCTCGATAGAACACATGGTCGAGCACCAGTCCTGTAATGAACTGAGTTCTGTTATCTGGCTCAAAGGCAACTTCCGTCAAACCAACCTTCTCCAACGCATCTTTCAATACAGCAAAGCGAGCTTCACTCCAGCTATTAAAGTCCCCAGCAAAAATAACCGGCCCACGATACTTTTGCAGATTGTCAGTTAAGCTCTTGAGCTGAGCCTCGTAATCTTCCGTACCAAAGGTAAAGTTCACAGCGTGGATATTAATCACAGCCAGCTCTTCGCCATTGTTTAGTTGGTAACGCGACCAAAGCGCCGATTTAGGCAGTTGAAGCCAAGGTTCTTCATGAGTATAAGCACACGCTTCAATCGGTAAATGGGTTGCTAGGTTGAGTACCCCAGCACTTTGCTCAAAGGCCTCAAACGCATTAACACGTGTGCTTCCCCACTGTCCGCTCATTACCCATTGGCGAAGTCCTTCTGTCATACTAGCTTCTTGCAGCAAGACTAAATCGCTACCTGCCGACAGCTTATTTAACTCACTCTGCCAATTATTTCGGTTTTGCTTGTAGATATTCCACACCGTAATGTCTAAGCCATCAGACACATCAATCGCTTTCGGTGCAGAGTTTTGGTAGCAACTGTAGATGTCGTTACTGGTACTTTGAGAGGAAATGATCAGGTTGGGTTTATTCGGGATCACGAAGATAAAATGAAAACTAACGACAGCAAGCGTTATCAATAACGTGATAACAATGATGGTTTTCTTAAACATACAGCACCCTACCAGAGATGAAAAAGGAGCGATAAACGCTCCTTTTAGGGTAATAGTTTTTTTATACGGCGTCTTCGTCTTCTTCGCCAGTACGAATACGTACCACACGTTCAACTTCAGTAATGAAGATCTTACCGTCACCAATTTTACCTGTTTGAGCCGTCTCAATGATGGTATCAACACATTGGTCAGCCACTTCGTCGGTCACAACGATTTCTAGTTTCACTTTAGGTAAAAAGTCGACCATGTACTCTGCGCCGCGGTATAGCTCAGTATGACCTTTTTGACGTCCAAAGCCTTTAACTTCAGATACTGTCATACCCGTAATACCCACTTCTGCAAGTGCTTCACGTACATCATCAAGTTTGAATGGCTTGATAATGGCTTCAATCTTTTTCATGTTCATCCCTTAAACTGTGCGAATGGCTCATTATCGGTTAGCTATAGTAAACATTCAATGAAAAAAGCCAGAGCTTTAAAGCTCTGGCTCGAAATTTATCATCTTGTTTAATCAGCGCTTTGAGAAGGTTTTACTTAAGGCTTGCGTAGTAAGCGGCTAGATTCGCGATGTCTTCATCACTCAGCATTGAAGCTTGAGCCTGCATTACAGCGGCCAAACCGCCGGTGCGCTGGCCATTCTTATAGGCCTTAATTGATGAAGCGATGTATTGCTCGTTTTGACCTTTAAGGTTTGGATAGCCAGGGATCACTGCGATACCGTCTGCACCATGACATGCCGCACAGATTGCTGCTTTAGCTTGACCCGCAGCAACATCAGCCGCCAGAGCGTTACCACTCAATAGTCCAAATCCAAGAACTAATCCTAGTGTAATTTTCTTCATTGCATATTCCATTAATTATTTTTATTAAAGTGACGGTGAATTGTGACATAAACTTTTTCTACTTGCTCCAAAGCGCTTCACAATCTTGACCTTCGTAGTTTTTATCTACGAATAAGCCTAAAACAGCGATCACTCGATCGCCATCCATTAATATCGGCGTTCTGCGTCTTAACCAACTGGGTACTTGGTACTCTTGAAACAACTTCTTAAGCTTCCTGCTATGACCGCGCCCAACAGGGTGTGCTGACAATCCCTCAGGGTTAAATATCACTCGCAGTGTTCCTCTCGTTGTGTTGAGACTAAAATGTTGCGCATCACAGTGGTTAGATACACCATCACTCGCCGCTGAAGTTAAGTGTAGTTCCCCTAAACCGTCAGGCAAAACTAAGCTCTCTTCCATCGAGATATCACTTTGCCAGTTCGACAAGTCTTTGGTCTCTTTTACGACATAGAGCTGATGATTAAAACGTCTAACCTCAACCTCATTCAACACCAGCTTAGGGTTGGCGTCTGCCTGAGCACATGCCACCTCATCCCATATAAGTTTGAGCTGCTTTTGGCTCGGCATCGGTTGATTACAGCGGCTCAGCCACATTCTTAATAAGCGTGCACGCAGTAAATCAGAGTGCTGAGATAATACCTCAATACTTAAGCTGTGCTTCTCAGTCAAAGCTTGTTGTAAGTGAGATTCTAACAACTCATCCAACAGTAACTCTTGCTCTGCACATAGCTGAGCACTACGACTGACCGATTCTCGAAAACTAGGCCAACGCTCGGTCAGTGTCGGAGTGACTTGATGACGAATAAAATTACGGTCAAAGCGAACGTCTTGATTACTCTCATCTTCTACCCAAGTTAAAGCCATATCGCGCGCCGCCCCTTCAATATCCGTTCTCGTCACCGACAGCAGTGGGCGAACGATATGAGCACCTGAAAATGGCATCACTTTCGCCATTGAAGAGAGCCCTTTCGGACCACTGCCACGCTTAAGAGCTAACAAGAAGGTCTCGACTTGGTCATCGATGTGCTGGCCTGTCACTAACACATCACCTTGTCTAATATGCTTTTTAAGGGCTTGGTATCGCGCGTCTCGAGCCAGCTTTTCAACGCTTTCTCCACGGCTAATATCTAGCGAGACTCGTTCAATGAACAAGGATACCGACAAAGCATCACACCATGTTTTGCACTGCTCTGCCCAATAATCAGCATTGTTGCTTAAGCCGTGGTGAACATGTACCGCACAGCAATCGATGTGATGGGACTTAGCGAATTGGGCAGCCAACTCCAACAACACTCGTGAATCGACACCACCACTGAAAGCGACGATCAACCGACAAGGCTTAAGCGCGCTTTGATCAAGTACAGATGTGAAGGTATCAATTAAGTGTGTCATGAGGCTAATAAACCAAGAGATCGTGTGTTAAGGGATAATGTTTTAATAATAAAAAAGGGTTGGCACTGAGTCCAACCCTTTCATCATTTGTTCGTATAGCTAGCCTTATCGCTAAGGCAAGTTATCAGCAGTAGCCGTAGCTCATTAGACGCTGGTAACGACGCTCAAGCAGCGTTTCGTTATCAAACTGCTCTAGCTCTTCTAGCTGTTTAACTAACATGTCTTTCATGTTTTGAGCGGTTTGTGCAGGGTCGCGGTGCGCGCCACCTAGAGGCTCAGGAATGATTTCGTCGATAAGCTCAAGCTCTTTAAGACGAGGAGCAATCAGGCCCATCGCTTCAGCTGCTTGTGGTGCTTTATCTGAATCGCGCCATAAGATTGAAGCACAACCTTCTGGAGAGATTACTGAGTACGTAGAGTACTGAAGCATGTTCACGTAGTCACCAACACCAATCGCTAGTGCACCACCAGAACCGCCTTCACCCACAACGTTACAGATAACAGGAACTGAAAGGCCAGCCATCACTTTTAGGTTTTTAGCGATAGCTTCAGATTGACCACGCTCTTCAGCACCAACACCTGGGTATGCGCCCGCTGTGTCGATGAAAGTAATAATAGGCATGTTGAAACGCTCAGCAGTTTCCATTAGACGTAGCGCCTTACGGTAACCTTCTGGCTTTGGCATACCAAAGTTACGGATCACTTTCTCTTTAGTCTCACGACCTTTCTGGTGACCAATAACCATAACAGGACGGCCATTTAGACGAGCCATACCACCCACAATAGCTTTGTCGTCAGCGTAAGCGCGATCGCCCGCCATCTCTTCAAACTCTGTGAATGCATGCTCCAGGTAATCTTTGGTGTAAGGACGTTGAGGGTGACGAGCAAGTTGAGCTACCTGCCATGCACCTAAGTCACTAAAGATTTTCTGTTTAAGCTCTAAGCTTTTTTTCTCTAGTTGTTCGATTTCTTTGTCTAGATCTACCGCTGTATCACCACCGTGACGCGAAACGTCACGTAGCGCTTCGATTTTTGCTTCAAGTTCAGCGATAGGCTTTTCAAATTCTAGAAAGTTCAGGCTCATCTATGAATCCTTGTTGATTCAGCTCCGCATTCGCGAAGCTAAATTTTAGTTAAATTCGAGTTCTACTTGGCTATTTCCAAGCAGCTGTTTTAATTCGTCTAGTAATGTATCACTTGGCGTCACGCGCCATTCTGTGCCCAATGTTAACCGCGCTCTAGCGTCGGCACGCTGGTAGTATACATTGACTGGGACCGTTCCGGCTCTATAAGGTTCTAAGATTTGACTAAAGCGTTCAAAAAATTGACCGTTAATTTGGGATTGGTCGATAGATATCGACACCCCACGAGCATATTTCTCACGGGCGCTTCCTAAGTCCATGACCTCGCGCGCGGACATTTTAAGCCCGCCATTGAAATCATCAAAGCTGACCTGTCCGGAAACGACCACAATTTTGTCTTTTTCGAGCAATTCTGCGTAGCGATCGAGCGCATCCGAGAACAACATCACTTCCATTCGGCCCGAACGGTCATCAAGTGTCATCAAACCAATTCGCGTGCCGCGCTTCGTCGTCATCACTCTCGCAGCAATCACCAAGCCTGCAATTGTTAGTGATTGGTCACGACGCGTTGGCGTGGCATCTTTCAAACGACAGCTAGTGTATTTCGCTAACTCTTTGATGTAAGCGTTAACCGGGTGACCCGTTAAATACAAACCAAGCGTTTCACGTTCACCTTCAAGCCAAACCTTCTCAGGCCATTTAGGCACTTGGGTATACTTGTGTTCAACCTCTTCCGGAGCGTCGGTCAACACGCCAAACATATCAGATTGACCAAAAGACTCGGCATGATGATGTTGACTCGCCGCCTTCACCGCATCTTTCAAAGATGCCATCATTGCCGCTCGGTGAGGACCTAATCTATCTAAGGCTCCGGATAGAATCAACTTTTCGATAACACGTTTGTTGACCTTCTTCAGATCAAGGCGTGCACAGAAGTCGAATAAGTCTTTAAAGTAACCGCCTTTATTTCGCGCTTCAATGATCGCTTCAATAGGGCCTTCACCGACCCCTTTGATCGCACCGATGCCATAAACAATCGCGCCATCTTCATCCACGTTAAAGCGGTACAGACCCGAGTTGATATCTGGTGGTAAAAGCTTGAGCTTCATACGGAAACATTCATCAACAAGGCCAATAACCTTCTCGGTGTTATCCATATCTGCCGTCATTACCGCAGCCATAAATTCCGCTGGGTAGTGCGTTTTCAGCCATAGCGTTTGATAAGAAACCAGTGCATATGCTGCGGAGTGAGATTTGTTAAAGCCGTAGCCCGCAAATTTCTCTACCAAGTCAAAGATCTTCATGGCCAGCTCGCCATCAACACCATTGGCTTCAGCACCCTCTTTAAAGGTACCACGCTGCTTTGCCATCTCTTCTGGCTTTTTCTTACCCATCGCACGACGCAACATATCCGCTCCACCAAGCGTATAGCCAGCAAGGATCTGTGCGATTTGCATTACCTGCTCTTGATACAGGATGATGCCGTACGTAGGTTCTAGCGTCTCTTTCAGCGATTCGTGTTGCCACGTTTCATCTGGGTATGAAACCGCTTCTCGGCCGTGCTTACGGTCGATAAAGTTATCTACCATGCCTGATTGCAGAGGACCCGGACGGAACAAGGCTACCAATGCGATAATATCTTCAAAACAGTCCGGTTGTAGACGTTTGATCAGGTCTTTCATACCACGCGATTCCAGCTGGAATACCGCGGTGGTTTCAGAATTTTGTAATAGGTTAAATGACGCTTGGTCATCAAGAGGAATCGACTCGATACGAACCGGCTCTTTGCCTTCTTTCTTCAGGCGAGGGTTTACAAGGCCTAACGCCCAATCGATGATGGTCAGAGTACGTAGACCCAAGAAGTCGAACTTAACCAAACCGGCGGTTTCAACGTCATTCTTATCGAATTGCGTTACTGGGAAGTTACCTTCTGCATCGGCATAGATTGGCGCAAAATCGGTGATCGTGGTGGGTGAGATAACAACACCACCTGCGTGCTTACCGGCATTTCGCGTACAACCTTCAAGGATGCGACACTTATCAATCAGCTCACGAACTTCTTCATCGCCATCGTAAAGCTCTGGCAATGCAGGTTCAGCAAGGAATGCTTTCTCTAGCGTCATACCCGGGTCTGGCGGTACAAGCTTTGAAATTCGATCGACGAAACCAAACGGGTGGCCCAATACACGGCCTACATCGCGGATTACCGCTTTTGCCGCCATGGTACCAAAGGTGATGATCTGAGAAACGGCATCACGACCGTACATTTCAGCCACGTGATCAATAACTTGGTCACGCTTATCCATACAGAAGTCGATATCGAAATCGGGCATGGATACACGTTCTGGGTTCAAGAAACGTTCGAAAAGTAGATCGTATTCAAGTGGATCGAGATCGGTGATATCCAAGGCGTAAGCGACTAGAGAGCCGGCACCAGAACCACGGCCAGGACCTACTGGCACATCGTTGTCTTTTGACCACTGGATGAACTCCATTACGATCAAGAAGTAACCTGGGAAACCCATGTTGTTAACAACTTCGAGCTCAATCTTGAGTCGCTCATCGTATTCCGGTCTGCGCTCAGCACGCACTTTTTCATCTGGGAATAGGAACGCTAGACGTCGCTCAAGGCCTTCTTCAGATTTCTTGATCAAGAAGTCTTCAATCGCCAAACCTTCCGTTGGGAAGTTAGGCAGGAAGTACTCGCCCAGACGAACCGTTACATTACAACGCTTAGCAATCTCAACACTGTTCTCAAGTGCTTCAGGGATATCGGAGAACAACTCGCACATCTCTTCTTCGCTACGAAGATACTGTTGCGCGCTGTAATTTTTAGGACGACGAGGATCGACCATAGTGAAACCATCATGAATTGCCACGCGGATTTCATGGGCATCAAACAGGTCTTCAGTTAGGAATACTACTTCGTTGGTTGCAACAACAGGCAAGTCTTCCTGCTCAGCCAGTTCCAACGCAAAGTGCAGGTAAGACTCTTCATCCGGACGTCCGGTACGAATCAGCTCAAGGTAAAAACGATCAGGGAAGTATGTTTTGTAAAACTTGACATTGCTTGCAACCAGTTCACGGTTACCTTTCAGTAACGCTTTACCGATCTCACCTTCCTTCGCACCCGATAGAATGATCAGGCCTTCTGCATTCTCAATTAGCCACTCTTTATCAATAACAGGCTGATGCTGAACATGACCACGAAGGTAGGCTTTTGAGATGAGTAACGTTAGGTTGTTATAACCTTTATTGTCCGTTGCGATAACGGTGAGCTTGGTCAACTCGTCACCGAATTCCGGAGACTGCATCAAGAAGTCAGCACCAATAATAGGTTTAACCCCACACCCATGGGCAGTACCGTAAAACTTCACCAAACCACACAGGTTGGTAAAGTCGGTCAATGCTAGAGCAGGCATACCCATTTCAGCGACTTTTTTAACTAATGGTGGCACCTTGGATAGGCCATCCACCATCGAAAAGTCACTGTGTACGCGTAGGTGAACAAATTTTGGATCTGACATTATTTTTCCTGAGTTCTAGGTTTGAGCCTAGGATTACAACTGTGTGTATTCTATTTTTTTCTAATACAAGTTAGCAACTTTATTCGATGCTAAGCTCTAGTTAACGTAAAGCTCTAGTCTATGCCAAGAATACGTTTTACTGGCTTAAAGCTCTTTCGGTAATGCTCGGTTACACCATGTTTTTCAATCGCTTCGAAATGCGCTTTGGTCGGGTAACCTTTATGCTTAGCAAAACCAAACTCTGGATGAAGTTTATCAAGATCTTCCATCTCTTGGTCACGAACGACTTTTGCGATAATAGACGCCGCACTGATTTCAGCCACTCGCAAGTCACCCTTCACAATCGCAAGACCATCCATCGGCAGTTCTGGGACACGGTTTCCATCTATCAACGCCATATCAGGTTGAACGCTCAAACCTGCGATAGCTCGCTGCATAGCTACCATCGTCGCTTGCAGAATATTCAACTCATCAATTTCTTGTGGAGAGCAACGACCGACAGACCACGCTAAAGCTTTCTCTTTGATTTCTGGAAGCAGCGCAAGACGCTTTTTCTCAGATAATTTCTTTGAGTCGTTCAAGCCTTCAATTGGGTTGTTTGGATCGAGGATAACCGCAGCAGTCACCACGTCGCCAACCAAAGGGCCACGTCCTACTTCATCCACGCCAGCAAACAGCTGGTAGCCTTGCGGGTATTCAAATGGAGGAAGCTCTTTTTTCTCTTTTACTGCCATAACTAATCTCTTAATATTCTGTAAGTAAGCGCTTTATGCTTCAACAAAAGGTCGGTCAATCAATTTCAATACTGCGTTAGCGGCTTGTTTGTCTGCGCCTTTACGGATCCAGTGATGCATCTCGGTAAAGCGTTCGATCAAGGCACTGTTATCGGCTGATAGCATTTTATCGACAGACGGGAACAAAAAGTCTGGGTGACACTCTTCAAGAATATGCTCTTTCACGATCTCTTCACCGGCCAAAATATTCGGCAGTGACACAAACTCAGTGATCGCCAACTTCTTAACAATGTAACCCGTCAGCTTATTTACTTTGTAACCAACCACCATAGGGCGTTTAAGCAACATACATTCGAGAGCCACGGTACCTGAAGCCAAAAGCACAGAATCAGCGGCGGTAATCACGTTGGTTGCCGTATCTTCGACTAACGTGAATTCAAGCTCAGGTGCGGTCGATTGCCAGATTTCAGTAAACTGCTTTTTACGTTGCTCGTTAACGAGCGCAACAACAAAGTTGATATCCGGATACTTCTGCTTAATACGCTGGCAAGTTTCGATAAATGGCTGAGCAATCAAACCCATCTCACCGCCACGACTGCCCGGCAGTACGGCTAACCACTGCTTGTCTTGATCAAGACCTAACAGCTCTCGAGCATCTTGTTTACTTGGCTCTAAAGGAATCGCGTCTGCCAACGTGTGACCAACAAACTCACAGGCAACGTTATATTTATCGTAGAACGCTTTTTCGAACGGCAAGAAAGCCAATACCAAGTCAGTTGCTTTGTCGATTTTAAAGATACGTTTGGGACGCCAAGCCCACACTGAAGGGCTCACGTAATGCACCGTTTTGATGCCAGCGTTCTTAAGGTCTAACTCAAGCCTTAGGTTGAAATCGGGCGCATCGATACCCACAAACACATCTGGCGGGTTTTGAGTGAAATACTTTACCAGCTCTGCTTTCACTTTTAATAAGCGAGGCAAACGGCCAAGTACTTCAACTAAGCCCATGACAGCCAGCTCTTCCATCTCGAAAAGAGACTCACAACCAAGCGCCTTCATTTTTGGTCCGCCAATACCCACGAATTCAGCGTTCGGGTACTGCGATTTGATTGCTTTGATAAAACCTTCGCCAAGCGTGTCACCAGAGAGTTCTCCGACAACGATACCTACGCGCAGTGGTTCATTCGAAACAAAGTCCGTGCTGTTGGTTGCTGTTTCTTGCTGTGCCATAGTTTTCCAATTCCCTTCTTGCCTAAAACAAAAAAGATCGCCTAATGATTAGCGATCTTTTTGTTATACCAATCTGATTAAGTAATTATTGTCATACTTACGCGGATTGGTACACAACCACATCCAGTATTAACGAATAATACCGCGCTCAGAGTTCTCTAGCATTTCTAGCATAGGAGCCACCGAAGTAAACTCTTTCGCCATTTCAACTAAAGCCGCTTTCGCTTCTTCAAGTGTTTTACCTGAACGGTATAACTCTTTGTACGCTTTCTGTAGTGCACGAATTTCAGGTTTCTCAAATCCGTTACGCTTCAAGCCTACTAGGTTAAGGCCGAATGGAGCCGCGTGGTTACCCTGTGCAAGCACGTACGGCAGTACATCTTGAACAACTGCAGAACAGCCACCAATGTATGCGTAAGCACCAATTGAGCAGAATGGGTGAATCGCAGAAAGTGCCATAACACCAGCGTAGTCGCCAACCGTTACGTGACCGCCAAGAATAGCGTTGTTACCAATGTGAGTGTGGTTACCAACAATAACATCGTGCGCTACGTGAGCATTAACACAAAGTAAGTTGTCATCACCAATCACTGTGGTTGCTTTGTCTTGAACCGTACCACGATGGATTTGAACCGCTTCACGAATTACGTTGCGATCACCGATCACAACTGTTGTGTCTTCGCCGCCGTATTTCTTGTCTTGGTTTTCTTCACCAATAACAGCGTGTGGGAAGATACGGTTTTCTTTGCCAATGGTTGTGTGACCTTTGATCACAACGTGCGACATCACTTCAGTGTCGTCACCAATTGTCACGTTACCAGCAATGTAAGTGAAAGGCCCAACCGTCACGTTAGCACCGATAGTTACATCACCTTCGATTACTGCTGCCGGGTGAATTTTCGCTGTTTCATGAATCATATTAAAACTCTCTACGAGCACATTTAAGTTCAGCTGAACATACAACTACGCCGTCAACCTTAGCAACACCATTAAACGATGCGATGCCACGACGTTCTTTTAAGAATTCAACTTCGATAACCAGTTGGTCACCTGGTACTACTGGCTTACGGAATTTAGCTTTATCTACGCTAGCAAAGTAGTACAACTCGTTGCCAGAAGGCGCACCGAAAGATTTGAATGCTAGAAGGCCTGTTGCTTGTGCCATTGCCTCTAAGATCAACACGCCTGGAAATACAGGAAGCTGAGGGAAGTGGCCTGTGAACTGAGGTTCGTTAACAGAGACATTCTTAATTGCGGTCAGTGTTTTTTCTTTTTCAAAGCTAGTCACACGATCAACCATTAAGAATGGGTAGCGATGAGGTAATAGTTCCTGAATTTCAGTAATGTTCATCGTTGTCTGTTCAGTAGTCAAAGTCGTATTCCTATATATATTCTTTATTTAATTAGAAGGATTATAAACGAAAAAGACTCGCTGTACGCGAGCCTTTTATTAGAAATGCTGGAATTATGATTCCGCGCTCTTCTCGATAAGTTTTTCAACGGTTTTCAAACGCTTGTTCATTTCATCAATTCGATGAACACGCGTTGCTGTTTTACGCCAATCTTTATTTGGCTGTAAAGGAATACCTGAAGAGTACATGCCTTTCTCAGTGATGCTGCGCATTACCATCCCCATACCGGTGATTGTAACGCCATCAACGATTTCAATGTGACCATTAATCACACTGCCGCCACCAATAATACAGTACTTACCTATCGTCGTGCTGCCTGCGATGATAGTACCACCCGCAAGAGCAGAACCATATCCGATGTGAACATTGTGAGCAATTTGAAGTTGGTTATCTAAGATAACGTTATCTTCAATGATTGTGTCATCTAATGCACCACGGTCAATGGTAGTACACGCGCCGATTTCTACGCGGTTACCAATGCGAACAGAACCCACTTGCGGGATCTTAACCCACTCACCTTTCTCGTTCGCATAGCCAAAGCCATCAGAGCCAATAACAGTACTTGATTGGATCAGACATCCTTCACCAATCACAACTTCATGGTAAACACTTACGTTAGCCCACAGCTTAGTGCCTGCGCCAATTTTTGCATTTTTACCAATAAAGCAACCAGCACCGATGATCACATCATCACTAAGTACTACACCAGACTCAATCACAGCGTTCGCGCCAATAGACACATTTTGTCCAATGGTTGCTTCGCTAGAGATTGAAGCAGAATCAGCAATAGCCGCTGCGGGAGCAGGAGTAGTATCAAGCGCTTGAGCAACTTTAGCAAAAGCAACATAAGGGTCATTAACCACAATCACGTTAGTCTTGCACAGTTGACGCTCACTCTCTTTAACCATAATAGCGGACGCTTTACAGTCACCTAGGTGCTTGCTGTACTTCACGTTAGAAAGGAACGTAATGTTACCTTCTTGCGCTTTATCCATCGGAGCGACTGCTGAAACGGTAATTGTACCATCTCCGTGTAGCTCTCCCCCGGTAATCGTTGCCAATTCGGCTAAAGTCAGATTCTTCATAAAACTTATTTCAGTGCTTTAATTACTTTCTCAGAGATGTTGTATTCTGGCTTGCCGTATTGCAGAGCTTGAATATCAACGATCATGTCGTAGCCTTCTTTCTCTGCAACTTTCGTTACAGCATCTTGAATCACTTTGAATAGCTTCTGCTTCTCTTGTGCTTCACGACGTTGGCTTGCTTTTTCTAGTGCTTGAGCTTTGATTTTGTACTTGCTGTCTAGTTGGCCTACTTCGATACGTAGCTTCTCAACTTCGTCAGGACCTAGTAGCTCGCCATCACGCTTAAGCTTTTCAATCTTCGTTTTAGCTTCAGCTTGAATGCTCTGTAGCTCAGCTGCTTTGTCTTTGAACTCTTCCTGCATTTTTTGAAGAACAACTTCACGCTGAGGTAGAGCCTGGAATACTTGTGCAGTGTTTACATAACCCACTTTTTGCGCAGCTTCAGCAGCTGTTGCAAAGAAAGAAGAGCTAAGAACTACAAGGCCTAAACCTGCTGCTTTAATCATATTTTTCAAAATATTGTCCTTTAAATATTAGAAAGTTCTACCAATGGTGAATGTGAAGAATTCCTCATCATCACCTTCGTAAACTTTAATTGGTTTCGCTAGAGAGAAAACCAGTGGGCCCATCGGTGACATCCATTGAAGGGCTGCACCATAAGATGAACGGTAATTTGTTGGATCAGAGTAATCGTAGTAGTACTGGCCGCCACTGTTAGGTGCGCCACGGTCTACGAACTCGGTATCCCATACACTTGCCATATCGAAGAAGACACTGGTACGAATTTGGCTGCGCGCTTCATCAGAAGCAAACGGCGTTGGTACAATTAACTCTAAGCTTGCTAAGGCAACCGCGTTACCACCCACTGAATCATCAGTAGCGGTATCATAGGTTGGGTTATTACCTGTGCTGCTGCCGTAAACGGCTTTCGGGCCAGCTGAGTTAGAGCCAAAACCACGTAGGGTTGTAAAACCACCTGCGTAGTAGTTCTCGTAGAATGGGAACAAGTTATCGTTACCATCTGTTTGACCATAACCATTACCATAGCCTAATCGGCCGCGCATCAATAGTGTGAACTCATGCTTTTTGGTCAGCGGGATGTAATGTTTTACATCGTACTGCATTTTGAAGTACTGAGCATCAGAGCCTGGTACCGTCATTTTAGCGAAAGCACGTTGGTGGTTACCCTCAGTTGGGAAGAAACCACGGTTCAAATTGTTACGCGTCCATGAAATATTGATATCGAAGTCATCGGTTAAGATGTGCTCATCACCGTATTGGTCGATACTTCTCGCAAACTGTTCAACCTGGATATAAGTCGGTACGTTACCGATCTTGTTGTGCGTATAGCCAACACCGAACTCAATGCGGTTCAGCTCATCCATAGGGAAACCCCAGGTTAAGCTCGTACCATAACTTTGGTTGGTATAGTCGACGATGCCCGCTTCAGAGGCTTCAAATTCGTTGTAGAAGATCTTACCGCCTAAGCTCACACCATCCAGGTTCCAGTATGGGTCACGGTAGTCTAAGCTCACGTTTTTTTGGTAATCGTTCATCATGGCACTTACGCCAACACGGTTACCAGAGCCCGCAAAGTTGTCTTGTTGCAGGCCAACTTGGAAACTCACACCAGATTCAGTACCGTAGCCGACACCAAAGTTGATACTGCCTGAGTTCGCTTCCTTAACGTTGTAAACCAAATCAACTTGGTCTTCACTGCCAGGAACACGCACTGTTTGTACATCAACCGTTTCAAAGAAACCTAAACGGTTAAGACGGCTCTTACCGGTATCAATGGACTTAGAGTTAAGCCAGCTGCCTTCCATTTGACGCATTTCACGACGCAGTACTTCGTCTTTCGTTGAGTTGTTACCCGTGAATCGAATATCACGAACATAGATACGGCTGCCCGCTTCTACATTGATAACCAACGACACTTCTTTGGTCTCATCGTCAAATTCAGGAATCGTGCGAACTTGTGGGTACGCGTAGCCAGATTCACCAAGAATTCGTTTTACGTTCTCTTCCAAAGACGTTACCGAAGAACCGTTGTACGTATCGCCGTCTTCGAATGGCACTAACGCTTCGAAGTCAGCCTCACGACCGATTAATTCACCACGGAAAGAGACATCTTTAACGGTGTAGGCTTCGCCTTCATCGAGGCCAAGCGTGATGTAAACACCTTTTTTGTCTGGAGAGATCGCCACCTGCGTAGAGTCAACCTTAAACTTAAGGTAACCACGGTCAAGGTAGTAAGATTTCAGCGCTTCGATATCACCGGCTAATACTTGCTTTTGGTATTTTTCATCCGCAAGGAAATTCCACCATGCAACATCAACATTCAGATTGAAACGACTAAGCAGTTCAGAGTCAGAGAAGACTTCATTACCGATAAAGTTGATTTGCTGAATCTTAGCGGATACGCCCTCAGTAAACACAAACTTAAGGTCAGAACGGTTACGTGGCAGAGGTGTCACAACCGCTTTTACTGTCGCGTTGTACTTACCAACACTGTAGTAAAAATCTTCAAGGCCTTTTTCAATGTTACTCAGCGTAGTACGGTCAAGGGCTTCACCTTCACGAACACCAGACGCATCTAGGTTCTGCTGAAGCTGTTCTTCTTTAATCGCTTTATTACCAGAGAATGAGATGCTTGCGATGGTCGGTCGTTCTTGAACTTGAACAATCAATACACCTTCATCACGAAGTACTTTAACGTCCTCAAAGTTGCCCGAAGCATACAATGCACGAATGATCTCAGACACA
Source organism: Vibrio sp. 10N.222.55.B11 (assembly GCF_041473705.1). Lineage (NCBI taxonomy): Bacteria > Pseudomonadati > Pseudomonadota > Gammaproteobacteria > Vibrionales > Vibrionaceae > Vibrio > Vibrio sp. 10N.222.55.B11. The sequence goes on from NZ_JBFRST010000004.1 coordinate 337,351, forward strand.
TCGCTTTCATCCACTTCATCGCCAATACGTACTGGCATTTTCAGTAGAGCTGCACCAAGTGCTACACGCTGTAAACCTTCGATCTTGATATCTTGAACTACAAAGTTTTGTGCTCCGTTCGCAGCCACACTAGTGGCCAATAGACTTGCGAACAGAATTTGCTTAATCGCCATACTTATTCTAATTATTCCTTGCTACTACCAATGCCTGTGAGAAACCATTCACAGACGAGTAAAATCGTTAAATATTGCCAGAGCCATCAATGAGAAGAGGATTGCCCCTCCCACTCTGTATCCCATTTCCTGAACTTTCTCAGGTACCGGTTTACGAGTAACGGCCTCAATAGCGAAAAACAGCAAATGTCCGCCATCAAGCATAGGCAGCGGAACCAAATTAATAATCCCTAAGTTAACACTAATCAGAGCCAAAAAGCCCAAGAAGTAAACCAGACCATAATCGGCGGTTGTACCTGCACCTTTAGCGATTGAAATAGGGCCACTCAAGTTGTTTAAGCCAACATCACCAACGATGAGCTTCTTAAGCATTGTCAGTGTCAATCCAATGATTTGACCTGTTTTATCAAATGCTTTTCCTACAGACTCAATTACACCAAATTGTAACTCAAAGCGATAATCTTCTGGCCATTCTGCGACTTCCGGAGCAATACCTGCATAGCCGATTGTCGAACCATCAGAAAGCTCGCGGCTTTTTGGCGTCATAACCAATGACTGCTCGGCACCATTTCGCAATACGACCAAGTCCAATGATGTCATTGGATTAGCACGAATTAACTCAACAACCGACTGCCACTGTTCAATAGGTTGCCCGTTAATCTCAACAATTTTATCGCCAGCTTCAAGACCTGCATCGTATGCAGCGCCATCATCAATGATTTGAGCCAGTACGGTCGATATCTCTGGAGAATACGGTCTAAAGCCCAGCGTTGTCATTGCAGATTCAGTTTCTGGGTTGAACGACCAGTCTGAAATATCCAATGTCATTTGTTGCTCAAAGCCGATGTCGTCTTGAGAAGCAACCGTCACTGTCATGGATTGATCACCAATGTGCGATATCAACCCCATATTGACTGATTCCCAATCTGCGGTTTTGATTCCTGAAATAGATTTAAGTTCCATTCCAGTTTCAATTCCGGCTTGTGCAGCAATAGATTGTGGAGTGACTTCACCAATCACGGGCTTAACCGCGGGTACGCCAATCAAAAATACTAACCAATACGCGAACACCGCAAAGATAAAGTTGAATGCAGGGCCTGCACCCACAATCGCCGTTCGTTTCCAAAGCGGCTTCTTGTCGAAAGCGTATTGCTGTTGATCTTCAGAAAGATCGTCAACACGACCATCGAGCATCTTAACGTAGCCGCCCAGTGGAATCACTGATAAGCTGTATTCAGTACCATCACGGCCCACTTTACTCCAGATTGATTTACCAAAACCAATCGAGAATTTTTCAACTTTCACACCACAACGACGAGCGACCCAGAAGTGTCCAAACTCATGAACAGCAACCAGAATGCCAAGCGCTACGATAAAAGATGCGAAGTTCCACAGAATTCCACTCATGTTAGCTGCTCTTTAATAAATTGAATGGCTATTTGACGAGACATATTATCGAGCTCGAGAAGGCTTTCCAAGCTATCTAAGCCCTCAGAGTTATGTTGTTCACATACTTTGCTCATAACGTGTTCGTTAATGACAGCAATATCGGTAAACTTCACCTGATTGTTCAAGAAAGCATCGACCGCGATCTCGTTTGCTGCATTAATGGCTGTTGTCGCATGCTGACCTAAGTAGCACGCTTCAATCGCTAACCTCAAACACGGGTAACGACTGAAATCTGGTTCTAAGAAGGTAAGCTCACCCACTTTAGTAAAGTCTAAAGGCTTAACACCCGCCTCGGTACGATTAGGGTAAGACATCGTCAAAGCGATTGGCGTCGCCATATCCGGTTCGCCCATTTGAGCAAGTACAGAGCCATCCTTGTACTGGACCATAGAATGAATCACAGACTGAGGATGAATAATCACTTTTAACTGCTCTTGCGAGGCATTAAATAACCATTTCGCCTCAATGTACTCTAAGCCCTTATTCATCATAGTCGCTGAATCGACCGAGATCTTAGGACCCATAGACCAGTTAGGGTGTGCAATTGCGCGTTCAGGAGTCACTGATTCGAGTTCAGCCACATCGGTATAACGGAAAGGACCACCCGAACCAGTCAAAAGAATATGGTTGATACCGTTCTCTTCTAAATCACAACGACCTAGGTTAGTTTGTACGCTTTGAGGTAAACATTGAAAGATAGCATTATGTTCACTATCGACTGGAAGTAGTTCTGCACCGTACTTTGCTACCGCATCAATAAACAACTGCCCAGACATTACCAAGGCTTCTTTATTAGCAAGCAAGATACGCTTACCAGCCTTAACCGCAGACATAGTAGGAAGTAAACCTGCCGCACCAACAATCGCAGCCATTACCGTATCCACTTCCTCTAAAGAAGCAACCTGACACATGCCTTCAGTGCCTGAAAGTACTTTTACGTTAGGGTAACTCACGGACAACACTTCAGTCAGTTGAGACGCTGCATCAGAGCAAGCCATAGCAACATAGCTTGGTTGCCACTTTTCAACTAACGCCAGCATCTTTTCAACATTCGAGCCTGCAGCCAGTGCAACCACTGAATAGAGATCTGGGTTTTGCTCAACGACTTTTAGTGTACTTGCACCAATTGAGCCGGTAGCGCCAAGGATAGTTAGATTTCGCATCACATATGACCGTAGAAATGTAATAAAGGGCAGAATCACTGCCCTTTTTTATTAGAATGCTAAATAAAGCAGAGCAAAGACAGGGATTGCAGCCGTTAAGCTATCTATTCTATCTAGTATACCACCATGACCAGGAATCAGATTACTGCTGTCTTTCACCCCAGAAACACGCTTAAACATGCTTTCAACAAGGTCACCTAGAACAGAAATAACAACGGTCACAAGGGTAATAACAATCATGTGAAGTGGGCTTGTGAATTGGATGTCAAACAAGTCAGCAAAGATCCAAGCCACGATCACCGCAGTAATAATGCCACCGATAAGACCTTCAATCGTCTTATTAGGGCTTACCGCTGGTGCCATTTTACGCTTACCAAAACTCTTTCCTGAAAAGTATGCGCCGCTATCTGCAGCCCAAACAAGCAAGCAAACAAACATCACCAGTTTAGCACCGTGGTAAGGATCAACATCGATACCGTTAGCACGCAGGATAACCACACTCCAGAAGAATGGCAGCAGAGTCAGCACACCAAAGGCGTGACGAAGAAGAGAAGAGTCTTTCCATGCAGGCATAGACTTAGGATAAGTCACCGCCATGCCACTCGCGATTACCCACCAAATCGAGCCAATCGTTAGAATGGCGTAGTGAGCAGTAGACAAGTTATTAAGGCTAAATGCATCAAAAGGGATAAAAGCAAAACTTGCAGCACTTACCACAACCGTTGGAATCAACGCTACATAACGTGATTTGCTTTCAACAAACTGAGTCCACTCCCAAAAACCCAATAGCGAGATTACCGCTAGTGAAAGAATAAATGTAGGAAGTGATAACTCGAAAATACCTAGAATAACTAGGGGAGCTAAAATCAACGCCGTAATAATTCGTTGTTTCAAACCAAAAAATCCTTATTAACTGTCCATCAGAGCTTTAACTTGCTCACCGGTGCATCCAAAACGACGCTCACGGTTAACAAACCAAGTCACAGCTTCTACTAAGCTGTCTTCATTAAAGTCTGGCCAGAATTGTTCAGTGAAATACATTTCGGCGTAAGCCAACTGCCAAAGCATAAAATTACTAATGCGGCATTCGCCACTGGTACGGATAAGTAGATCGACTTCAGGAATATCTGCCATTGTCAGGTGCTGTGTAATCATAGCTTCATCAATGTCATCTACATTAATATCACCAGACTTTACCTGTTGAGCAATAGAGGTCATTGCTTGCTGAATATCCCACTTACCGCCGTAGTTAGCTGCAATATTAATAACCATACCCGTATTGGTGCTAGTCAAAGCTTCCGCTTCTTCTATCTTCTTTTGTAGTCGATCATTGAAACGACTTTTATCACCAATAACACGAAGTTGTAGATTATTTTTATGAAGCTTTTTAACTTCACTCGACAGCACTGAAATAAACAGTTCCATCAAGATACCGACTTCTTCTTCAGGACGACGCCAGTTTTCGCTACTAAATGCAAAAAGAGTAACGGCTTTAATGCCAAGTCTGGCTGCAGAAGAGATAGTTTTACGAACGGCTTGAACACCGTTTTTATGGCCAAAGACGCGAGGCTTGCCCTGAGCTTTTGCCCAGCGACCATTACCATCCATAATGATAGCAATGTGTTTAGGAAGAGAGTCTGTGAACGCTTGAGAATTATGCATAAAAGAGTGAATCAAATTCTAATAGTCGAACAGAGTAGCATAAAAAAACGCTGCACCGTGAGTACAGCGTTTTTCCGGAAAGAAAAGAATATGGAAAATTAAACTTCCATCAACTCTTTTTCTTTAACAGCTAGAACTTCGTCTACGTTCTTAACCGCAGCGTCAGTTAGCTTTTGAATTTCGTCTTGTGCTTTACGATCTTCATCTTCAGAGATTTCTTTATCTTTAAGAAGTGCTTTTAGATCGCCATTCGCGTCACGACGGATGTTACGGATAGCAACACGGCCACCTTCAGCTTCGCCACGAACGATTTTAACTAGGTCTTTACGACGCTCTTCCGTTAGCGGTGGAAGTGGAACACGGATAACTGTACCCGCAGACATAGGGTTTAGGCCTAGATCAGATGTCAGGATTGCTTTTTCAACTAGAGGAGTCAGCGTTTTATCAAACACTGTAATAGCTAGTGTACGTGCATCTTCAGCGATAACGTTAGCTACTTGAGTCAAAGGCGTTGGAGCACCGTAGTACTCAACAGTAAGACCAGAAAGTAGGCTCGGGTGCGCACGGCCTGTACGAATCTTTTGCAGGCTGTTTTTTAGTGCATCAACACTTTTTACCATGCGCTCTTGAGCGTCTTTTTTGATTTCGTTAATCACAATTTCACCTTGATTATGTTCTTTCTTCAAGAAAGCTTTTTATTTGGAGTGATAAGGATAAGCTTACCAAGGTACAACACCTCAGTAAGCCCGAAAAATTAGTCAGCATCGCTGATTAATGTACCTTCAGTTTCACCCATAACCACGCGACGTAGTGCGCCTGGTTTATTCATGTTAAATACACGGATTGGCATTTTGTGATCACGTGCTAGCGTAAATGCAGCCAAGTCCATTACTTTAAGTTCTTTATCAAGAACCGTGTTGTAAGACAACGTATCATACAACTCTGCGTCTGGGTTTGCTACAGGGTCAGAAGTAAATACACCATCTACTTTTGTCGCTTTTAGAACTACGTCAGCTTCGATTTCGATACCACGTAGACATGCAGCAGAATCCGTAGTGAAGAATGGGTTACCCGTACCAGCAGAGAAGATCACAACGCGACCTTGACGTAGTTGGCTGATTGCATCTGCCCAGTTGTAGTCGTCACACACACCTTTAAGAGGGATTGCAGACATTACACGTGCGTTTACGTAAGCACGGTGAAGAGCGTCACGCATTGCAAGGCCGTTCATTACCGTTGCAAGCATACCCATGTGGTCACCAACAACGCGGTTCATGCCAGCTTCAGCAAGACCAGCACCACGGAACAAGTTACCGCCACCGATAACAACACCAACTTGAACGCCTAGTTCAACCAATTCTTTTACTTCTTGAGCCATACGATCAAGGATCGTTGGGTCAATACCAAAACCTTCTTCGCCTTGTAGCGCTTCACCGCTAAGTTTTAACAGAATACGTTGATACACTGGTTTAGGGTTCGTAGTCATGGAGTTTACCTTCCAAAGAGTTGATGATTAACAGTCATGGATAAAAACTGAGTAAGTCAGTTTGCATTCATAACCACTAACGTTGCCTTCAAAAATAGTTCACTATTCATAAAAAGACCGCAGCATTTGCCACGGTCTTTTTTCAAACAATACGCTAAGGATTAACCTTTTTGTACCGCTGCAACTTCGTCAGCGAAGCTCATTTCAGCAGCTTTCTCGATACCTTCACCAACTTCTAGACGTACGAAGTTAGATACTGCAGCGCCTTTTTCTTTAAGGATTTCGCCAACAGTTTTCTTAGGTTCCATGATGAAAGCTTGACCAGTTAGAGAGATTTCGCCCGTGAATTTCTTCATACGGCCGATAACCATTTTCTCAGCGATCTCTTGAGGCTTGCCTTCGTTCATAGCGATTTCAACTTGAACTTCTTTCTCTTTAGCAACTACGTCTGCAGGTACGTCTTCTGGGTTAACAAACTCAGGACGAGAAGCAGCAACGTGCATAGCAACGTGCTTAAGAGTTTCAGCTTCGCCTTCACCAGCTACAACAACACCGATTTTCTCACCGTGACGGTAAGAAGCTAGTGCAGCACCTTCAACGTAAGCTACGCGACGGATGTTGATGTTTTCGCCGATTTTAGCAACTAGAGCAACGCGAGTTTCTTCGAACTGTGCTTGTAGCTCTTCTACAGAAGCTTTAGAAGCTACTGCTGCAGCTGCAACTTCTTCTGCAAACGCAGTGAAGCTAGCATCTTTTGCTACGAAGTCAGTTTGGCAGTTAACTTCAAGAAGAACAGCTACACCGTTCTCTTCTTTGATGATGATTGCGCCTTCAGCAGCAACGTTACCAGCTTTCTTAGCTGCTTTCGCTGCGCCAGATTTACGCATGTTTTCAATTGCTAGTTCGATGTCAGCGTTTGCTTCTACAAGCGCTTTCTTACATTCCATCATGCCAGCGCCAGTGCGCTCGCGAAGTTCTTTAACTAGAGCAGCAGTTACAGTTGCCATTCTCTATTCCTCGGTTGATTCGAAAATAAGGTAAAAATCAGGGGCCAAAATGAGGCCCCCAATCTAACTATAACTTAGCTTACATTTAATAAAGATTTCAAAATCTATATTAGCTAAGCCAAGCGTGATTCAGAGCCGCTATTATTCAGCTTCTACAAAACCATCTTTTTCAGCAGCTACAGCAGCAACGTCTTTGTTACGACCTTCTTTAACCGCGTCTGCAGCAGCGTTTAGGTAAAGCTGTACTGCACGGATTGCATCGTCGTTACCTGGGATAACGAAGTCAACGCCGTCTGGGTTAGAGTTAGTATCAACTACAGCGTAAACTGGGATACCTAGGTTGTTTGCTTCTTTAACTGCGATGTGTTCGTGATCAGCATCGATTACGAATAGAGCGTCTGGTAGGCCGCCCATGTTCTTGATACCACCAAGAGACTTCTCTAGCTTCTCCATTTCACGAGTGCGCATTAGAGCTTCTTTCTTAGTTAGCTTGTCGAAAGTACCGTCTTGAGCTTGCGCTTCAAGTTCTTTCAGACGCTTGATAGACTGACGAACAGTTTTGTAGTTCGTTAGCATACCGCCTAACCAGCGGTTGTTAACGTAGAACTGGTTGCTGTTTACAGCAGCTTCTTTAACAGCTTCAGATGCAGCGCGCTTAGTACCAACGAAAAGAACTTTACCTTTCTTCTCACCAACTTTAGCGATTTCTGCTAGAGCTTCGTTGAACATTGGTACAGTTTTTTCTAGGTTGATGATATGTACTTTGTTACGAGCACCAAAGATGAATGGCTTCATTTTTGGGTTCCAGTAACGAGTTTGGTGACCGAAGTGAACACCAGCTTTAAGCATATCGCGCATTGATACAGTTGCCATTTTAAAATCCTCTATGGGGTTAGGCCTCCACATCCCCCATGAATCCGACCCCTAACAACTAACCACTTTTCAGCCGTTATCTGTGTTGTTGAGGCACCCCGGAACATGTGTCGGAATGTGTGTGATTTAAAGAAATAAGTTAGTGGACATAAAGCTTGTTTCGCCAATTGGAGAAAACAGTCCTGATGTCCGGCGCGCTTTATACCATATTTTGTCTATCTATGGCTAGAAAAAATTCTAAAAATGGCGACTGCTATACTGATCTCTAAAGGTAAATTTTCTCTATAAAATAGTGTCTATATCAAGCAGGTTCTGCATCTGTTAACCGAACATTATTTAATCACGTTAACAGTATCCTCCAGTATTGTACGGACATGGTAATGTTGCGCTAAATTGCTGCACTGATAGAATAGCCCCAATATGCACACTTAGGTGCTACCAAATTAAGAGATATGCAATGGCTGTAAAAATTAAAACTGCTGAAGAAATTGAAAAAATGCGCGTCGCCGGCAAGCTGGCCGCTGACATTATTGAGATGATCGAACCTCACATCCAAGTGGGTACCACGACGGAAGAGCTCAATACGCTTTGTCATGAGTACGCTCTAGAAAGAGGTGCATACTCTGCGCCACTCGATTACCACGGTTTCCCTAAGTCTATCTGTACGTCTATCAATCATATTGTGTGTCACGGCATTCCCGCGTCACAAGACGAGACGGGTAGCACAGGTCAATTCAAACCTGCGGTACTCAAAGATGGCGACATTCTGAACGTTGATATCACAGTTATCATCCCTGATGACGCAAATGCCGATCTTAGTACTCGCCCTCAAGGCTACCACGGTGACACCTCTAAGATGTTCCTAGTGGGTGAGGTTTCACCTGCAAACAAGCGTCTGTGCATGGTTGCTCAAGAAGCACTTTACGAAGGCATGCGCCAAGTTAAGCCAGGTGTTCAACTTGGTCAAATCGGTACTGCTATCGAGAAGTACATCAAAACAAACAACAAGAACAACCCACGCGCTAAGTTCTCTATTGTTAAAGATTACTGTGGTCACGGCATTGGTTCTGAATTCCACGAAGATCCACAAGTAGTTCACTACAAGAACAGCGATCGCACCGTGCTAAAAGCAGGCATGTGCTTCACTATCGAGCCAATGATCAACGCGGGTAAGTTTGGCTGTCGTCTTGATGACGAAGATAGCTGGACAGTATACACAGCAGACAGCAAGAACTCGGCTCAATGGGAGCACACTCTGGTTGTAACTGATACTGGTTGTGAAGTACTAACACTGCGCAGCGATGATACAATCCCACGTATCATGAAGAACGCTTAGTTCACCGAACTGAGCGCATCAACCTTTTAAAAATATCCTCGCATTGTCGAGGATATTTTTTATCCACTCAATTTCGATTTTCCATCAGCTTCTGTTAAATTGTTTACTATTCTCATTTGCTTGCACGGATAGCAGACTATGCCTTATCAATGCCCTCTTACGTTCAATGACGAACAAATTGAAATCTGCGAATTAAAAAATCAGCTCGAGATCTTCACGCAGTATCAAAAAAATGAATTTCTGAACCACCATCCCGTCACCGATTTGGTTCTACTGCGCTCCGAATACATGGATTTACTTCTCAATCGTTTGTGGGAAAATTTCGGATTCAACAAACTGCCTCATATTTCACTTGTCGCAGTGGGTGGTTATGGTCGTGGCGAACTGCATCCTTTGTCTGACATTGATATTCTCATTGTCTCGCAAAAAACACTACCACCAGCTCTTGGTGAAAAGGTCAGTCAATTCATTACTCTACTTTGGGATTTAAAGCTCGAAGTTGGCCATGCTGTGCGAACTATTACTGAGTGTCTCGATATCGGCACCGATGATTTAACCGTCGCGACCAACCTACAAGAGTCGCGATTGTTATGTGGTAGTGAAGACACTTTCCAAGAACTAAAACTGAAGATTCATTCCGATTCATTTTGGCCAAGTGAGACGTTTTACAAAGCCAAGATTCAAGAACAGAGAGAGCGTCATGCTCGCTACCACGACACCACCTATAATTTAGAACCGGACATCAAATCGACTCCGGGAGGGCTCAGAGACATCCATACCCTGAGCTGGGTTGCGCGTCGCCACTTCGGCGCGACCTCTTTGTTAGAGATGAGCAAATACGGCTTTCTGACCGATGCTGAATATCGTGAGCTCGTTGAGTGCCAAGATTTTTTATGGCGTGTTCGCTTTGCATTGCATATTGAACTGCGCCGTTACGACAACCGTTTAACGTTCGCGCATCAAGCTCAAGTCGCTGAACATCTGGGTTATACGGGTGAAGGAAACCGTGGTGTTGAGATGATGATGAAAGAGTTCTACCGAACCCTTCGTCGTGTTGCTGAACTGAATAAGATGCTGCTTAAGCTGTTCGATCAAGCGATCATCAATGGAGGTCAAACCCAAGACGCTGAAATTCTCGATAGTGATTTCCAACGTCGAGGTTCGTTGATCGAAGCGCGCAAGCCTGCCCTATTCCAAGCAAGACCAGAAACCATTCTCGATATGTTCATCCATATCGCCAATGACTCGACTATCGAAGGGGTAAGTCCACCAACATTGCGACAACTGCGTACGGCACGCCGTCGATTGAACCGATTCCTGCATACCATTCCTGAAGCTCGTGACAAGTTCATGGATCTAGTTCGCCACCCTAATGCCCTGCACAAAGCCTTTAGCTTAATGCACAAATTGGGCGTGCTCTCTGCGTACTTACCGCAGTGGAGCCAGATCGTTGGTCAGATGCAGTTTGACCTATTCCATGTTTACACCGTGGATGAGCACAGTATCCGCCTGCTCAAGCACATCAACCGCTTTGGTCAAATCGAAAACCACGATAAGCACCCTATCTGCTGTGAAGTCTATCCTCGAGTACAGAAGAAAGAGTTGCTGATCCTTGCCGCTATCTTCCATGACATCGGCAAAGGCCGCGGCGGAGACCACTCTGAGATAGGTGCGGTTGAGGCTTACTCTTTCTGTATTGAACACGGGCTATCGAAGCCTGAAGCCAAACAAGTCGCGTGGTTGGTACAAAATCACCTATTGATGTCAGTAACGGCTCAACGTCGTGATATCTACGACCCAGATGTGATCACCGAATTCGCCAAAAAAGTGCGTGATGAAGAATCACTCGAGCTACTGGTTTGTTTAACCGTTGCCGATATCTGTGCGACTAACCCTGAGCTATGGAACAGTTGGAAACGAACCCTGTTAGCTGAGCTGTTCCACTCAACGCAGCGAGCACTGCGCCGCGGCTTGGAAAACCCTGTCGATGTCAGAGACCGTATTCGTCACAACCAACAAATGGCATCAGCACTGCTGCGTAAAGAAGGCTTCACCGCTCGTGAGATTGAAGTGTTGTGGCAACGCTTTAAGGCCGATTATTTCTTGCGTCACACACATAAACAAATCGCTTGGCACTGTGAGCACTTACTTCGCCTAGAAGACCCAAGCCAACCGTTAGTGCTGATCAGTAAGAAAGCGACGCGCGGTGGCACAGAAGTGTTCGTTTATTGTAAAGACCAAGCAGCACTGTTTGCGACCGTGGTTGCCGAACTCGACAGACGTAACTTTAACGTTCATGACGCGCAGGTCATGGTTAGCAAAGATGGTCATGTTTTGGATACCTTTATCGTACTAGACCAGCACGGCGAAGCGATTGATGAAGCAAGACACAAAGCCGTTGCTAAACATCTGACTCATGTATTGACTGATGGCCGCCCGACTAAGATTAAGACGCGTCGCACGCCACGTAACTTGCAACACTTTAAGGTCAAAACCTTAGTTGAGTTCCTACCAACCAAGAGCAAGAAACGTACCTTGATGGAGTTAAGAGCTCTTGATACGCCGGGGTTATTGGCTCAAGTCGGTGCAACCTTTGCGGAGCTAGACATCAACTTGCACGGTGCCAAAATCACCACCATAGGTGAGCGAGCAGAGGATCTGTTTATTCTGACCAGTGAAGCGGGAGGAAGGCTGTCTGAAGAACAAGAACAGGCACTAAGAGAACGATTAACCGAGCACGTTTCTGAACTCGCACCTTAGAAAGCGAATTCAGTCTAAAAACAGGTTTAATAACCAAATAAGTGTGGGCAAAGATAGAGAGCGATCTTGCCCACAACTTACAATCAATTCACAGATATCAACTATCTAGCTCGTCGTTAGGCTGCTACATTGATTAAGTCAATTACATAAAAGTATTACATTCATAAACTAGAGGTCGCTTATGTATCCAAACCTCACTGGCTTAGGTATCCACGAGCCTAAACAGATTGAACGTTACTCCCTTCGCCAAGAAGCACACAAAGATATCCTGAAGATTTATTTTCGTAAGCAGAAAGGCGAGCTGTTCGCGAAAAGCGTTAAGTTTAAGTACCCACGACAAGTAAAAAGTGTGCTTGTTAGCGGTGGCAATAATCAATACAAAGAAGTGACTGAGATTAACCGCAACCTCACGCTTGTGATTGATGAGCTTAATAAGATCACCAAACCTACGCCAACCACTGAGATGGATGTAAAACAGAAGATCCTGACCGACCTACGCCATTTGGAGAAGGTTGTGTCTAGTAAGATCGCTGAGATCGAAGCGGATCTAGAAAAACTAAAATGATCCCGAGACTAGGCAACTAATGACCATCGTTAGTTGTTCTGCTTCGATTATACAGACAGTAAAAAGGGCTGATATCACTATCAGCCCTTTGTTTTATCGAACTTTTATTTAGACGACCGTGCTTGCGCATCGATTAAGTTAGTATCCCACTCAAAGGTTTCAAACAACCTTAGCCAAGTTTCATCAAGGTTGGCCTTCATCACCAACTCTTCTTTTGTGAAAGGATGGATAAAGCGAAGCTCAGAAGCGTGCAACAACAAACGATGCGAATCTAAATCATCACGGAACAGTCGATTGTGCTTACCATCACCATGTGAAGTATCACCGACAATCGGATGTCTTAGATGAGCCATGTGACGACGCAGCTGATGTTTGCGACCTGTCTTTGGCATCATCTCAACCAAGCAGTAGCGGCTCGTAGGAAAGCGTCCTGTTGAATATGGCACTTCTACTTTTGCTAGCGGTTCATAGACTGTCACTGCCTCTTGCGCTTCTTTGTCTTCTTTCGCGAACTTATCTGCGATCTTATCCAGCTCAACCTTAAGTGCATAATCGAGCGTATCGCCCTCTTCTATCCAACCACGGACAATCGCATGATAGGTTTTTTGCATCTCATGATTAGCGAACATTGGCATCACCTGTGAAGCAACCTCACTCGACAACGCAAACACCAACACACCCGATGTCGGTCTGTCTAAGCGGTGTAATGGAAATACATGCTGACCAATTTGATCGCGCAATGTCTGCATAACAAATTGCGTTTCGTGTTTATCCAACCATGAACGATGCACTAGCATGCCAGCGGGCTTATTCACCGCGACAAAGTACTCATCTTGATAAATGATCTCTAACATTACGCACATACCTCATCAATGCTCTGAATTGTCACTAGCAGTTCGACTTTGTCTGCCTCATTTTTCCACACTTCACCAAAATAAGGATGGATAGCAAAGCCTTTCGGTAGGCTCATTTGGGCATCCATCATTGCGTTGATCTTAACGATAAAGATCCACTGCAACCACTCTTCCGGTTGTAACGAATCAATCCCGAAAGGTTCAACGCTCGCCAGAGCTTCATCCGAAGGCGGAAGCGTGCTCCATAGCGAACATTGGCGCATTTGTTCTTCTAATTGTTGAAGTAAAAGAGGTAACTTTGTGGCTGCTGTCATTTTTCACCAAGTTATTTATCTAGTGACCTTGAAATTGGGGCATAGAGTACCATCTATTTAGGAAAGAAAGTTAGGAGCTTTATTACTATGGAAACGATTCACACGCTCACTCAGTTACTAAAGAATAGCGGTTGCCAGTACGATATCTACGACCTAGGTCGCCGTATTCAGAAGATCGACAACACCTTATTCTCTGATGTTGAGCAAGGGAAACAGCCGTACCCATTTCCACTTCAGAAACAAGCTCACTTAGCGATTAGTTACTGGAACGAACACAAGCAACCTTGGATCTGGTTCCTAAAATTCAAACTGGACGAAAGAGGCCTATTACATCAAGGTGATGTCGGCAATTTCCTTAAGTTTGTTATCGAAGCGATGGGCACACGTTTGAACGGTGAGATCAGCGAAGAGCAACAACAAAAGCTGTCAAACAACCCATATACCTTCAAGCCTTCAGAAGACAAAATGGCCGTGTTCCATAGCCAAGTAAGAGCAGGTTTAGACCTTGCAACGAGCCAATACTACGAACACGCTCAACACTACTTCACAGGTGAACTCGGTTGGGACAACTGGAAAACGGTTGGCTTGCAGGGTATCACAGATATGTGTGCTCGCTTAGGCAGCCAGCAAAACGGTGTCACTATTCGTAAGGCTCTTCATAAACTGCCATCAGAGCCTCTTTATGCAACACTAGGAGCGCTTGAGCATACGCAAATCAATGACAAGCTAGCTCAACGCTTGCAAGAGATGGCAGAGAATGAAATCTCAAGTAAAGAACCGGATCTGTTTTTACTTTCAGCATTAGTTCGTGCCCTTTCAGGTGCAGAGCAAAATATAACGAATGCTGTGATTACCCAAGTTTTGGCTAGCCCACGTTTAAGTCATCAAGAAGTATTAATTGGTTTAGCTGGTCGAAGTTGGAGTGCCCTACAAGATCCAACTATTGCTGAGCAGTTCTTGCTGCGTCTCGCACAAACGGGCAACCAAAACTTGTTCAATCAGTTATTTGCAGATTTAGTGATGATTCCGACACTGAGAATGGTATTTTTACCATTATTGAACTCGAACCCATCACCAGAACTCGCCAATGCACTTGTAGAATTACAACAAGCGGCTAAGTCGCAATAGATACCAGACAGAACAGCTCAGTAGCTCATAACAAAAAGCTCAAATCACGAACGGAATAGAGAGATAAAAGGAAGTATGGATTAAATGATAGATAACTTATTGGCTATTTTGATGCTGTGCTTCTTTTGCTTTCTGTTTTGGCAACAGCGCAGGCAATCCGAGCTTGCGAAAGCTGCCATTGCGAGAAAATGTAAAGAGCTCGACTTACAGCTATTAAGTGTTGCCTTTAGTGGTCATAAACTTAAGATGCGCCATGAGCTCACCACCATTTGGCGCTGGCACACCGTGTATCAATTTGAGTTTTCAGCGTTAGGTGATGACCTGTACCAAGGGAAACTGACCATGGTGGGCTTCCGTTCTATGCGGTTTGAGCTACAGCCTCATAGAATGTAACGTCGCAATACGCGGTATAACTATATTCATGATAAGGGCCAAACTGATCTTGTTTGGTCTCTTTAAATGCAAAGCCTAACTTTTCAAGTAACTTAATTGATGGGTTATGACCAACATTAACGGTCGCGACAACATTCGTTAGGTGTTCTTCAAAACAAACCAAACTAAAGAAAGGTTTTAGCACTTCACTAGCAAGGCCTTGATTCCAAAACTCCTTGTCCAGAATAAATCCCAGTTCATGCTTCCCTTCTTCAGACGAAACAAACAAATGCCCGAGGTATTCGCGGGTTTGGTTGTGGATAATGGCTCGGCAAAAACCAACGTTGTCGTTCAGTATTTCTTGAAATAGGTGTTTTGCAGAGGCAATAGAATGCGGCCCGTTCATTTCAGCACGATTGATGGGGCAGCAATTCAACTTGATAAAGTCATGTTCTAACTGCTCGGTATAAGGTACCAACAGCGTTCTTGAGGTTGCTATCGTCATAAAACACTCCTTGTGTTGACCATTAGCAGAAAAGCAGATGTCGCGTGCTTAGATAAAAGCTCCTGAATTAAAGAGAGCCCCTAGATAGAGAAAAAGCCTTAGGAAAAGAAAAGCCCCGACACCGAAGTGTCAGGGCTAGGGTCTTACTCGCAGCAGTCCGGCTACTAATTAATGCTCCATGCATCATCCATAATAGTGGCTGTAATCCTTCAGCTCTTTCCTTTACTTCGCCGTCCTAGCGGTGTCCAATCATCCTGAAAGCTAACAATCCTAGTTAGCGCACATCACTTGTTCCGTGAGCGGTGTCCTTTACATCGTCCTGATGCTAATCCAACCCTTTAATCCTAAAGGTGTCCATTGTCATTCCGTTGCAGCTAACTTCCTGTTAACTGACTGTATCCCTACAATGTCCTTACGCTCCATGCTTGATCACTCAATCCTAAGTAACCAAATCTTCATCCTGAAGATAACCAAATCCTTGGTGCTTTCCTGTTCCGTGTCAGAATCCTTCCGACAAGGTTTAATTTACGCGATTTAGGATTTCGGACAATAGATTTGCATCACATTTTGAATTCAAGAAAGTTGTTAATTATATAAAACAATTAAAATTCAACACCTTAACCATGTGAGCATCAATCTCTCTAGCGATGTATTCGTGTTATCTCACAACCTTTGTAAGAGATCTCTCACAAGCCATGGGCGGTTTTATGATTCGCTATCATTCACCAGAGCGAGTAAAATGACTAAAGACTAAAAATGGAGATCAACATGCTGACAAAAGATGTTTCTGAAGAGTTGAAATCAGTGCTTGAAGGACTGCAAGCGCAAGGGAAAGAGCCGACAGTTGCTTTAGTTAAGGCTCGTATGAGCACATCCGTTCCGATGCCCGCTTTAATCACGACCATCAAGAGCTGGAAAAGCGCAAATCGTGTTCCTAAAGTTGAAGTCGCGACACAAGAAGAGCCAGCACTTGATCGTGTTAGCCAACTGGAAAAGCAAATCCTTGAACTCACTGCTCGCGTTGCCATGCTTGAAGCTAAACTAACTGATCAATAAGGCAACTGAGCAATAAGTTGACCGATAAATAAGCTAACAGAGAAATAGAACACTATGAAGATATGGGTTGATGCGGACGCTTGTCCAAAGGTTATCCGAGAAACAATCGTACGCGCAGCTGAGCGCACAGGGGTTGAATGTACCTTTGTGGCAAACCATCTGGTTCCCGTTCCTAAACGCAATAACATTCACTCAATTCAAGTGCCAAGCGGGTTTGATATTGCTGATGATGAAATCGTAAAGCGCACTGAACCCGGCGATCTTGTGATTACATCCGATATCCCTCTGGCTGACGAAGTGATCACTAAAGGTGGGCAAGCACTCAGCTCTCGTGGTGAGCTTTACACCAAAGAGACCATTAAAGCGCGTCTGAACATTCGTGACTTTATGGATACCATGCGCTCAAGTGGCATCCAAACGGGTGGACCAAGTGCCCTTTCTCAAACCGACCGTCGTGAGTTTGCCAACCACTTAGATAGAATTCTAGCCAAACGCTAGCTGGCTCATCCGAGCTTAACCTAGTTCTATCTCTCCATAAAAAATCAAAAAACCTGCAAACAATGCAGGTTTTTTTAATATCAATTAGAAGAAGGTTTCCCCTACTCTACAACTAAGGCGTGTAGTACGTTGCAGCACCTGGACCTACTGGTAGGCCAAATACGAATACCCAAACGTAGAACATTAAGCTCCAACCAACCAAGAATACGATTGAGTATGGAAGCATAGTTGCAATCAGAGTACCGATACCTAGGTTCTTCATGTAACGCGTCGCTACAGCTAGGATAAGACCAAAGTAGCTCATCATTGGCGTAATGATGTTGGTTGTTGAATCACCGATACGGTAAGCCGCTTGAATCGTTTCAGGTGCGTAACCTACTAACATTAGCATTGGAACGAAGATTGGCGCTGTTACTGCCCACTGAGCAGAAGCCGAACCGATCATCAGGTTAATGAAGCCACACATTAGGATGAATGCGAAGAACAACATTGGACCCGTTAGGCCGATATCCTGTAGGAAAGTAGCACCTGCAACTGCGAATACTTGACCGAAGTTAGTCCACTTGAAGAAAGCAACAAACTGAGCAGCGAAGAACACAAGTACGATGTACATGCCCATTGAAGACATAGACTTAGACATTGCATTGATTACATCACGGTCTGTTTTCATTGTGCCGGTAACTTTACCGTAAACAAAACCAGGAACTGCGAAGAATACGAAGATGAACGCTACGATACTTTTCAGGAATGGAGAACCTGAAACCGTACCTGCTGCTGAACGTAGAACACCATCAGCTGGAACAATCGTCCAAGCAAGAAGCGCTGAAACCGCTAGCACTGCGATACCCGCAAACTTAAGGCCTTTCTTCTCAACGTCTGTTAGCTTGCCCATTGAATCATTTGATAAATCTTCAGACGCTTCTTCGTCGTTGTATTTACCCAGTTTTGGTTCAACAATCTTCTCAGTTACAAATGCACCTGTAATCGCGATGAAGAAAGTAGAAACAAACATGAAGTACCAGTTTGATTCAGGACCAACGTTGTAAGTCGGGTCAATCATTTGTGCTGCTGTTGTAGTAATACCAGAAAGCAGCGGGTCAACCGTACCGATTAGAAGGTTTGCAGAGTAACCACCAGATACACCAGCAAATGCTGCCGCTAGACCTGCTAATGGGTGACGACCCAAAGAGTGGAAAAGCATTGCTGCAAGCGGGATAAGTACTACATAGCCAAGCTCTGAAGCCGTGTTAGAGATAATACCTGCGAAAACTACGGTTACCGTAACCATGCGCTTAGATGCGCCCATTACCATGCCACGCATCGCCGCAGATAATAGACCTGAGTGCTCAGCAATCGCTACACCTAGCATTGCAACAAGCACGGTACCTAATGGCGCAAAGCCAACAAAGTTTGTCACTAGATTAGTAACAATGAGCTGTAAGCCTTCAGCATTAAGTAAGCTTACAACGTAGATCATGCCGTCAGCAGCACGACCTGGAGCACCTTCTGGACGAGGGTCCATAACAGAGACTTCAAAATATCCAGCGATACCTGAAGTAACTAGAATAGCGACACAGAAGATTGCGAAAAGAGTGATCGGGTGGGGTAATAGGTTCCCCAAATATTCAACACCATCGAGAAAACGGGTAAAAATAGGTTTCTTTGGCGAGTTGTTTTTTATTGAAGCTGATGAACTCATCAGTTCCCTCCTTGTAGTGATTCCTATGCAATTGTGACAAAAATGTTCAAATTGCCAGCGAAGGGTACGCGACAAAATTATCAATTAGAAATTCAAAATGTTACAAAATGTGTAGAAAACGACGATTTTTAACTCTATTTGAACAATTAATTAGCAAATAAATCTACATTAAATACAAAATCTAGATTTATAATTCACAATTACACATTCACTACAAATATAAGTGATAGTATAACCCATTGATTTACTTGAAAATAAAACACACCATACGATAAGTTAATACACAATATCCTGTCAGGTTCTTCTCGAGGGAAAAGAAAAACAGACAAATGAATGAAGTTTGACTTTCCCCTCGTTTTTACACTCGCGTCACATCAATTTGACTGACTAATTCTGAACCGCTTTGAATCTCGGATTGGTTTTGCAGATAACATAATGACGACCTCTGCGCTTTACTATCTGGCAATCAGGATGGCGGCTTTTCGCGCTTTTAAGTGATTTCACAACTTTCATTCTATTTCGCTCCCTTACCTAATTGACCAAAACGACGAGTGAAGTTCGCAACGCGTCCCTCTTTATGTAGCACTCGTTGTTTGCCCGTATAGAAAGGATGCGACTTTGGCGACACCTCAATCGTGAAGTAAGGGCAAGTATTGCCGACTTCCCATTCGATAGTACGGTCTGTTTTTAGCGTTGAGCCGATTAAGAAGTACTCATCGACACTGGTGTCATGAAAAACCACGGGACGGTAATCTGGATGGATATTCGGTTTCATTGTATTCCCCTTAAATAACCAACTTGATATGTTATAACACTACAAGTGACAATTGTTATCAAAAGAAAAACAAGCGCTTTTATGATATTTTTCCGTCTTAATCGTAATCAGAGAACACCCAACTATGTACACAATTGAACCTGTTGGCTTTATTGAGTCTCCTTATAAAGAGAAGTTCGCTGTGCCAAGGCAGCCCAGGTTGGTACCCACATCCACCTCAAGAGTCAGATTGGTTGATGCAGCAAACTGCCTTGAGTCTGTTCGTCATATAGAGCAATTTAGCCATGTTTGGTTACTATTTCTGTTCGACAAGAACCTTGAAGCAGGCTGGAAACCAACTGTGAGGCCACCTCGCCTTGGCGGCAATGAACGTATTGGTGTATTCGCGTCACGTGCCACATTCAGACCAAATGGAATTGGCATGTCTGCGGTTGAACTAAAAGGTGTGTCTCAAGAGAAAGGACAGACTTGGTTGGATCTCGGCAGCGTCGACTTAGTAGACGGTACACCGATCATCGACATCAAGCCTTATATCCCCTATTCAGATTCGATTCCGGATGCATTGGGAGGGTTTGCCGCCGATGAACCAGAAGTGCTCGACGTTAACTTTTCGCAGCAAGCGCAAAGTAAGCTCGCAAGCCATCCACAAGCGCGCCATATCATTCAGGTGATCAAAGAAGTATTAGGCCAAGATCCTCGCCCTGCCTATAAGAAAGGTAAGCCTGACAACAAGGAATATGCGGTAAATTTGTTCAATCTTAACGTGAAATTCGTGGTTGAAACGCTTTTCATCAATGTAACTGACATTGAACGCTTTTGAGATCCCAAATAGGCTGATATTATATGCGGCTATATCAGATTTGCTGTGGTTACGAACGACAGCAAGTTTTCTTTTATCAATGATGAAACGGATACCATAGAATGCGTACCAGTAACTACCTTCTTTCTACTCTGAAAGAGACTCCAAACGACGCAGAAGTTATCAGCCACCAGCTGATGCTACGTGCAGGTATGATCCGTAAGCTAGCTTCAGGTTTATATACTTGGCTACCTACTGGTCTACGTGTACTGCGTAAAGTCGAAAATATCGTTCGCCAAGAGATCGATAATGCAGGTGCCGTTGAAATCTTGATGCCCGTAGTTCAACCGTTTGAGCTTTGGGAAGAGACTGGCCGTTCTGAAAAGATGGGGCCTGAGCTACTTCGTTTCACAGACCGTCACTCTCGTCCATTTGTTCTTAGCCCAACAGCTGAAGAAGTGGTAACGAGTCTAGTACGTAACGAGATCAGCTCTTACAAACAGCTACCTCTAAATCTGTACCAAATCCAGACTAAATTCCGTGATGAGCGCCGCCCTCGTTTTGGCGTAATGCGTGCACGTGAATTCTCTATGATGGATGCGTACAGCTTTGATATCGACAAAGAAGGCTTAGAAAAGTCTTACCAAGCGATGCACGATGCTTACTGTAAAGCATTCGACCGTATGGGCCTTGAATACCGTCCAGTATTGGCAGACTCTGGCGCAATCGGCGGCAGCGGCTCTCAAGAGTTCCACGTTCTTGCTGAAAGCGGCGAAGACCTAATCGCATTCTCAACTGAGTCAGATTACGCAGCAAACATCGAAAAAGCAGAAGCACTTGCTCCTACTGAAGATGCAGCAGCACCAACTCAAGAGATGGAACTGGTTGATACACCAAATGCGAAAACTATCGCAGAATTGGTAGAGCAACACGGTCTAGCAATCGAGAAGACAGTTAAGACTCTATTCGTTAAAGCTTCTGATGAAGTAGACGCTGATATCATCGCGCTAATCATCCGTGGTGACCACGAACTGAACGAAGTGAAAGCAGAGAACCTTCCACAGGTTGCTTCTCCGCTAGAGATGGCTTCTGAAGAAGAAATCCGCGCACTTGTTGGTGCAGGTCCTGGTTCACTTGGACCTGTTGGCCTAGAGCTACCATTCATCGTTGACCGCTCAGTTGCTGTAATGAGTGACTTCGGCGCTGGTGCAAACGTAGACGGTAAGCACTACTTCGGCATCAACTGGGGTCGTGACGTTGAGCTTGCTCAAGTTGAAGACCTACGTAACGTAGTTGAAGGTGACCTTAGCCCATGTGGTAAAGGTACTATCCAGCTTAAGCGTGGTATCGAAGTGGGTCACATCTTCCAACTGGGTAATACTTACTCTAAAGCAATGAACTGTAACGTGCTTGGTCCTGATGGTAAGAGCGTAATCCTAGAGATGGGTTGTTACGGTATCGGTGTTTCACGTGTTGTTGCATCTGCTATCGAGCAAAACCACGATAAATTCGGTATCACTTGGCCAGACGCACTAGCGCCGTTCCAAGTTGCTATCGTACCAATGAACATGCACAAATCTGAGCGCGTTAAAGAAGCAGCTGAGAAGCTATACGCTGAATTAACAGCTATGGGTATCGAAGTTTTATTCGATGACCGTAAAGAGCGCCCTGGTGTTATGTTTAAAGATATCGAGCTTGTGGGTATCCCTCACACTATCGTTATCGGCGATCGCAGCATGGACGAAGGTAACTTCGAATACAAAAACCGTCGTACTGGTGATAAAGAAGCTATCGCAATGGACACGGTTATCGAGCACCTTAAGGCTCAACTAGCTTAGTAATCCGATTACTGACTAGATAAACATTGAAAGGCTGCCGTTAGGTGGCCTTTTTTGTGCCTGTCATTTCGCTTCAAACTCCCTTCTATTTATCAGTAGAGTAAATAACGTAAGTTAATCCCCTGTTCATCTTTAAATCCGTATATTGGTGTCATCAACTTTTTGGACATGCTCACCATTGGAGGTATCGATGGATATCAAAAGCTTACTGAACCGAGCACTTAAATCAGATCTCGTAAAACAAGGTACTCAGCAACTTTCACAAGGGTCTTCGCCTTTCTCAAGGCAGCAATAGCAAGAGTAGCAGTAAAAGTACACTCGGAGCCTTCGGTGCAGGCGCAGTTGGCGGAGGACTGTTAGGTGCGTTAATGGGCTCTAAGAAGACTAAGAAAATGGGTAAGAAAGCGGCTGGGATTGGCGGCGCAGCAGCACTGGGCGCTTTGGCTTATAAAGTCTACAACGACTACCAGTCCAAACAAGGCCAGACACCTAACGCCGAACAGGCTCAGTTTGATGAAAATGATGCAAACCACAGCGTGCTGATTCTACGATCGATGATTGCCGCGTCTAAAGCTGATGGCCATGTTGATGAAGAAGAGATGGCTAAGATAGAGCAAGTCGTCGAGAATATGGGCGCTGATTATCAACTGACTAAATTGGTCTCTGAAGAACTGCATAAGCCACTCGACCCAAGCGAAATCGCTCAACTGGCAACGTCACCTCAACAGGCGAGTGAGATCTACTTAGCCTCTTTGATTGTGGCCGACGAACAGAATTTCATGGAAAAGGCGTACCTCAAAGAGTTAGCCAAACAACTCAACCTTGCTGATGAAGTGACTTATCAACTTGAACAGCAAATATCTGGTTAAGCGGTCAATATCCGGCTAATTGGCAAGCTAGCAAGTGATACGTTGAGCATCAACAGAATGAGATATTGAGCAAGAACAAACTAACTCTGAACTTAATCAGATCCACTTTGTTTTTGCTTATCTCTATGTGTATATTGAGATCAGTTATCATTTGGTTAGGTATAAAAATGAAAGTATACGATTGTTGTGATTTGGTGCGTGAACTGTATTCTCAAATTGGCAGTGGCGACCAAGGCTATATCCCGAAAGCGATCACCTGCGCGGTAAAAACATTGAATGACCTTGCTGCAGACGAATCTCTTCCTAAAGAAGCGCGTGAGCGTGCAGCCTTTGCCGCTGCAAACCTGCTGATCTCAGATTTCGAGGACTAATATGAACCTCGCTAATTTTGAAAAAATGGATCCTGTAATGTTGATGAGCATCGTCAACATGAAGCTACGTGACGACTTCGGCGGTGATATAGATCGAGTGGTCAACTTCTACGAGATCGACAAAGCAGCATTGATCGCTAAACTTGCGTCTGCTGGTTTTGAATTCCTTCCAGAAGCCAAACAGTTTCGATAGTCATTTAAAACAAGCTTGATTTTGAAAGGCCAACCTCAGTGTTGGTCTTTTTTATTGGTGATACGTATTGGATAAACATGCAGTTAGCCAATTATAAATTATCTGTCTACATCTATACTTTTATATCTTAGAGTCAACGAGCGCTCCTTGAACCAAAGCGTGTTGTTGTATAGGCTACCTGAAATAGCATATAAAACTCATCAATCAATCTGATGATAGCGAAGGATTAACAATGAAAAGACTCGGACTTTTGGCAGTTTTCGCAGCAACACTGACTGCAGGTTGCGCTTCAAATACACAGCAAGACAACTTTCGTGAAGCCTCTTTTGAGCTGTGTAACACCGAAGTCGATATTTACTCAGTAAGCCATGATGAAAGAGTGCGTATTGTCTGCTCTGATGGCTCTAAATTCGCTCTGAAAAGCGAAGACACACTAGAAGTGATGCGTGACATCAATATCGACTACTGTGACGGCGAAGGCTTAGGAAAATTCAACGAGAGCCGCCATTATTACTCATTCAAGTGTAAGTCTGGCACCCTGCTTAGTATCAGAAAGTAGAACCAACATAAGAAAACCACAAAGGGTTGATGTGCAAACATCAGCCCTTTTTAGTACCGCCTTTCTGCATTCTCAGATAACCCAACTCCATACCGACAGATACCAAAAAGGCCCCTAACAAGGAGCCCTTCAAATCGTACTTTCAATCAAATAGCTTAAGTTCAAGGAACAGGCGCGGAGTTTTCAGCACCTTTCCCTAAAACAAAAGAGACTCAATGAGCCCCTTTAAAAGTATTTTTCAAAGTAGTCGTTTGAAATTCTAGGAGAGCACGCGGAGCTTACGGATGTAAGTGAGCATGCTCGACAACGAAGTTCAAATTACTACGAAGAAAAATTAAGCGTAAACCGGTAGACGCTTACAGATATTTAGTACTTTTGCTTTAGTCGCTTCGATAACAGACTCATCGCCCATATTATCTAGGATGTCACAGATCCAACCTGTTAGCTCTTTCGCGTCTGCTTCTGAGAAACCGCGACGAGTGATAGAAGGAGAACCGATACGGATACCTGAAGTAACAAACGGGCTACGTGGATCATTTGGTACTGAGTTCTTGTTCACAGTGATGTTCGCTGCACCTAGTGCTGCATCAGCCTCTTTACCTGTGATGTCCTTGTCGATTAGGTCAACTAGGAACAGGTGGTTCTCTGTAGAACCTGAAACGATGTTGTAACCGCGTGCTAGGAATTCAGCAACCATTGCTTTTGCGTTAGCAACTACGCGAGCTTGGTATTCTTTGAATTCTGGCTCTAGAGCTTCTTTGAACGCTACTGCTTTACCAGCGATAACGTGCATTAGAGGACCACCTTGGCCACCTGGGAATACTGCTGAGTTCAGCTTCTTGTAAAGATCTTCGCCTTCGTTAGAAAGGATTAGACCACCACGAGGACCCGCAAGCGTTTTGTGCGTCGTTGTAGTTACTACGTGAGCGTGTGGCACTGGGTTCGGGTAAACGCCTGCAGCGATTAGACCTGCTACGTGAGCCATATCTACGAACAGGTAAGCACCTACTTTGTCAGCGATTTCACGCATGCGCTTCCAATCACAGATTTGAGAGTAAGCAGAGAAACCACCGATGATCATCTTAGGCTTGTTCTCGATAGCCAGCTTTTCCATCTCTTCGTAATCGATTTGACCCGCTTCATCGATACCGTAAGGGATGATGTTGTAAAGCTTACCAGAGAAGTTTACTGGAGAACCGTGAGTTAGGTGACCACCGTGTGCTAGGCTCATACCTAGAACCGTATCGCCTGCATTTAGTAGTGCCATGTATACAGCGTTATTTGCTTGAGAACCTGAGTGAGGCTGTACGTTTGCGTACTCTGCACCAAATAGTTCACATGCACGTTCAATTGCTAGAGTTTCAACTTTGTCTACGTACTCACAACCACCGTAGTAACGCTTGCCTGGGTAGCCTTCAGCGTATTTGTTTGTTAGCTGAGAACCTTGAGCTTCCATTACACGTGGGCTTGTGTAGTTTTCTGAAGCGATAAGTTCGATATGCTCTTCCTGACGAAGAGTTTCTTCTTGGATAGCTGCGAATAGATCCGCATCGTAATCAGCAATGTTCATGTCACGCTTAAGCATCTGTATCTCCTGACTCAGATTGTACTGAAAGTTTCAAAAAAACCACACAACGACCGAAAGCAAACGTTTCCGTCACCGTTTTGATGTGACGCATTCTACATAATTTGATCTAGGTCATAAAGAGCTAATTGCAATTTTATCATGCAGTTTTTTCATAATCACAAATAAGATTCATCATGGTTATTTGGCTTATCCAACCAAAGATGGCGCTTACTGTCAATTTTACGCTTTACACCCTGTAAAACGCAGATTACATAGGTTTACCTTAATTTTGCCCCTCCAGCTACCGAAAGCTAAGGTTTTTCTCTACTATGCACGCCTTTATTGGTTAGGTAATTATAAAAACGATGGAAAAACACTCACGTAAAGAAGATTGGGTAGCGATTCTCACTGGCACGTTTTTAGTGGCGTTAGGCGTCTTCTTTTTACAGTCAGCAAACCTGATTACTGGTGGTACGACTGGCTTGGCACTGCTTTTGAGTCAATTTACACCAGTAACCTTTGGTATTTTGTACTTTATTGCCAACTGCCCATTCTACCTATTAGCATGGAAACGATTTGGCCGTCACTTTGCGATAAGCAGTGCCATTTCTGGCGCTTTAGTGTCTGTATTTGCCGATCATTTATACTTGGTGATTTCGTTAGACGTTCATAATGAAATTTACTGTGCGGTAGCTGGCGGCTTGTTAATGGGCTTAGGCATGCTGATCCTATTTAGACATCATTCGAGTCTTGGCGGGTTCAACGTCCTGTGTTTATTCATCCAAGATAAATTTGGTATTTCCGTCGGAAAATCACAAATGGCGATTGACGCGATAATCCTATTCACTTCCTTTCTTTTTGTCACTCCTACAACAATCTTACTTTCCATTTTAGGAGCTTTGGCACTGAATTTAGTACTGGCGATGAATCATAAGCCACACCGATATAAAATCCACTACAGGTGACAACACGCATACTCCGTTTAAGAAAAATGCTATATAATACAGGCAAATAATTAATAATGATGTTCCTACATGATGCGAAATATTCTTGAAGAAGCAAAAGAGGTTGGCGGCCTAATTAAAATCGGGGGAATGATCTATAATCCGCAGAAAAAGCACTTACAGTATAACGATGAGATAATCGATTTAGAACCAAGAACCATTGAACTGCTCGAGTTTTTGCTTACTCATGTCGGTGAACCGCTTTCTTCTAACGCGATCATTCAAGAGATCTGGCATAGCGACTACATTTCTAAAAATGTACTGACTAACAGAATATCGACCTTCCGTGCGCTCCTTCAAAAATATTTAATCCATGAAGATGCAACAAAAATACTGGTGACTTACCCCCGTAAAGGCTATTACCTTTGCGACAGCCAAGTAAAGCTAATCACTCTTGAGGAAGATGACCATGCTCCCTCCCGAGAAACACCGCCCACAATACGTCTTGCGTTGAGTGCCAAACTGACCAACATAAAGCCCTTACATTACTTGATCGTGTTCCTTTCTATGGCATTTTTTGTTTCGTCTTATCTTTATGTTACAAAAACAAGCAATCTAATCGAGCAATATCGCAAACAACAAACCATCCAAATGAGAGAGCTTCTTCTGCATCGTATTGATGCTACGGGCCCTCAATCAAAACAGCATAGGAAAATCATTAAAGCTTTGATTCTTGAGCAACAAATTGAATATCCATATACCGATTTGGTCAATCAAGACATTCCGAGTTACTTCGTGACGACAATCGATGACAGTCCCTATTGGCCCGGAGCAAAAGAGAGCATATCAAGTGAGTACAAACTCAACATTCGCTTAAAAGATCTCGAAACACCTTCCACTGTTCATGCCGAAGCTAAGCTGCTCTTTTCTACATCTGATAAGGAAGTGTTCAAAAAAACCTACGTTATCAATCTCAACAGCTTGAGCCTTTCCCTTTTGCCTCTACAGCAAGACATCGCTCGTTTTTTTGCACTTCCCATTCCGATTGAATACGATTGGCAACTAGATAATTTGTCTGTATTTAAGCAGTATGACCGTGATATTGACGAAGGTTCATTCATTCCAAATGATGAATTTAAAGCCCTCTATTTTGCTCGACACAACACATTGTTTGAAACCAATAAAGAGACGTTGGAAAAGGCTATTAGCCAACTGT
Source organism: Vibrio sp. 10N.222.55.B11 (assembly GCF_041473705.1). Taxonomy (NCBI): domain Bacteria; kingdom Pseudomonadati; phylum Pseudomonadota; class Gammaproteobacteria; order Vibrionales; family Vibrionaceae; genus Vibrio; species Vibrio sp. 10N.222.55.B11. Next base: position 365,382 of record NZ_JBFRST010000004.1, read on the forward strand.
ATACGCGTTTCACTCCGCTTCCTGACGAACTAGGCATATGGTTAGGCCTAATTAACCTGAAAGCAGGAAACCTAGAAAACGCTTTTGATTTTCTACGCACTCCAGTAGGTGGTTCAAGGATTGATAATGCCTTAATTTACCTTCTCGTTTCCGATATTTCTTATAAAAGCGGCCGAGAAGATCTCTTTATGAAAAACTACCTACAATCCATCGTTTCACTATCCCATACAGTCCCATCAAAAGCGCTATTTAAACGACTTGCTCAACCAGAATCAGTAGAAACTTGCTTATCACCTTGGAATCAGTTGAAGAGCAAATTTTCGAATAAAACGATGACTTATGATTGGCGCAATATGATTGAAGCCTATTGCCAAACCATGATCAAGATGCAGAAACAAAAATAAAACCATGAACTTATTTGATCATGGTTTTATTCAATCTTATGTCAATCAATTAAGCACAAGGCAAAACATCGATCTGATAATCTTCTTCTTGAGAAAGAGGGACCTGATATCGAACTGAACACTGTTTAAATTCATTTTGATTCAGTGGCGTAATATAAGCAGTACCTCTTTCATTTTCCGTTCGGTGTACCTTCCACAATGAAGACGAACCGAGAATGCCTTTTAGGACAATGGATAGATTATTTTCGTCGGCATCAGGGTAACCATAAATAAATGCACAACTTTTTCTTCCATCGATCTCACACCCTTTAAATGGCAAGTTCTGTAACGGAATTACACCATAACCATCTGAAGTTTGACCCTCAATTTTATTTGAAACATAACGATAGTGTTCTTTCCCTTCTAACATCATCATTCCATGAGCCATATTGATACCCGATTCTAAAGCACCTCTTATACTATAGAGTCGAGCTTCTCTCGCTTCATTTTGAATATTCATAAATTTAGGTATCGCTGCCACCGATAAAATACCGATCACCACAATAACGATCACCAATTCAATTAAGCTATAGCCACTATTATTACGCATTTAGTTATCCTTCTTTTATTTATTACCATTTTGGTAGACGAGAAGTTAACGAATTGGATTAAATAAATAAAACAACAAAGTAAAACAAATACGAACAAAACACTTAGGTCACTTAAGTTAATCTATTAATGAATAAGACTGCTACGCTAGAATACCAATAAAAATGAAATAAAATAACAAAAAAAACCTTTAAAAACAGAAGATTAAACATAAAAATAAGATTCGTTAATCTTTGTTATCTCTCATTATTTGGCTTATCAAACGCTAATCTTCAAACTTGTTGACAACATAAACACCTCAGCATTTTTACCGGATTAAAATCATGAAGAACAAATTAACTTTATTATCTATTTTATCATCGCTATTTCTATCAGGCTGTAATAGCTCATCACCCTCTATACCAGAAAAACAAATCGGCTCAGATCTGGACTTTAATAAATCCCAATTTTCTCCAAAAAATGAACAGTGGCTAAACTATGAAGAGAAAATAAATCGTCTTGATGGGGGCTCTTCAGAGGTTTTTTACATTAAATACATTCCTAAAAATGCGATTGAACTCATCGACGTTTTAGACACTCTCCCTCAAAAGGAGACAGATCAATTGACAGCAATCATTAATAACCTTTCCAATATTGGTGTAGATAGCTTTTATGTGAGAATAATTAAGAACTCGATAGGAAGTAATGAAGATACAGATTTTTTGTATGAAAAAGATGGTCAGCTATATCGAATTAATGAAGAGGCTTCTTTAAGTCTGATTGACTTCTTTAATAAAGCGCCTTCTTTAATCCATATTTTTGATAGCATGGAATTTCCTACATCGGCTAATACATATAAAGATCAACAAATAAGTTCTTCATTTTGGGAACATAATATTAACGGACTCGACATCAGCGATGAAGATGCATACCGATTAGTCGAACAGTATGATGTTGATCCTAAAATGGTGATCAGTCGCTGTTCTTTGAATTGGAAAAGAGAACAGAAAAGAATAGAAAACGGTAAAATATTTGAGAAAATTAATAATCAACAAATAGAAGTAGGCTTACTCGAATACCAATCAATACTGACTCTAGAATGCAACAATGATGAGCAACCGTCGAGTAGTACACTCATCAATGAAAATATCACGACGATTTATCATCCCGTATTTGGCTATGTGCGACACAGTGAAATCAGTGGTCTTGAGCAAACAACGTTAACTTTGCAGGACTTGAAATGGACAAAGCAGTGAGAGAAGAAAGGGATGACGCCTACGAAGAGATTAAAGCTCAGCTTCAACAATGGCCGATGGACAAACTGACAATGCTTCTCGATGAACTGAATGTCGCTGTCACACCACAGTCAGTGCCAACCCTTGTTCCTCTTTCACACGAAGAGATCGAAATGCTCACTAAGCACTAACAGGGCATCGAAAAAAAGGCTTTGGGGAGCACTCCAAAGCCTTTGTAAAAGCCTAATCCTTTAAGGGGAGTAAGAATCAGGCTTCTTAAAATGAAACAAGGTTAACCTTCAATCAAGAGAATACGAGTCTCGTAAGGACGTAAGACTTGATGATGTGATGCTGCTGAAGTGTTCGCTTCTTGATAGTTAGACAACAAACTCTTCGCCTTACTCATATCAAAACGTTCCGGTAAAACGCATTCCGCCTCTTCACCATAGTAGTTGTTAATACACAACAAAGTCTGACTATCCGTCTCACGAGAATACGCAAATACCGATGGGTGCTCAGGCAATAAATCTTTGTAGCTACCATGAGTAATCACTGGCACTTCTTTACGTAACTCAATCAAGCTCTTGTAGAAGTAAAAAACAGAGTCTTTATCTTCTAGCGCTTGCTCAGCGTTGATCTCAGTGTAGTTATTCGCAACATCTAGCCACGGCTGAGCTTGTGAGAAGCCTGCATGCGCTTCGCTATTCCATTGCATTGGAGTACGAGAATTATCACGTGATTTCTGCGCCAGAATCGCCATCATATCTTGATGCGCTACACCATCACGGTTCACCATGATGTCATACATATTGGTGCTCTCTACATCACGATACTGGCTGATATCGGTATAGCCAGGGTTGGTCATGCCAATCTCTTCACCTTGATAGATATACGGCGTACCTTGCATCATATGTACAGACGCAGCCAACATCTTGGCCGATTCAACACGATATTGCTGATCATCACCTAAGCGACTCACCACTCGCGGTTGATCGTGGTTACACCAGAATAGTGCGCCCCACCCTTTGCCATTCAATCCCGTTTGCCAGTGGTTAAAGATCGATTTGAGCTGTAAGAAATCAAACGGCGCATTGGTCCACTTCTCACCATTGGTGTAATCGACCTTAAGGTGGTGGAAGTTAAACACCATCGATAGCTCACTGTTATCAACGTTTGAGTATTGCTGGCAGTGTTCCAACGTGGTTGAAGACATCTCGCCTACGGTCACGCTGCCGTACTTCTGAAATACGGCTTCGCTGATCTCTTTCAGGTATTCGTGTACACGTGGACCATCGGTATAGAAACGACGGCCATCACCGATATCATCATTAGGAAAGTCTTGCTGCTTCGAAATCAGGTTGATCACATCCAAGCGGAAACCATCAACGCCCTTTTCTGCCCAAAAGCTGATAACGTCTTTCACTTCTTCACGTACAACCGGGTTCTCCCAGTTGAGGTCAGCCTGTTCTTTGGCGAATAAGTGTAGGAAGTATTGCCCAGTCGCCTCATCTAGTTCCCACGCATTACCACCGAACTTAGACTGCCAGTTAGTTGGTGCTTGACCATCTACGGGATCTTTCCAAATATAGTAATCGCGGTAAGAGCTGTTTTTGTCGCCCAAAGCAGATTGAAACCATGCATGCTCTGTCGAGGTGTGGTTTACCACGATATCCATCACGATACGGATACCACGTTGGTGCGCTTCAGACAGCAATAAGTCGAAGTCTTCCATGGTGCCGAATTGAGGATTAATCGCGTAGTAGTCTGAGATATCGTAACCATTATCGATCATAGGAGATGCGTAAACCGGGGTTAGCCAAATCGCATCGACACTCAAATGTTTGAGGTAATCCAGTTTCGAAATGATCCCTTTGATGTCGCCAGTACCTTTACTGCCACTGTCGCAGAAGCTCTTTGGGTAGATTTGATAGATGGTTGCGGTTTTCCACCAGCTTTCATCATGTTCAGTCATCGCCATCTCTAACACTCACTTACCAGAAAATATAAAATAAAAATCACCATGTGAATCATGGTCGAATAGCCGTTATAACTAAAAGAAAAAGCTATAACTAAGAGAAAAAGCGATGGCTCACTTTGGAGTCATCGCTTATTAAATGCATTACGCGTTGGCGGTTTCTAGTTCGCCTTTCATCTGTGCTCGTTTATAGAAGAACAGTGTTAACGTGACGGGTAGTACAATCGCCACCAGCATCGCAATTAAGTAAACGGACCAATATTGCGGTTGAATCGATAGGATGCCTGGCAAGCCACCAACACCGATACCATTCGCCATCACTCCTGCACTACCACAGATAGCAGCCGCAGCGGCACTGCCGATCATTGCGCTCAGCATTGGGAATTTGTATTTAAGGTTGATGCCGTACATCGCTGGCTCTGTTACACCTAAGTAAGCAGAGATTGCAGCTGGAACCGAGATATCTCGTTCGCCTTCGCGTTTGCTTAAGATGATGATGCCAACAACCGCTGAAGCTTGTGCAATATTTGATAGCGCAATCAAAGGCCAGATTGGTGTGCCGCCTAAGTCTTGCATCAGTTGTAGGTCGACGGCATTGGTTGTGTGGTGAATACCCGTGATAACCAAAGGTGCGTATAGGAAACCAAAAACCACTGAACCAAGAATCGCAAAATCACCTGTCATTGCAGCTTTAGCCGCGAATGCCACACCATCGCCTAACATACGACCGAATGGGCCAATGAAAGCGTGCGCTAGAATCACAGACAAAATAATCGATACAAATGGCACAACCACTAGGTACAAGTAAGCAGGGACGATACGCTTAAGATTGGTTTCAATGAACGCCAAGGCCACACCCGCTAACATCGCTGGGATCACCTGAGCCTGATAACCGACCTTCTCAATCACGAACAGCCCAAAATCCCATACCTCAGGTACCGATTTACCTATCATGTATGCGTTCATGAGTTGTGGTGAAACTAAGGTCACACCGAGCGTGATACCCAAAATAGGGGTTCCGCCAAGCTTCTTAACCGTAGCCCAACACACGCCAACCGGTAGGAAGAAGAAAATAGCTTCGCCGATCAACCATAAGAAAGAGTGAACGGTTGCCCAGAATTGACTGATTTCAACGAGGGTTTTGCCGTCGAACATGCGAATGTCGCCAATCACATTACGGAAACCAAGAATCAAACCACCTGTAATGATGGCAGGCAGCAGTGGTACGAAAATTTCGGCTAAATGGGAGATACCACGCTCAAGGAAGTTCATGTTTTGACGAGCAGCCAGCTTCGCCTCATCTTTTGATGATGCCTCTTTACCTGTCTGTTCAATCAGAAGTGCGTACACTTCATCAACTTCAGTGCCAATCACAACTTGGAATTGGCCTGCATTAGTAAAACAGCCTTTTACTAGCTTCAGTTTTTCGAGTTCAGCTTTGTTGGCCTGCTCTGTATCGTTCAATACAAAACGCAGTCGAGTCAGACAGTGGCTGACACTCGCAATGTTTTCTTTACCACCGACTAACTCGATAAGACGCGCAACGTCTTGCTTCGCTATCTTACTCATACTACCCCACCCTGGTTTCATTCAATTACTCATCTAAACCATGCAAGCTATAATCACTCAGACTTAGATTTATGGGAACATTCCCAATTACGGTTATTATAATGCCCGTATGAATGATAAATTAAAATGGGAACAATCCCATTAATTGAAAGAGATCACACTCTAATTTTAATCTAAGCCGTTCAATTTCGCTTAATTGAGTGGATTATAGAATAGGAGATTGCGTATGATGAGAGATCTCTGAATTGCCTAAAAGCTGAGAGATCAATAGATTAGCAGCCAACTTACCTGCAGATTGGTAACCAGGATCAATGCTAAATACTCGTGGGAATAAGAAAGAGAGAAGATCATTACCACCAACGCCAGTGACGACCACATCTTCACGTTGTAGTTCTTGCAGACGCTTGATTACACCAAGAGCCAGCGTATCACTGGCACAAACGATCGCTTGAGTCGCGGGAGTTAACACCTCATCCACCAGCTGATAAGCACTTTCGTGATGAAGTTGACCAGTACGATAGTTTGCCACTGAACCTGTGTTTTCACACCAATCGAGATAAGCCTTAAGACGCAGTTCACCGGTTGATTTATCACTAGGATCAACCCCGATAAAGCCAACGTCAGAGATCCCTTGATCCAATAAATGCACCAACGCACTATTGATCACCTGTTGGTTATCATAGTTAATCGACGTCACGTTCTCGGTATCCAGAGCAATCACCACCGCTTTGTGTTCCCAAGCTTCGATTGCCGGAATATCGCAGTCAGTAAAACCAAATACAATAATGCCATCAACGTTACGACGCTTTAGAACTTGCAGGTGCTCATTGGCTTTATCTCTATCAAGTTGGCTTTCCATGATCACGACATCGTAATCCGCTCGATACAACTCGGCCAGCATCGTGCTAACGGCTTTGTTTTCAGAGGGAGAGTCCAAACGAGAGATAATCACGCCGATGACTTTTTGGCTGCCACCGCGCATCGATTGCGCAGACTTTGAAGGCGTGTACCCAGATTCTTGAATTACTCTTTCTACCCTTTCACGGGTTTCAGGTTTCACTTTTGGATCATTGGTCAGAACGCGTGATACGGTTGACTTACCAACACCGGACAGCTTTGCAATATCAAGAATAGTGAGTTTTTTGCTCATAAAAAGTCTAACGTTAAAGGGAAGAGAAGAAAAAGTGAGGGTAGATTCCCTCACTTAACTGTTTGTAAATACTAGCAGTTCTTACTATGACTTACTTTTGGCAATTTCGATAGACTACGCGACCAAGTTCTAGACGCGCATTGTCACCTTTCGTGCGCAAAGTGATGCTGTTAATCATCTCTGAAGTGCCATCATCTAAGATGTATTTGGTTCCTGAGCCCGCTGGAACTTGAGTCAGGCGGTATTCATTATCAGGCAAGCGTAGTACCGCTTTTTCATTATCAAGGTAAGACACATCAAACGAGACGTCAGACTCACATTGATAAGTCGCGAATTGATCATTCGATGTTGCGCTATCAGTCTCAGGGGCTGCTGATTTAGAGCACCCAACCAATGCTACTGTACATAGAGATGCTACCAACATAGCTTTCATACTTCGTTCCTCATCTTTATATAGTCAACGACACTTAGCCTATTCACAGGTTCGAACAAACCTAATGTAAGTGCCTAATGATAGGTCCATACCTTAGTGATAAATAAAACGTTTAGCCTTTTAAGAAAGCGGGTACGTCTTTAATGCTATCAAGTACCACGCTAGCCAACGCTTCACCTTTTTCAGTGATGGGTTTACCCGTTCTTACCAAGACTTTAGTACCAACACCTGCAGCTTCTGCAGCCATCATGTCTTCCGCTTTATCGCCGATCATGACCGAGTTAGCCATATCAATCTTCAGAAAGTCACGAGCAGAAATGAACATGCCTGGCTTTGGCTTACGACATTCACAATCTTGCTTGTAGTCACCAATACCGTGCTCAGCGTGGTGAGGACAGTAATAAATGCCATCGAGCTCGACACCATTATCAACAAAGTTCCAATCCATCCACTGCGTTAAAGAAAGAAAACGGTCTTCACTAAACATGCCGCGAGCAATACCAGATTGGTTGGTCACTAGCACCAATAAATAACCCATATCTTTAAACGCTTTCGCCGCTTCAAACACACCATCGATGTATTCAAAGTCATGCTCATCATGTACGTAGCCGTGATCAACGTTAATCACTCCATCACGATCTAAAAAAACAGCAGGTTTAGACAAAATTTTGTTCTCTATCAACTCTCTATTAATCATTAATTATTACACGCTTTATTTGCTTCATCACTATCTATTTAGTTTTGCGTTCGTTAACGATTTGTTTCTAGCTTAGCCATACAATCGACGTTTAGCCGTCTAGACGTAAAAATATCTATTGACTTAGATCATAGAACACCATAGCATCGTCTGTAAATCGAGCGAGCTATCGACATATTATTCTGTTCTACCTGCACGGGTTTCTCTATGATTAAAGTGAATCAAGTCAACAAGGTTTTTTATCAAGGCACTAAAGAAATCAATGCCTTAATTGATATCAACCTCCACATTCCTCAAGGTCAAATCTTTGGAGTCATCGGCTCTTCTGGTGCAGGCAAAAGTACCCTGATCCGTTGTGTAAATATGTTGGAAGCTCCGACCTCTGGTGAAGTGATTGTTGACGGTATCGACCTAACAAAACTCAGCAAATCAGAACTTAGCGAAGCGCGCCGTAACATCGGCATGATATTCCAACACTTCAACCTGCTGTCTTCTCGTACTGTATTTAACAATGTAGCACTGCCTCTAGAACTTGCTGGTAAAGATAAAGCGATTATTGAAGCGAAAGTCAGCGAGTTACTTGAACTGGTTGGCCTTGCTGATAAGCGTGACACCTACCCGGCAAACCTAAGTGGTGGTCAAAAGCAGCGTGTGGCGATTGCTCGCGCACTGGCCTCTGACCCGAAAGTACTGCTATGTGATGAAGCCACCAGCGCATTGGATCCAGCAACAACTCAATCTATCCTTGAGCTGCTGCGTGAAATCAACCGCAAGCTGAACATCACTATCCTGCTTATTACACACGAGATGGATGTGGTTAAAAGCATTTGTCACGAGGTTGCGATCATTGGCGGCGGTGAATTGGTAGAGAAAGGTACAGTCGGTGACATCTTTGCTCATCCGAAGACAGAGCTAGCGCATCAGTTTATTCGCTCAACGTTGGATCTGACGATCCCTGAAGATTACCAAGCACGTTTGCAAGAGACTCGCGTAAACAGCAGCTACCCGCTGGTGCGTCTTGAGTTTACTGGTGCAACGGTTGATGCTCCGCTAATGACGCAAATCGCACGTAAATTCAATATCGATGTCAGCATCTTAAGTTCTGACCTTGATTACGCCGGTGGCGTGAAGTTCGGCATGATGGTCGCTGAACTGTTCGGTAATGAAGCAGATGATAATGCTGCTATCCAATTCCTACGCGACAACAATGTAAAAGTAGAGGTGCTTGGTTATGTCCTTTAGTTTCAACGAGATTGCTGACTGGATCAGCCTTAACGGTAACCTTCTATTAGGCGCAACAGGCGAAACGCTTTACATGGTTGCTGTTGCAGGCATTGTTGGCTTCGCGGTCGGTATCCCACTAGGCGTGATTCTGCATACGACTAAAAAAGGTGGCCTGTTAGAGAACACCAAAGTAAACAAGATTCTAGGTGCGATTGTGAACGTGGGTCGTTCAGTACCTTTCTTAGTTTTGATGGTTGCGATTATTCCACTGACTAAGATGCTGATTGGTACCTTCATCGGTACAACAGCAGCGATTGTTCCACTGACGATTGGCGCTATCCCATTCGTGGCTCGACTTATCGAAAGTGCACTACTTGAAGTACCAACAGGTCTAGTGGAAGCGGCCCAATCAATGGGCGCAACACCAACACAAATCATCAATAAGGTTCTGCTTCCAGAAGCACTACCGACTATCATCAACTCAGTAACGATTACGCTAGTGACTCTGGTGAGCTACTCAGCAATGGCCGGTACTGTAGGCGGAGGTGGCCTAGGTGATGTCGCGATTCGTTACGGATTCCACCGCTACGATGTGACCATCATGGCTGTGACAGTAGTGATGTTGATTGTGCTGGTACAAATTATTCAATCAATCGGTGATTCATTAGTTCGCCGTGTTGACCACAGATAAAGACTCACACATAAAGAGTAGAGTCGTCTGAACCTAATTAAATAGATTTATTAAAAGGAGATTATTATGAAATTTAACCTTAAAGGTTTACTAACTATCGCAGCAGCAGCTTCAGCGCTAGTTCTAGCAGGTTGTGGCGATAAAGAAGTGGATACTTCTAAAGTAAAAGTTGGCGTAATGGCAGGTGCAGAAGCGCAAGTTGCTGAAGTGGCAGCTAAAGTAGCGAAAGAGAAATACGGCCTAGACGTTGAACTGGTTACTTTCACGGATTACGTAACACCAAACGCAGCTCTAGATGATGGTTCTATCGACATCAACGCATTCCAACACGCACCGTACCTAGATCAGCAAGTGGCTGACCGTGGCTACAAGCTAACTATCGCTGGTAACACGTTTGTTTACCCAATTGCGGGTTACTCTAAAGAAGTGAAATCGGTAGACGAAATCCAAGACGGTGCTCGTATTGCTGTACCAAACGACCCTACAAACCTAGGTCGCTCTCTACTTCTTCTTGAGCAACAAGGTCTTCTTGAACTTCGTGAAGGCGCAGGTCTTCTAGCTACAGTTCGCGACATCGTGGGTAACCCTAAGAACCTAACGATTGTTGAACTAGACGCAGCTCAACTGCCACGTTCTCTTGATGATGTTGCTCTATCTATCATCAACACAACTTACGCGAGCTCTATCAACCTGACTCCACAAAAAGATGGCGTATTCGTTGAAGACAAAGATTCTCCTTACGTAAACCTAATCGTTTCTCGTGAAGACAACCTAAACGCTGAAAACGTACAAAACTTCGTTAAAGCTTACCAAACTGAAGAAGTGTACAACGCAGCTTCTGACATCTTCCAAGGTGGCGTCGTTAAAGGTTGGTAATCAACTAAACGACAGCACTGTATAGATACCCGAAGGGGCTGACATAACGTCAGCCCCTTTTTTAATGATAAAGATTTGCTAGAAAGTAAAGCATCTCAGATTTAAGCGAAACAAAGTCGATTACTTCAGGTGATCCCAAGAGATGTTTGACACCAATCGGCAGTCATCACACTTGAAATAGAAAATATCGTGGATAGGCGCATCTAGCAGCCATTCACCACCACATTGCGGGCATTTGCGCTCTTTTTCATCTTTCAGGCTGATCCCACCGACACGGTATAAGTAGTAGTAGGTTGGAACCTTAGTCAGATACTCAATGCGCCCTCTTAGACCCCAACCGCGTTTAAACAGCACACTCTTCGTGTCACTGATCTCGGTTAGCGTTGCATGTTCCGCGCGACAACCACCACCCATTTGTACTTCATCACAGGCTTGCCATTCGGTCTGCCATTTCAACACGGCTTTATGGTCGCCATTGAAGGTAGGTGGATTGCGATACAAAGGGATTGGTAGCAAGCTATCGCCACTACGCAGCGGTGAACAGGTGTGCACGAATGTCGTGTATAACACCTGCCAGCTTGGTGTTTCATCTTCTGCCACTTCTTCTGAGTTCAGATCTCGACCGAGCAAACGCATTTTAGGCGCTAGTAGGCTCGCGTTAGACAAGCGATCAAAACACACTTTCACAAAGTCTGAGTGATTACGCGGGTGCAAGCTATCTTGCTCCGGGCACACAACGCGAACATAGAATTCACCATCGCCCATCACGATTGGGAACTCACGACCTAACACTTGTCCGTTATAACGAAGTGCATCCATTAAGCCATTAACCGCCTTGTCGACAGCGCTTACCGTTGTGTTATCAAAACACTCAAATTGAAGTTCTAGTACGTACATCTATTTATACCGCTGGTTGTAGCTTTTCTAAAAATTCTGCCAATGTCTCGGCGAGCACATCACGATTTTTGGTACCTAAGCGCTCCAAAATCACGTTACCCGTTAGGTTACAGATAGAGATAACATCCAGCTCAGCATCGGTCGCGGCAATGAAAACCGTTGGTTTTAGCTTCAAGCGACGCTGAGTTACTAGGTGACCCAAAATGTTTTCTTGTAGGCATTCGAAGTCTTCATCACTCCAAATCTGTAACAGAGTCAATTCGTTACCATCGAAAGTTGCGTTCATATCTGCGCTGAATTGTGCGCCGTAAAAAGTTTTGATGTCTTCATGCAGAGTCAACTCAATACCGGTTTCAACGTTGGTGAAATCCGCGAATTGCTCACGTGGATAGTGCTTCCACAACACGGCATCGCCACTCTTTTCTTCTACGCATGGCGATACGATGTCCACCAACTCCTCATTACGAGGTAAGCTTTGGTGTTTCTGCTTCCACGCGTCAACGTATCGCTGACTAAAAGAAAGTAGTGCGTCTTGAGCACGTTGAGTCATGAAAATCTCCTAAACACAAAATAATAAATAGAATCCGAGCCCTTTCCGCGCCGATTAAGCGATGACTTAATGACAGGGTAAGGGGGATTCAGTAAAATCGACCCCATTCTAATCGAATTTGAAACGAAAGTATGAGCAAATATTCTGACGCAAAAGAGCTAGCGGGTTTAACCCTTGGCCAAAAAACTGAGTACTCTAACCAATACGATGCAAGTTTATTGCAACCAGTGCCTCGTAGCCTTAATCGCGATGATCTTGCGCTAAACGGCGAGCTGCCTTTTGTTGGTCATGATATTTGGACGATGTACGAGCTTTCGTGGCTAAACACCAATGGTCTACCACAAGTGGCTGTCGGTGAAGTTTTCATCCCAGCAACCAGCCCAAATTTAATTGAATCAAAATCTTTCAAGCTGTACCTGAACAGCTACAACCAGACTCAATTTGAAAACTGGGATCAAGTAACCGAGCGCCTGACCCAAGATTTGTCGGCATGTGCAGGCGAAACGGTGATTGTGAATGTAAACTCAGTAACCGACTACACTAACCAACCTATCGTGACGATGGAAGGTGACTGTATCGACAACCAAGACATCCAAATCACTAGCTACGACTTTGAAGCGTCGCTGCTTGAAGGCGCTGCTGGCGAACAAGACGTTGAAGAAACACTGCACAGCCACCTATTGAAGTCGAACTGTTTGATCACCAATCAACCCGATTGGGGCAGCGTTGAGATCGCATATTCAGGTAAGCAAATTGACCGTGAAGCACTGCTGCGCTATTTAGTTTCTTTCCGTGAACACAACGAGTTCCACGAACAATGTGTTGAACGTATCTTTACGGATATCATGAAATACTGCGCACCATCGAAACTCACCGTATTTGCACGTTACACGCGTCGTGGTGGCTTGGATATCAATCCATACCGTTCAACAGAGCAAGATAGACCAAGCCACAATAAGCGTATGGCCCGCCAGTAATTAGGCTGGAACCACCCACACTTATTTGAACCTACCCAATCTTTAAAGGGATATTGAAATGCGTTGGTTATACGTTTTTAGCCTATTTATTTTAAGCTTAAGCACATCGGTTAATGCGTCGGTTTATTCTTCGGCGCTGCTTAATGAAGCCAATAACTTGGTTGAGATAGAGCCGAGCCAAGCAAAACAAATGGCGAACAGCTACCTAACGCTACGTATCCTTTCAGACCAAAGCGAGAAAAGCCCATCGGCTATTTCTCGCGAAGAGACAGACTCTTCGATCAGAACCCCAAACAGCAGTATTGATGCCTACAAGATATTAGCGAAAGCAGAATACAACCTTGGTAATATTCATATTGCGATTCAACATATCGACAAAGCATTTGAGCTTGCGAAAACCTATAAGCTTGAGTACCTAAAACTGGATCTTGAGATCCTAAAAGTACGCTTACTTTGGCTGAGTGACAGGAAATCAGCCAAAGCAAAAACAGAGCTGGCGAGTATCGAAGCAAACCTAGAATCGGTGAATAAAACCTTGCGTTTAACAGAAGGTATTACCTATCGTTTGATCATGCTGAAAGCTGATATTGCCTCTTATGACAATAAGGTCGATGAAGCCGAGAAGTTCTACCAAGAAGCGAAAACCTACCTCGATCAGCGTTACTCAGAAAAAGTGACTATCGACTACCACATCGCGGTCGGTGAATTTTATCTAACCCATAAAGAGTACAACCACGCACTATCTGAGTTGTTGTATGGCTACTGGAAATCCGTAGAAGGTAATCTGAGCTCACGCTTAGCAAAAGTAAACCGCCTGCTTGCTCAGCTTTTCTTTGAACGCCAAGTGTTAGATAAAGCTCTCGAGCACTTATCTCAAGCTGCTGATTTCTATGATAACTTTGAAAACTCACCTGTTTTGGCACAAGTGCTTAAAAAAATGGGTGATGTATACTTCTTTCAAGGAAAATATAACCTTGCGTTAGTGCATTTCTTCAACGTTTTGGACCATGAAAGCACCGACCGAGATATCCAACAAGTCATTGATATTCGTCTGAGTTTATCAGCTACCTACTTACGCCTTTATAACTACCCTCTTGCAGAACAATACCTAACACGCGCTCTTGAGCTGTTGGAGTACACAGATATTCCAAAACTGGAAGGCCGCGCTGCGCTGCTGTCGGCAGGGTTAGCTTATCATCTACAAGAGAGCGATGACGTAATCAAGCATGCGACACGTGCACTTGAGATTTCACGTCAGATAGAAAATATGCACCTGTCACAGCGTTCGTATTACTTACTGTCCTTAGGCTATGAACAAGCAGGTCGTCCTCAACAAGCATTAGCGAATCTCAAGCAGTACAACAGTTTAGTTTCTTTAGAGCAGCAAAAACTCAATCGTGTAGGTGAGGATGCATTCCGTCAGCAGAAAGAGTTTGCTGAACAAACTTTGCACTACGCTGGTCAAGCGCAAGAATTAGAAAGGTATAAGTTAGAGCATCGTAAATTCCAAAAGATATCCTTCGCCCTATTTCTGTTCAGCATCGTCCTATTCTTCTTTGTACTACGCAGAGGCTACCTCATCCAAACCTTAGCTAAAGAAGTGGATTCGCTGCGTACTGATCTTTTTACACACTCACGTTCAAAGCTTCCGAACCTAAGAATGCTCAATGCTAAGCTCTCAAATTCGTTAGAGCAAACCAGCCAAACCTTCGAGCAATGGCAGCTTGGGGAGTTGATTTATGAACCATTAAACGACCGCTTACGCTTCGTTATGATTGACTTACCTTTCCTGCGCAACATGTATACGCAAAATGGTTATAAAGCGGGCTTAGAGCTCGAAGATGCTTTCGGTGATTTCTTAAAATCAAAACTGGAAGGCCCAGCTCGCGTCTATCATTTCTCAGATGCGAACTTGCTTTATATAGAGCCAAATTCAGATCGTGATTCATCACCAGAAGCGATGTTCCTAAAGATTCAATCGTGGGTAAATGACTTCGAGCCAGAACGTAATATCAACCGAACGATTCGAATGGGCATCGCTGACTACCCGTTTTTACCACGAGCTTACACCGCGATTAATGACCAAGAGCTATTAGATGTATTGTTGATGTCGACCAACCTAGCGCGTGAAATCAGCTTGAAAGAACGCACTAGCCAATGGGTATACCTCAAAGCTATCGATAACGCACCAGCGGCAAGCCTTGCAACTGGTAACATACGAGAAGCTTGTAAACATGCCATTAATCAAGGGTTAATAAAAATACAATCGTCGTACCAGAATGAGGACAACATCAAAAAAATGCTAAAAGATGACTGAATTGCGAGCGGTTAAGACTTGCAAGTCGTGACCTTATTTTTAGTTTTGTTATTATCGATGCAACGGAATTTCATCTAAATGATCGTGATCGATCTACGCGGCGCTAATTAATACATCTATGGGCATTCTTGAAAAAGACATTCAGGCGCAACTCCACCAACTGAAATTTCAGTTGGAGCAAGTTCGCTTGACGCAAAGAGACACCTCGTTCAAATTTATTAGAGAGCAAAAAGTTCTTAAGCGCATCGTCACATCTTTAAGTGATGCGTGCGTTGGTAGTAACAGTTATTTAGATGAAAACCTCATTGCCCTTAGGGAAGAGCTAGAAAAGCAAAAAGACATCAGCTCGATGATCCCTAAATTGGCAGTCATAGAAAGAATGCTCAAGCAGAAGACGTTGGCTATGGATAAACAGAACGGATATCTGGATGATAGCATTAAGCACAGTGGAGAAACGCTACAACGCATAACTGGCCTACCAGCACCGTTGAAACGTGATCTACGAAACTTACTTAGCTTCTCCGAATGCAATGGCAGTCAGAAAGTCGACCACGCCATGAAACTCCTCGGTATTTACGAGCGTGCCATAAAGATCATGGCGAACAACTCTCGTACTCATTTTGCCGACGCTGCGCAATCGCCTGAACAAGAACTCCTTGCCGACTTATCAAACGAATTACAACATCTGATCACCGAACTCGATTTTGAGGGTGAATCGGGTGAGCTACTTACCGATATTCGAGCCAAACTGCTGCTTGGTGTTTCTACACAAAACCTCCTTGAGCTGACGCTTCAAATTCTCAAACTAGTCATAGAGGGCACCAATCTAGAGCGTAAAAAGTCTGAACAGTTTATTGACCAGCTTAATTCTTCACTCGCGTCTAGCATCAAAACCGCAGATCAAAATGCAGACCAAAGCCAAAGCTACTTTAAGCATCGCCAAGGCCTGAACTCTGAGCTAAATGAGCTTGTCATCAAGAGCCAGAGTTCTGTAGATAAAGCAACGGACATTGATAACTTAAAGCAGACGATTAATCCTTTGCTTAGTGAAATCGCCTCTCTTTCTGAAAGATTGAATCATGCAGAGCAAAAAGAACAAGCTCTGATAGAGAGAATGAATTACGGGAAAACTCAGTTAGACTCGCTCTATGAAGTGACTCAAGACTATCGAAAGCGTTTAGAAGATCAGGCTCAGCGTATGTTGCTTGACCCGCTCACCAAGGTCTACAATCGTACCGCCTTTACCGATCGCTTAGAACTTGAATACCGCCGTTGGATTCGCGCGCAACACTCACTGCGTGTTGTACTGCTCGACATCGACAATTTCAAAGCCATCAATGATAGTTTTGGTTATACAGCGGGTGACAAAGCACTCAAAATTATCGCAAGAACCATCACCAAAGAGACCGGCGCTACCGATAGTGTGGCTCGTTTTTCTGGTGAGGAATTTATCTTGTTATTACCAGAGCAAACGGATGAATATTGCCACCAGGTAATTCAAAACATCCAGACTCAAGTCAGCCGTTTACCCTTTAAGTTCCGTGATCAACAAATCACGATTACTTTGTGTGCAGCAAGTACTCAATTCAAAGAGTCAGATACACCTGAAGAAGTACTAGAGCGACTCAATAAAACGCTAAACAAAGCCAAACAACGTGGTACTAACCAATTGGTTTGGAATTAAACTAGGCCTGATTTAATTTATTTCTTTTTTTCAAATACTTATCACATACCAATTCCCTCAATGTTTGCTAAGCTTATGATTAACATTCGCTTAACAAGCATTCTTGACAAGTCATGCTGTTTATAAGATCTTAAGCAACTCGATATTAGCCCTTAAGCAATTCCATACAATCCATAAAGCAACGCTGTCGTAACCGTTTCGTCTGGTTAACTCTTCTCACCTTTAACCAAACACTTTCAACGTTTGCTTCTCACTCTCGAGCCAGAGGGTCACTTCAAAAGTCGCCTCTGCTCTTCTCAACAAGGAGGCACTATGATCACTCATATCAGCCCTGCCGGTAGCATGGATTTACTCTCTCAACTTGAAGTTGAGCGTCTTAAAAAAACCGCATCTAGTGATCTGTACCAACTGTATCGTAACTGTACGTTAGCGGTACTGAACTCGGGTAGCCATACCGACAACTCCAAAGAATTGCTCGACAAGTATCAGTCATTTGATGTTGAAGTGGTGCGTCGTGAGCGTGGTATCAAGCTCGAACTAAGCAACCCACCAGAGCATGCCTTTGTCGACGGTGAAATCATCAAGGGTATTCAAGAACATCTATTCTCAGTGCTGCGTGACATTGTCTACGTCAACATGCACTTGGCCGATAACCAAAGGCTTAACCTCACCAACGCAACTCACATCACCAATCTTGTGTTTGGTATTTTGAGAAACGCAGGAGCACTCACACCCGGCATTGAGCCGAACCTGATCGTGTGCTGGGGTGGTCACTCAATTAATGCCACTGAATACCAATATACTCGCGAAGTCGGTAATGAACTTGGCCTACGTGAACTCAACATCTGTACGGGTTGTGGACCAGGTGCGATGGAAGGGCCAATGAAAGGTGCGGCTATTGGTCACGCTAAGCAGCGCTATACTGAACATCGTTATTTAGGGTTAACTGAACCATCAATCATTGCGGCTGAGCCGCCAAACCCGATAGTGAACGAACTGGTGATCATGCCCGATATCGAGAAACGTCTTGAAGCGTTTGTTCGTATGGCACATGGCATCATAATCTTCCCTGGAGGCCCAGGAACCGCCGAAGAACTGCTGTACATCCTAGGTATCATGATGCACCCAAACAACGCAGACCAACCGATGCCTATCGTTCTAACTGGCTCTAAAGAGAGCGAGGCTTACTTCCGTTCAATTGATAAGTTCATTGGTGAAACATTGGGTGAAGAAGCGCAAAAGCACTATGAAATCGTGATTGATGACCCAGCAC
Source organism: Vibrio sp. 10N.222.55.B11 (assembly GCF_041473705.1). Classification (NCBI taxonomy): domain Bacteria; kingdom Pseudomonadati; phylum Pseudomonadota; class Gammaproteobacteria; order Vibrionales; family Vibrionaceae; genus Vibrio; species Vibrio sp. 10N.222.55.B11. The sequence continues at coordinate 383,901 of NZ_JBFRST010000004.1, forward strand.
GTGCTGCGAAAATTATGAAGCAAGCAATGCCAGATGTACGCTCTCACCGTAAAGAAACAGGCGATGCTTACAGCTACAACTGGTCACTGCATATTGAGCCTGAGTTCCAACTCCCCTTCGACCCTACTCACGAATCTATGGCGGCACTCGATCTGCACATGGATCAGAAAACAGAGAGCCTTGCTGCGAATTTACGTAAAGCGTTCTCAGGTATTGTGGCAGGTAACGTCAAAGCCGAAGGTATTCTGGAGATTGAGAAGCATGGGCCATTCCTCATTGATGGCGACAAAGAGTTGATGACTAAGATGGATCAACTGCTAAATGATTTTGTTGAACAAGATCGAATGAAACTGCCGGGTGGTACCGACTACGTTCCTTGTTATAAAATTGCGCCAAGCAGCTGATGATAATATCTGACTGATAACAAAGCCGTAAGCATAAAGCTAAACAAGTCATGACGTTTACGTCACCAGCGTTTCAACTCACCAAGTGATACGTTACTATAAGGGGCTAGCAGCCCCTTATTTATTGCCTATTTAGTGGAAACTTATGTCTATCCATCTTGTTATTATCGATGCCTTGAACCTAATCCGACGCGTTCACTCAGTTCAGCCGGATCCAACCGATATAGCAAGAACCATCACTACCACGACTCGTACTCTTAATAAGATTCTTGCGGAGTCTAAACCAACTCACATCATCGCGGTATTCGATCACCACTTACAAGATCGGGGCTGGCGTGCAGAAGTCCTTCCTGCCTATAAACAAAACCGAAAGCCAATGCCTGAGCCATTACTGAAAGGCCTCGATGCTATCCAACAAGCTTGGTGGGAATTAGGTATTGATTCGCTTTTATCTGATGGCGATGAAGCTGATGACTTAGTAGCAACACTCGCAAAAAAAGTGGCTGACCATGGTGAAAAAGTTACGATAATCTCTACCGATAAAGGTTACTGCCAACTGTTATCACCTACACTACAGATCCGCGATTACTTCCAACATCGCTGGTTAGATAAGCCCTTTATCGAAGCTGAGTTCGGCGTAAAACCAGAGCAACTTGCAGATTACTGGGGCTTAACCGGTGTGAGCTCTAGCCAAGTACCGGGGATTCCAGGTATAGGACCAAAAGCTGCAAAAGAAATCTTAACCACTTTCCCAGATATCGAAGCGGCCTATCAAGCAGAAGATCTGCCGAAAAAATATCGTAAGAAGTTCGACGAACACATCGAATCCGCTCGTGTATGTAAGCAAGTATCGGCACTCAAAACCGATATTGATTTAGGGTTCAACCTGCAAGATATTCGTTACGAAGCAAACGCTTAAGTCGCTGTGACTCGATAATATTGATACAAAAAATGCCCCTTAAAGGAGCATTTTTTATCACTGACACACTAACGTAAATATTAGTGCGGTGAGATGTTTGAAAGCGCCTGAATGTGGACCGTGATCTCTTCGCGATCGTGGTAAAGGTGCTTAGCCTGCATCTTGAACTTCACTTTGTTCTCAATCAGGAACACTTTTAGGTTCTCGATATCTTGCAGTACTTCATCGTAACGGCCTTTCATAGGCAGTTTAAGGTTGAACAGTGCTTCTTTCGCCCAGCCTTTGATGATCCACTCACCCATAAGGTGAGCAACACGAGCTGGCTTCTCAACCATGTCACAGATAATCCAAGTTACGTTCTTACGGTCTGGTTCAAACTTAAAGCCATCCACCATGTGGTGCTTAATTTGACCTGTTTCCATTAGGCTGTCTGCCATCATGCCGTTATCAACACAGTGAACGAACATCGAGCGCTTAACCAATTGGTAAGTCCAACCACCTGGACATGCACCTAAATCAACACCCCACATACCTGGAGCCAAACGCTCGTCCCACTCATCACGAGGGATGAATACGTGGAATGCTTCTTCTAGCTTCAATGTAGAACGGCTTGGCGCATCTGATGGGAACTTCAGACGAGGGATACCCATAAAGAACTGGGAGTTGTTCGTTGGGTAAGAGTAACCAACAAAACAGTGGCCCGGAGCGATGAAGCATAAATGAAGCACAGGCTTCTTAGCGTTATCTTTCGCTGTCATCAGGCCTTTACCACGCATCGCTTGACGCATCGGCACGGTAAATTTACGGCAGAACTTCAAAAGCTCTTTTGCTTCGTTAGTATCTGGCGTTTCAATACGGATATCACCACAACGAGGGAAACCTTCTTTCTCAGAAAGCGCCTCAAGAATTGGAGAAATACGGTCATCGGTTGGCAGGTCTTTAATTTCAACAGCCACTGCCAACATTTGACGAGCAAAGATCAGTGATTGGAAATCGATCTCTTTGATCAACTTGTCCGCTTCACCTGCTTGGTAACATTCAAACAATACAAAACCTGTATTGTTCTTTAGGCGAGGAAAACCAAACACTTCCAGTTGTGTTGCCTTGTCTTGAATTTCGCCAGCACATTCTTTTTCAAAACCAGAGCGACAATAAAGTAGTACGTGTTTCACTGAGTTACCTCTTTTATATTCAAAGCAGCGAAGGAGAAGACTCCCCAACCAATGATAAATAGTAGACCACCAAACGGAGTTATTGGGCCAAACCATTTTATTCCTGTCAGTGCTAGCGCATACAGGCTACCACTAAAACAAAGGATGCCGATGATAAAGCAAATTGCCGCAATGAAAAAATATTTTTGTGATTTAGCGCCAAGTTTCATCTGTAGCAGAGCGCCGCACGCTAATATCGCTAACGTATGGATAAACTGATACTGAACCCCTGTCTCGAATACGCCCAGAAGATACTCAGGTAGAATCGCCTTTAACCCATGTGCAGCGAACGCACCAAGCATTACCGCAATCGCGCCAGAGATGCCAGCAAACATGAGTAAATACTTACTTCTCATTGAGCACCTCTTTAATAAATGCAGAAAGCTTCTCAACCGTTAATGCGATGTTCTGCTGTTCTGTGTAGCCAGAGCTCTTGCGCGGCTTTAAGCTGTGATCGCCATCGGGAATAAACTCGACTTGAATAGAATCCGATAGGTCGAAATCGACAAACTCTTCACGCTTACCAAAGGTATCGCGCTCGCCTTGAAGAATCAGACACGGCTTTTGCAAAGAGGCAAGATGCTCACCTTTGTAATTCTCTGGTTTACCCGGAGGGTGGAAAGGAAAGCCTAAACACGCCATTGCGGCCACCTTATCAAGTTCAGACAAATGGCTCGCCATACGCCCTCCCATCGACTTACCACCAATCACAAGCTTATCGGCATCAACCTGCTCAATAATCTCTTGATAGGCTTCAAGTAGCTTAGGCGCTCTGTCAGGTGGACGACGCTTACCATCTTCAGCACGTTTAATCATGTAAGGGAAGTTGAAACGAATCACTCGTATCCCTTTAAAGGCTAACCCTTTGGCTACCGACTGCATGAACTCATGCTCCATGCCTGCGCCAGCACCATGGGCAAAGATAAAGGTGATGGGATTGTCTTCACCATCAATGATGACGTTATTCATCGAGTAAGTCCTCTTGTTCACTTTGCGCTTTCGCTAGCATCCAGTCGCGGAAGGTAGCAATACGACCCATGTCGGCTTGTTTCTCATGACAAACCACATAGAAGGCGTTCTTACTCACCAACACTTCATCAAAAGGCGCAATCAAACGACCCGCTTCGATTTCAGGCTGCGCCAAAACGTTGTTACCCAGAGCAATGCCCTGGCCGTGAGCCGCTGCCTGCAGCACCATGGTTGAGTGACTGAAGATAGGGCCGTGATTAACGTTTACCCCATCGATGCCATTTTGCTTAGCGAACTGTTTCCAATCCTTTCGAGAAGTATCATGCAATAGCGTATGACATGCTAAATCACTGAGAGATTCTAATGGTTTTACTCCTAGCAGCACGGAAGGTGAGCAAAGAGGGATCAAGTATTCTTGGTAAAGCTTATCGGCTCTAAGCCCCGACCAATTGCCTCGACCATAATAAATAGCTACGTCTACGTCATCGGTCAGCGAGCCTTCATCCATATCAACGGCTTTGATTCTTACATCAATATCAGGCTCTTGCTGATTAAAGTCAGCGAGCCTTGGTACCAACCATTGAATAGCAAAACTCGGCGGTAAACTGATGGTCAATGCGCCCTTCTCACTTCGCTCCAGCACTTTGTCTGTCGCTTCTGCTAGTGATGTGAAAATATCTTTGATATCTAAGAAGTAGCTTTGACCTTCTTCAGTTAGCAGCAAAGAGCGGTTTCTTCGGCGAAACAGCTTCAAAGATAAGAATTCTTCAAGCGCTTTGATCTGATGACTGACTGCCGCTTGAGTAACAAACAACTCTTCTGCAGCACGCGTAAAACTCAAGTGTCGAGCTGCAGCTTCAAACACTCTTAGCGAGTTTAATGGGGGTAATCGACGAGACATAGTTACTCTCTAAATAAGCATTAGTTTTTTTTATCTGAAACATTATAATTTGTCCATTGCCTAGCAGCCAGAGAAATTCTATATTTCATCCCGCAGCAGCTAGCCTGAACGGCTTGATTCTCTCTAGAATCAATTGGCTTAGCTCCTGCGATGTTGTGTTTGCAAACTCGTTCTTTTCGAGTTGGGTAGAGTTCTACCAAATGTTTTGTTGCAGTTTATACTGAAACGAGGCATGTACTTCCTGTATTTATTTTGACCTGTCTGTCAAATTTGTTTACACCGCCTTATGGGCGGTGTTTTTTTATGTGCAAAGAAATGTAACAACAAGTTTATCAATAGCTGTGCTAATTAATCTTTATTATTTTTCATCGCCAATCACAGAATCAGACACCCACTCAAATAATCAACTGAACACATACAAATAGCACCATTGAGTTGCACTAAAAAGTAACAGAATACTTCAAGATACTCACACTTCTTCGGTACTTATAAACCCGTTTAGAACACACTCTTTCTATCAACCAAAAATTTCAAAGCTGAGCATGACGATAGCACGCCCAAACTCACGCCTCTGTCTGACTACTGTAAATCATTCACAATAGAAAATAAAAAAGCCGCTTACTTTTCAGTAAACGGCTTTGCAAAATGATTAACGCTTGGTCAACACACCACTATGGGCGGTAAACCTTAACGTTATGGAAGCCCTGCTCTTGTAGGTAAAGTGCCTGTAGACGGCTCATTACACCACGGTCACAGTACAGCAAGTACTCTTTCGCTTGGTCTAGGTCGCCAAACTGAGTCGAAAGCTTGAAGAATGGGATGTGTTTAATTTCAACACCCTCGATCTCTAATGGGCTTTCGTCTTCTTCTTCTGGGCTACGGATATCAAGAACGATAGCGTGCTCAGCAACAGCTTGAACTTGTTCAACTTCAGGCGCTTGCTCTTGGCTCTCTTTCTCGATGTCACGGATATCCATAACACGAGCGTTCTCGATCACTTGATCCAGCACTTCAAAGTTAAACTTAGCTTCTTCTGCTTCCAGTTTGCCTTTCTTCGCTTTCACTGTTGGCTTCTTAGAAATAACACCACAGTACTCAGGCATTACCTTAGCGAAGTCTTCAGTACCGATGATACGAGAAAGGTCGATGATGTCTTCTTTATCCCAGTTGATAAGCGGACGAAGAATCAAAGTATCTGTCACGTTGTCGATGTGACGCAGGTTAGTTAGCGTTTGGCTTGATACCTGACCTAGTGCTTCACCAGTAACCAACGCTTCGATCTTGAACTTGTCTGCAACCATACCAGCAGCACGCATGAACATACGCTTAAGAACAACGCCCATTTGGCCGTCTTCTACGTTCTCAAGGATTTCAGCAACCACAGGTTCAAAGTCTACAGAAATGAACTTCACCTTTGCAGATGAGCCGTATTTATTCCATAGGTAGTGAGCCACTTGTTTAACACCAATCTCGTGCGCTGGGCCACCAAGGTTGAAGAAACAGTAGTGAACCTTAGAGCCGCGTTTGATGTGCAGGTAGCTTGAAACACCAGAATCAAAGCCGCCAGAGATCAAGCTCAGTAGATCTTCTTGAGTACCAAGAGGGAAGCCACCGAGGCCTTTGTGACGAGCTAGAACTTGGTTTAGCTTGTCGTTAGCCACTTCAACCTTAACGGTTACATCAGGGTTCTTAAGTCGAACTTTCGCTGACTCAACTGCTTGGTTTAGACCGCCGCCTACGTAGCGCTCAAGTTCAATAGAGGTAAAGTCATGCTTACCACGACGCTTAGCACGTACAGAGAAAGTCTTGCCTTCAATGTCAGCACGGCTGCGTTCTAGTACTTGCTCGTAAATATCGTGCAAGTCTTTGAATTCAGACTGTTGAACTTCAAGAGAGTGGTGAATACCTGGAGTGTGAGTCAGAGCCTCTAACACTTCTGCGTAGTACTGGTCACTCTCAGACGTCACTTCAATATGATCGCGACGGTTGAATACCGCAACACTTTCACAGCGACGTTGAATAACGTTACGAATGTTGCACTCTAGAATCCTTGTGAAGCGCTTACGCACCGATTCACTTTTTACAAAAATTTCCGGATGGGGCTTAACAATAAATTTCATAGTACTTTCACAACATTAATGTTCAAAATTTTGAAAACGCTCATCGCCAAGTAAATTAGAGAATTTACACAGCACTTGAAGCAAGAATAGATCATATCTAAATCTAAGGGCGCGAATTATACATGAGAAAGTGAAGCAAGGAAAAGAGTGCTTGCTGTAACACCATCATTAAACCGCTTGTTATTAACAGTAGCAGGTTTCGAAACGACATAAATGCCGCAGAGAGAACCATTGAAGACCAGCAAACAAAAAGCCCAACCTCATTATAAGGTTGGGCTTTCGATGCTATCTGCATGTTACCGTGTGTACACGTATCGGCTATTCATTAATAACAGGCACTTCGTCACTGTAAAGCGGCTCGCCCTGCATGATGCTGATTTCAACGCGGCGGTTGAGGCTACGTTGCCATTCAGTATCGTTCGGCTCGACTGGCTCGGTATCCGCCATGCCGCGTACTCTCAAGCGTTGATGAGAGAAACCACGCACCTTTTCCATCTCTTGAGCAACAGACACTGCTCGCTGTGATGACAAGTCCCAATTAGATCGATAAAGCTCGGAATCAAGACGTTGATTATCGGTGTGCCCTGAGATTCGAACGATACCCGGAACATCTTTCACCAACTCAGCAACCTGTCTCACCAAAGGTCGGAACTTAGGCTGTAGGAAAGCAGAACCCGATGGGAATGCACCCTTCTCACGAATTCGAATCACAATCTGCTGGCCAAGGTTTTCAACTTCAATCGCGCCTTGGTCTATCTCTCGCTCCAACGCCTTCTTGATGCTTTCCATCAAGGTTTCCATCTCTTGCGATTGAGCTTCAGCTTGTTGTTGCTGTTGGTCTGACTCAGAGTTTTGATTGTCGTGAGTCGAAACCTCTGGCGACTTGCCTCCGGTCATCTTGCCTTGATCACGCATGGTACCGCCAGCACGCTCAGATTCACCTTCATGAAACTCAAGCGTTTGCTGCGTAATATCAATCGTCTGCTGCATGATCACATCAATCGGTGTCGGCTCTGGACGACCAGGTCGAAACTCTTGTGCAATGATGCTGGTGCCTTTAGGAATGTCTTTCACTTCCAAGCGGTTTTGTACACCAAACGCAAATTTCATCGAGCCAGCGATCTGTTTGAACTTCAGTACGTCCATCTCAGAGAATGAGAGCAGCAGTACGAAGAAACACATCAGCAGTGACATCAAGTCAGCAAATGTCCCCATCCATTGAGGCAATCCCGGAGGAGGACATTTACATGGATTTTCTTCATCCATCTTCAACTCCTCTTACGCAGGTTCACCATCAATCGTACGCTTACCTTCGTTTAGGTAGCTCTTCAGGTAACCATCAATAACTCGTGGGTTCTGACCATCTTGAATCGCCAGCACACCATCCATAACCAGACGGCGGTTAAGTGTCTCTTGGTCACGACGCAGCGCAAGCTTGTCGGCAATTGGGAAGAACACCATATTCGAAAGAATCGCACCATATAGGGTGGTTAAAAGTGCCACCGCCATCGCAGGGCCGATCGCTTTTGGATCATCCATGTTAGAAAGCATGGCAACCAAGCCAACCAAGGTACCAATCATACCCATCGCGGGTGCTACATCACCAAATGCAGAGAACACCTTCGCGCCCTGCTCATGACGCTCTGTGGTTAATGCGATGTCTTTTTGCAGTGCAGCACGAACTACATCTCCATCATGGCCATCCACCAAAAGATCGATGCCCTTTTGCATGAAACTGTTGTTAATTTCCATCTCTTCCAGTGCTAAAAAACCACCTTTACGAGCCGCATCAGCCATCTCTACAACTTTCGCAATAAGATCTTCAGGCTCATCCGCTTTAAACATAAAAGCTTTGCCTGCGATTTTAGTCGCACCAAAGAACTGTCCCATGGTGAACTTCATTAGAACAACAAAGGTTGAGCCCCCAACTACGATCAAAATGGATGTCGTGTCATAGAACATCCCGAGGCTTCCACCTAGGATCATTGCCATAATTACAAAGGCAAATCCACCAATCAAACCTATTAGGGTTGCTAAATCCACTGAGCACTCCTCATGCTTTTTTGTAGCTCTATGTCGACGATAATCTTTGTATCGGCAAGACTATAAGATCTTTTAGTAAATTCTTGGCCTAAGTATCACACTTTTCGTTTTTGAATCCCAACTATTGGCTTACTTTGCTCTTATACGTAGCGCATAAACTCGATAAAGCTAAGGTTATTCAAGCAAAGTGCGTTCAAGCCCCTTAAAAACGAACTTTCTAGCAAAATTTCTTGGTTACATTTGACCATCTCAGCGGCCTAGGGTAACGTTCGTTCATCTTTCCAAACGCAGATTTATTATGGCTACTAAGAAACCTGAAAATATGAGCTTTGAAGCAGCAATCGAAGAGCTTGATGGCTTGGTTGATCAACTAGAAAATGGTGATCTAGCTTTAGATGATGCGCTGAAAAAGTTCGAACGAGGCGTCTCCCTCGCTCGTGCCGGTCAAAGCAAACTAAACGATGCTGAACAGCGTGTTAGCATCCTACTGCAAAATGATGAAAACGCAGAACTTAGTGACTTTAACCCACAACCAGAATAACGAATTGTATGAGATCCCCTATGATCGAGACTTTATTGTCTTATCAAGCACGTAATAACGAGCAACTGAACCTTTGGCTTGATCGCCTGCCACACCAAAATCAGAACCTGATCAACGCGATGCGTTATGGGTTACTTTTAGGCGGTAAACGCGCACGTCCATTTCTTGTCTACATTACAGGGGAAATGCTCGGCTGCACCGCTGAAGAACTCGACACTCCAGCATCTGCAATCGAATGTATTCATGCCTATTCTCTGATTCATGACGACCTTCCAGCAATGGACGACGATGAACTGCGTCGTGGCCATCAGACTTGTCACATCAAATACGATGAAGCAACGGCAATTTTAACGGGCGATGCACTACAAACTCTCGCGTTTACTATACTTGCGGAAGGTACATTAAGTGCTGACGGTGAAAGCAATCGCGTTCGAATGATTCAACGCCTAGCTGAAGCCTCTGGTGCACAAGGTATGTGTATTGGACAAGCACTTGATATTGAAGCTGAAAACCGCTCTGTTACGCTAGAAGAGTTAGAAGAAGTTCACCGCAATAAAACGGGCGCGCTAATGAAATGTGCGATTCGTTTAGGTGCTCTCGCTGCTGGTGAAAAAGCGTTTGAAGTGATGCCTCAATTAGACAAGTACGCCGATGCCATAGGATTAGCATTCCAGGTTCAAGATGATATTTTAGATATCACTGGCGATACTGAAACTTTGGGTAAGCCACAGGGTTCTGACCAAGAATTGAACAAAAGCACCTACCCTTCTTTGCTAGGTTTAGAGGGCGCTCAAGAAAAAGCGCAAACTCTGCTACAGGAAGCGCTTCAAGCTTTGGCTGCAATCCCATACAATACCCAGTTACTCGAAGAGTTCGCCCGATACGTCATCGAGCGCAAGAACTAAGACAATAAGCGCGCATTACCTATGACTCTTGATATATCAAAGTACCCAACTCTTGCTTTGGCTGATAAGCCAGAGGATTTGCGTCTACTTCCAAAAGAGACGCTGACACAGCTTTGTGATGAATTACGTACCTATCTTCTTAACTCAGTGAGCCAGTCAAGTGGTCACTTAGCGTCAGGCTTAGGTACAGTAGAGCTGACAGTTGCTCTGCACTATGTGTACAACACGCCTTTTGACCAGTTGGTTTGGGATGTTGGTCACCAAGCATACCCGCACAAAATTCTTACAGGTCGTCGCGACCGCTTGTCGACTATCCGTCAAAAAGATGGACTGCACCCATTCCCATGGCGTCAAGAGAGCGAATACGACACCCTTTCTGTTGGTCACTCTTCAACATCGATCAGTGCTGCACTTGGTATGGCTATCAGTTCGAAGAAAGAAGGCAAGAACCGTAAAGTCGTGAGTGTGATTGGTGATGGCGCGATTACCGCAGGTATGGCATTTGAAGCCATGAACCACGCGGGCGATATTCACAATGACATGCTGGTTATCCTTAACGATAACGAGATGTCGATCTCTGAAAACGTCGGTGCTCTAAACAACCACCTCGCTCAAGTTCTTTCTGGCAGTCTTTACACGTCAATTCGTGAGGGTGGCAAGAAAGTGCTATCAGGCGTTCCGCCAATTAAAGAGCTCGTTCGTCGTACAGAAGAACATTTAAAAGGCATGGTTGTCCCTGGCACCATGTTTGAAGAGTTAGGCTTTAACTACATTGGTCCAATTGATGGTCACGATGTCAATGAGCTGATTAAAACGCTGAAGAACATGAGAGATCTAAAAGGTCCTCAGTTCCTGCATATCATGACGAAGAAAGGTAAAGGCTACGAGCCAGCTGAGAAAGATCCAATTGGCTACCATGGCGTACCGAAATTCGATCCAGCACACTCAAGTCTGCCTAAGAGCACCAGCTCTAAACCAACTTTCTCTAAGATTTTTGGCGACTTCCTGTGTGATATGGCCGCTCAAGATCCTAAGCTAATGGCGATCACGCCTGCAATGCGTGAAGGTTCTGGTATGGTGCGTTTCTCGAAAGAGTATCCAGAACAGTACTTTGATGTAGCAATTGCTGAGCAACACGCTGTGACGCTAGCAACCGGTATGGCGATTGCCGGTGATAAGCCAATTGTGGCTATCTACTCGACTTTCCTACAACGTGGCTACGATCAACTGATCCACGATGTGGCAATCATGGATCTACCGGTTATGTTCGCTATTGACCGTGCAGGTCTCGTCGGTGCCGATGGTCAAACACACCAAGGTGCGTTCGACTTAAGCTTTATGCGTTGTATTCCAAACATGGTGATCATGGCACCAAGCGACGAGAACGAATGTCGCCAAATGCTTTACACCGGTCACCAGCACACGGGTCCAAGTGCCGTTCGTTACCCTCGCGGTAATGGCATGGGTACTGAGATTCAAAGTGAGTTTACCGATCTTGAGATTGGTAAAGGTCGTATCGTTCGCGAAAGCGAAAAAGCAAAAGATGGCTCGAAGGTCGCTATCCTAAGCTTCGGTACTTTCCTTGAGAGTGCACTTCAAGCCGCTGACGTCATCGATGCGACAGTTGCAGATATGCGCTTTGTGAAACCACTCGATGAAGCTCTGATCAAACAACTTGCTGCTGACCACGATGTACTGGTAACTATCGAAGAGAATGCGATTGCAGGTGGTGCGGGCGCAGGTGTGATTGAATTCTTGATGCAAGAGAAACTGCTGATGCCAGTATTGAACCTTGGCCTGCCAGACAAGTTCATTGCTCAAGGTACGCAAGGTGAACTGCACGAAGAGCTTGGTTTGGACGCGCAAGGCATTGAGAAGTCTATCTCTGACTATCTTGCTAAGTAGCCTTAATACGTAAGCTCGTAAGCTCCGCAAACAAAAAAGGTTGGCCCTAGGGTCAACCTTTTTAGTATCTGCTAATTAGTTTGGTGTATCGCCAACTAAACCTTAGCCCTTCAGTTAACTCACACTAACCAACCTGCGAAATGTGCCACGGCATACAACGAAATAGCCGCCATAATACCCGCTACAATATCGTCAATCATGATACCCAAGCCGCCGTGAATTCGCGCATCTAGCCAACCAATCGGCCAAGGTTTTACCATGTCAAAGAAGCGGAAAAGCACAAAACCAGTCAGAAGCCATTTCCAGTCATCGGCAGGGATATTCAGCATAGGCACTAAGCTCATGGTGATCCAAAAGCCCGCAAACTCATCCCAAACGATAGAACCGTGGTCATGCACGCCCATATCATCAGACGTTACTTGGCAGATCTTAATACCAATAATGCAGCTTACCACCACCACGGCAACGTAAGCAGGAAACGGTAGCTGAACCAACAATAGGTACAACGGAATTGACGCAAGCGTGCCCATTGTGCCGGGAATAATAGGCGATAAGCCACTGCCAAAACCCGTTGCTAAGAAATGCCAAGGATTTTTAAGAGAAATAAGAGAAAGTGGGTTTGTCATCAATTAACCTTAAAGTGATCGTAACCAGTTAAGTTCCAGCTTAGTGGTTCACCATTATTGTGTAATTCAAAATATTCTACAGGTCTTATCTGGCCAATGCAGGTGACTTTTGTACCAGTGTGTGACAAAGCACTTTCCAGCGACCCTTTATTCTCTTCTGGTACAGTAAAGCACAGTTCGTACTCTTCACCACTCGTTAGCGCATACTGCTGAGCTGAAGTGATATCAGGAGCGAACTGACGTAACTCTGGAGAGATAGGCAGCGTGCTTACATCAATACTCGCGCCAACTTGAGAACGCTTAAGGATATGTTTTAAATCAGCAATAACGCCATCAGAGATATCAATCGCAGATGAAGCAAGGTTCACTAGAGCCTGACCCGCTAACACTCGTGGGGCGCTCACATAATGTCTCTCTTCAAGCTCAGCAGCATAGGGCTTCGCTCTGTTCTGCTCAGGGTTAAGTAACACTTCTAAGCCAGCTTTGCTGTCACCTAGATTACCTGTTACGTAAATCCAGTCGCCCACTTTCGCGCCATCTCTGCGCAGCGCTCGTCCTTCAGGAACAAAGCCCTGTACCGTCAGTGTCAGGCTTAGTGGACCTTTGGTTGTGTCGCCACCAATTAACTGAATACCAAAGTAGTCTGCGAGTTTAAAAAAGGAGTCACAGAAGGGAGCAAGCCATGCTTCATCGATTTCAGGCATGGTTAAAGCAAAAGACACCCAAGCAGGCGTCGCGCCCATTGCAGCAAGGTCACTGATATTGGAAGCCAACGCTTTGTGTGCCACCCAAGCCGGATTCGCCTCAGCTAAGAAATGGGTACCAACCACTAAGGTGTCCGTGCTGATCGCTATCTCAACATTGCCCGGCGCTTTGACCAAAGCACAATCATCGCCAGCAGCTAGAAGAACGTCTTTACGTTGTGGTTGTCGATTTACAAAATATTTTTCAATCAGGTTAAATTCGCCAGACATCACATGCCCTATCTTTAGTCTCATAAAAATCGCCGTAATCATGGATATTACAGAAATTTAGTTACAAAAAAGGCCAGCATAAAAGCTGACCTTTAGATTCAATATACGAACGTCTTATTTCTTACGAACGTGCGGTGCAGCTTTATCAAGCACACCGTTAACAAACTTATGGCTGTCTTCTGCTGCAAATACTTTTGCAAGCTCGATAGCTTCGTTGATAACCACTTTGTATGGTACATCTTCGCGACGAGTCATCTCGTACATAGCTAAACGTAGAAGCGCTAGTTCCATCAGATCCAGATCTTGCATAGGGCGAGATACGAATGGACGAAGCTTGCTATCAAGTTCCATGTGGCTAAGAGCAACACCAGTTAGTAGGTCGCGGAAGTATGCAACGTCTGTTTCTGGCATAGCAAGAGCAGGCTCTGCAGCATGATGCTCTTCTTCATCGTACTTACCACCAGATAAGAACTGTTCTTCAACGGTAGCAATATTTTCTTTAGTAATTTGCCAAGAATAAATTGCTTGTAGAGCAAATTGACGTGCGTTACGACGTGCGGCTGGTTTCACACTGGCCCCCATTAGGAATCGATTTCAGAAAGAACATTGATCATCTCAAGTGCGCTAAGTGCTGCTTCTGCACCCTTATTACCAGCCTTGGTTCCTGCGCGTTCAATAGCTTGATCGATCGTATCAACAGTAAGAACACCAAACGCTACTGGAAGAGAATATTCCAGAGACACTTGTGCCAAACCTTTATTACATTCACTACAAACATAGTCAAAGTGAGGTGTACCGCCACGAATTACTGTACCAAGAGATACAATCGCATCGAACTTACCTGTTTTTGCAACGCGCTGCGCTACAAGTGGAAGTTCTACTGCACCAGGGCAACGAACAACAGTGATGTTGTCTTCGCTTACTTGTCCATGACGCTTTAAAGTATCGATTGCACCAGAAAGTAAACTTTCGTTAATAAAACTGTTGAAACGAGCAATAACGATAGCAATTTTTGCATTTGGCGCTGGGAAGCCACCCTCGATCACTTTCATAAGCCTTCCTTTAACTATTTTCATCAAGTGAGAATCGCCGGATTCTAGCACAAAACTGTGAGCAATATCTAATGGTAATTTAGAAGAACAGACACCGGCAATGTAAAGATGATAATGCAGCGCTGATCCCAAGCATATAGGAACAGCGAGTAACCAAGTTTGTGTGTTGAACACGTTTTGAGTCGGACTTGGCTACTTTGCTCTTTTGGCAAGATTTATCACCAAAAGAGCCACTGAAATCATCGGTAAATTATGTTGCTACAAACGGAGAAACGTCTGCTTGCTAACGCATGGTTTATTCGCAAACGTACTCAACAACGTTAAGGCCAAAACCACCCAATGCGTGGTAACGCTTAGTGCTTGAAGAAAGCAGACGCATATCGTGCACGCCTAGGTCTTGAAGAATCTGAGAACCGACACCAACACGACGCGAGGTACCCTGCTTCTTCGCCATAGTTGGCTGCTCGTTCTTGTCTTGCGCTTCGAATGTCTTCACTTTGTGAATCAAAGAATCAGACGACTCTTCGTTGCCAAGAATAACCAACACACCGCCTTCGTCGCCAATACGCTTCATCGCTTTATCTAGCGACCAGCTGCGTTCAGTACCACGGTCTGAATGAAGCAGATCGGTGAACGTGTCATGCAGGTGAACACGTACCAAAGGAGCACCTTCAGATAGGTCGCCTTTTTGCATCGCGTAGTGGATCTGGTTATCAATTGTATCGCGGTAAGTCACCAGCTCGAAATCACCAAACTCTGTTGGTAAATGGCATTGTGCTACACGCTCAATCGTTGTTTCTGTGTTGTTGCGGTATTCAATCAAGTCAGCAATCGTACCTAGCTTGATGTCGTGTTTTTCAGCAAACACTTCAAGGTCAGGGCGACGAGCCATAGTACCGTCGTCGTTAAGGATCTCAACGATAACCGATGCTGGCTCGCAGCCTGCAAGACGTGCTAAATCACAACCTGCTTCAGTATGGCCAGCGCGAGTTAATACACCACCTTCTTGAGCTGTCAGTGGGAAGATATGCCCGGGTTGAACAAGGTCAGCGGCTTTCGCATCTTTTGCCACAGCCGCTTTAACGGTAACGGCGCGATCTGATGCAGAAATCCCCGTAGTTACACCCTCAGCAGCTTCAATCGAAACCGTAAAGTTGGTTGTGTATTGAGCATTATTATCTTGAACCATAGGCGCTAGACCCATACGGTTTGAACGCTCTTTGGTCAACGTTAGACAAATTAAGCCACGGCCGTACATCGCCATGAAGTTAATCGCTTCTGGCGTCACATGTTCTGCTGCCATGATCAGATCGCCTTCATTTTCGCGATCTTCATCATCCATCAGGATAACCATTTTTCCTAGGCGAATGTCTTCAATAATTTCTTGAGGAGTACTAATTGGCATTGTTCTATATCCTTTGAAATGGTTCTGCTTCCTAGAACCGACACTATTTAAACCTGATGATATTGCTTCGCTTTACAAAGTCTCGCTTAACGCACTTTGTATCAACGGTTAGGCAAAACCATTCTGCTGTAAGAATTCCATCGTTAATCGAGATTCAGGCTCAGATTCTTGTTGCTGACCTTGCAGTAAACGCTCCATGTAACGTGCTAATACATCAACTTCTAGATTCACTTTACGACCGACATTGAATTGGTCGATGGTGGTTTCTGAAGAAGTATGAGGAACGATAGTCAGCTTGAATGCGTTCTTACGTAAATCGTTCACAGTCAGGCTAATGCCATCAACTGTTACTGAGCCTTTTTGAGCCACGTATTTTGAGATTTCTGCTGGCATTTCTACCCAGAATTCAATCGCACGGCCAACTTGGTTACGTTCAACAATCTCACCCACGCCATCAACGTGACCAGACACTATATGTCCACCGAAACGCGTGGTTGGTAACATTGCTTTCTCAAGGTTAACTTTATCGCCCGCTTGGTAATCGACAAAACCCGTTTTTTTCAGGGTCTCAAGCGAAAGATCTGCACTGTAGCTGTGGTCGTTATATTCAACAACTGTCAAACACACACCATTGGTAGCGATACTGTCGCCTAACTTAACGTCAGCCATATCAAGCTTACCAACATTAACCGTTACGGTGATGTCTTCTCCGCGGGGAGTGATTGCACTCAATGTACCTACGGCTTCTACAATTCCTGTAAACATTTTAAAACTCTTTTTGTTGTCAACGACACGTATGTAGTTGGAGTAACTATTTCCACTGTGGTTTCGTTACTATCTGTTTCGAAATACGGGTTTCGCAACGATGCGAATATCCACACCAACCTGTCGAACATCTTTAATTTCTAGGTCAATAACGTCAGACATTGAAGTGAGCCCTAATGCACCCATCAAACCTCGTCCGTCACTGCCCATAAGTTTAGGTGCTAAATAAAGGATTAGCTCATCCACCAGCTGCTCTTCAATCAAGCTTTTTGCCAATGTTGCGCCCGCTTCGACCCAAATATGGTCGATATGATTGGCAGGTAATTGACGCATCAGATCGTGCAAATCGAGCTGACCTGCATCTGTGGTTGCGACTTCAATATCAGCAGATGCTTCGGCAACTCTCAACACCGATGTTGGAGTCTGGAATAACTTGAGTTCAGGACGCAGTTGGTTTTGACGATCAAGAATCACGCGAATCGGCTGACGCAGCTCGTCTTCAGCGTAATGACCTTTGATACTGCTTGGCAACTCTGCCCAACGAACATTCAACGACGCGTTGTCTTCAATCACCGTCTGGCTAGTTGACAACACAGCGCCTGATTTTGCTCGGTAGTTCTGAACATCACGACGTGCTTCTGGCGATGTGATCCACTGGCTTTGGCCATTTTCCAATGCCGTTTGCCCATCAAGGCTAGCGGCCATCTTTAACTGAACGAATGGCATGCCAGTTTGCATACGCTTGATAAATGCAGGGTTCAAGTCGAGAGCGTCTTGCTCTAGCAAACCGATTTCAACCTCAATACCCGCATCGCGTAGCATTTTGATACCACGACCTGCGACTTTTGGGTTTGGGTCCTGCATGGCACAAATCACTTTGGCTACTTGAGCCTTAATCAAACCTTCAGCACAAGGCGGCGTTCGACCGTAATGAGAACAAGGCTCTAGCGTGACATAAGCCGTCGCACCTTTTGCTTTGTCGCCTGCCATTCGCATGGCATGTACTTCAGCATGAGGTTCGCCAGCTTTGGCATGAAAACCTTCACCAACGATCTGACCGTCGGTTTGTACAATGACACAACCCACATTAGGGTTTGGCGCAGTAGTGTAAATGCCGCGTTTTGCTAACTGAATAGCACGCGACATCATTTGAAAATCTAGGGGAGTAAAGTTTGACATGATTGAGGAGTTAATCCTCTAATTTAGCGATTTCTTCGCCAAACTCTCGGATGTCTTCAAAGCTGCGGTAAACAGAGGCAAAACGAATGTACGCCACTTTATCCAATTCTTTCAATTGGCCCATCACAAGATTACCAATCATCTCGCTTGGTACTTCACGCTCACCAGTTGCACGGAGTTGTGACTTAATCGTACTGATCGCAAGTTCAATCGCATCAGCACTCACTGGGCGTTTTTCTAGGGCGCGCTGTACACCACCCACCATTTTGTCTTCATTAAATGGTTCGCGGTTTCCATTCGACTTTATGACCTTAGGCATCACAAGTTCTGCCGATTCGAACGTAGTAAAACGTTCACTACATGCAAGGCATTGACGGCGACGACGAACCTGATGGCCATCGGCTACCAGTCTTGAATCGATTACTTTAGTGTCGTTCTCTGAACAAAAAGGACAATGCATATCACCTCCAAATAATTGAATATCAGTGTAACGGAATTGCCAAACGTTAGGAAAGAAAAAGGGCCAATTAAGGCCCTTTTGTGTGGTGATTCATTGATTATTGCTACTCGATCGCCATTTCAAAAATGAGCTGAGGAGTAAAATTAACGACCAGCGTTAACCGCGGACTAAATAGTTCGCTTTACCTACCCATTTGTAGCTTGTTAACTCTTCTAAGCCCATTGGGCCGCGAGCATGCAATTTCTGAGTAGACACGGCTACTTCAGCGCCTAAACCAAACTGTGCGCCATCAGTGAAACGTGTTGATGCATTCACATAAACCGCTGCAGAACCAACAGAGTTAATGAAACGCTCTGAGCTCTCTAGGCTATTGGTCATGATCGCATCTGAGTGACTCGCGTTGTGTACACGCATGTGGTCAATCGCTTCTGCCAGATCCGCAACGACTTTCACGCCCAACGTGTAGCTTAGCCATTCAGTGTCAAAGTCGCCTTCAACCGCATCACGTTGGTCTTCAAAACCCGCTAGCAGCGATTTTGCACTGGTATCAGCAACTAAGGTTACCTTGCCGGCTAAACGCTGTTTCAGCTTAATTAGGAAAGCTTCAGCAACCGCTTCATGCACTAGCAATGTATCTAATGAGTTACACGCTGATGGGCGCTGAACTTTAGAGTTTTCGACCACATCGACAGATTTATCAAGATCAGCGCTTTCATCAACGAAGATATGGCTGATACCAAAGCCGCCGATGATAACTGGAATGGTGCTGTTCTCTTTACACATCTTGTGTAAGCCAGCTCCGCCACGAGGAATGATCATATCCACGTAGTCATCCAGTTTAAGCAGTTGAGAAACGAGTTCACGATCAGGCTTCTCGATGTACTGAACAGAAGCGGCTGGAAGCTCCGCTTTCTCTAATGCAGACTGGATAACCTTAACCAGTTCCATGTTCGAGAAAAACGTCTCTTTACCACCACGTAGAATGCTTGCGTTACCTGTTTTAAGACACAGTGCCGCAATATCGATGGTTACGTTCGGACGAGCTTCATAAATAACGCCAACTACACCAAGCGGTACACGACGACGAGACAGTGACATACCGTTTTCTAGTACTTTGCTGTCAATTTCGCTGCCAACTGGGTCATTCAGGCTAATCACGTTACGAACATCGTTAGCGATACCGGTTAAGCGCTCTTCGTTAAGAAGTAGACGATCGAGCAGTGCGTCAGTTAAACCCGCTTCACGACCCAGTTCGATGTCTTTCGCGTTCGCTTCTAAAATCGTTGTTGCGTTTGCTTCTAGCTCATCAGCGATAATCGCCAATGCTTTATTCTTTTGCGCCGTAGATGCGGTCGCTAGGTGGAAAGCAGCGTCTTTTGCTGCGATACCCATGTTAGTTAAATCCACGTTTAACTCTCCCTAAATTCTGTCTGTCTTTGGATGCAAAAAGGTGATTCACCTTATCATCACGAGCTACTCTTGGATTACAACTAGGTCGTCACGGTGAATGACTTCTGACCCATAATCGTATCCAAGGATGTCGCCAATATCTTTACTGTGCTTGCCTGCAATTTTTGCTAGGTCTTGGCTTGAATAACTGGCGATACCACGCGCAATTACTTTGCCTTTGCTGTCTGTGACTTGGGTAACTTCACCACGAGAGAATTCGCCTTTAACTCGAACAACCCCTTTCGCCAACAAGCTGCTGCCTTTGGTGTTGACTGCGTTTACTGCGCCGTCGTCAACCACGATGTCACCTGCTGAAGCAGGGCCCGCTAAAATCCAGCGTTTACGGTTTTCAAGCGCTTCCGCTAAAGGCAAGAAACGTGTGCCTTGTGGGTTATCACTCAGTGAATCAAACACCACATTTTCAGCACTGCCCGCAGCAATAATCACTTCGATGCCTGCGCGACGAGCAATGTCAGCCGCCTGCAGTTTTGTCGCCATGCCGCCAGTACCCAACGTAGTACCGCTGCCACCTGCGATCTTACGCAGCGTGTCATCAATGGTTTTCACTTCTTTGATGAGCTCAGCATTTGGATCTTTACGAGGGTCAGCCGTAAACAGGCCTTTTTGGTCTGTTAGTAGCAAAAGCTTATCAGCACCGCACAAAATACCCACTAAGGCCGACAAGTTATCATTGTCGCCCACTTTAATTTCGTTGGTTGCTACTGCGTCGTTTTCGTTTACTACCGGAATAATATCGTGCTCAACCAGTGCGTTGATCGTGTCACGTGCATTAAGAAAACGCTCGCGATCATCGAGATCAGCACGAGTCAGTAGCATCTGGCCAATCTTAAGGCCATAGATAGCAAACAAAGACTCCCAAACTTGAATCAACTGACTTTGCCCAACTGCCGCAAGCAACTGTTTGCTCGCCATTGAGTTGGGAAGTGCGGGGTAACCAAGGTGCTCACGTCCTGCTGCAATTGCACCAGACGAAACCATAACCACAGAGTGGCCTTGTTTTTTTAATTCAGCACATTGACGAACCAGCTCAACCATATGAGCGCGGTCTAATGCCAATGTTCCACCAGTTAAGACACTGGTACCCAGTTTAACAACGACAGTTTTACGCTGTGTTGTTGTCCCGCTTTGATGATTTGTTGTCATGAAGTCTTTTATGGATAAAACAAATAAGAGGTGATGTTTTAGCAATCAAAAGGGGAATTCACAAGCAGAAAAGGTGCGAAATCGCACCTTTTTACTTTATAGAGAAGAGTAACCTTTAAAATTAGACGAATTCGACAGACTCTTCGTCTAATTGGATACTGATTTCAAACTTACTTTGAAGTTCATCAACCAGTTTTTTGTGGAAGGCTTCTTGAGTTCGAGAGACCTCAGCGACCGCCTTTTTAGGTAACGGCAAAGAATCCCAGTTACCATCGATGTTGTACTTGCCGATATTGTACTTCGCCGAATATCCCTCTTCCGACTTATCCAATTCCAGCCACCAGCCCCAGAACTCGCGTTCTTCTGGTGATTTTTTATCGTTCACACATACAGACAAGCAATCAAAGATATAGTGGCCTTCTTCTGATTGCGGTTCCCTTAAGTAAGGCCCGATCGCCTTTAAAACATTCAACAAGCGGTAATGCGTAGGTTGTTGTGTCACTTCTGACATATTGAATCTCCATTTTCAATGTTAAGAATGACGTTACTCAGACTGTTATACGTAGAAACTACGCATTTGGATTTTATAAATGACCTCTGAGTATCAGGTACTTAGTTTGTACATTTTTCATGCTTAACTAATTTAGGAGAAATGTCATCTAAATAATTCATCCTCAAGCCACTTTATCGCCAATTCGAGGGATTGCTCATAACCTTGTGTAATTGACTTAGCTTTGATTTTCTTCGCTTTTCCGTAATCACTGTAAATAGCAACCAGTTGATTATCCATTGGCGGTGAAACCGGGTCGCCTTCCAGAGCCAATGCCAAGATAGGAACACTGGTTTTACTGTTTGACAGCAAACCTTGTACCTTGAGTGACCACGCCATCAACTGCCCAGAAAGGCTATTGATATCGACCGCCCCTTTACCAAGGCGCGAAGCCAACACATCTAGATGCATTTTAGGCATCTGCTTAAGTTTGTCTGCATGAACAAAGATATCGTGAATTGGCGCGCCTAAAGAAATACACGCTTTAATCTTATGTTGCTCGAGGAAAGATAATCTCACCATCGCATTGCCACCGAAGCGGAAACCAAACAAGCCGACTTTGTGGTGATCGACCCATGGGATGTTAGGCAATTCATTCAGCACTGCTTGGTGAAGACAAGATGAGTCTTCTGTTAACGGCCAATGTGCACTGTGCCCTATTGATGGCATGTCTACCGTTAACATAGCAATGTTCTTAGGTGCTAAATAATCCCTAAACAGGCGCCACATATCGGTTTGCAAGCTATCTAGACCCGCGCTGACAATCACAACCGGTTGTGGTTTATCTGTCTTGGTTAGATGCAAGTTCGCTTTGATCTTCTTGTTTTGGTATGGAATATCAATCTGCTTGACGATCAACTTAGTGTGCTTGATCGCTTCAGAATACGCTGCGTTGGCCAACACTTGAGCCTGAGCTGCCAAGTTGTCGTTCTTGAGGTGTGGGTAACCCGCAATACTGAAGCACAACGATGCGGAAAATAGCTCTTCAGCCATCTCTTCACCATTCTTCTCATTAGAACGATTTTGATGCTGCATACCCAGCTTGGTCCATTCGTATGCCCAGTTACCACTTCGGTAACCCATGACCGTATCAAGCCACTCATCGGTTGTACGAGAGTTATCTGATGACGCGATGCGAGCCAATACCGCTTCCTGCTCTATTGGATTAACGCCTTGCCATACCCACTGAAGACGTCTTAGGTTTCGATACCATGATGAGTTTTGCTGTTCACGTTTCTCATCCAATAGCGCTTCAGAGCTTGGCATGTATTGTGTCAACATTGAGGTCTCTTTCGCTTGCTTGTGCTTTACAAACAAAGTTTCCGAAAGGTTCGAGCTCGTTTCTTCTGGTTCAGACATTGGGATACTTAATAAGAAATGGTTGTCACTAATAATATAAAAAAAAATGACCCTATAAAGGGTCATTTCTCAAAAAACTAAGTTTACGCTTATTTTGACTTGCGATTTACTGGTTCTACGTAGCTTAGGCTAGTATCCCAAGGTTGCTCAATCCATGTGTCTTGAGCGATATCAACAATGTACTCGTCTAGCAAATCAGCGCCAGATGGTTTTGCACATACAGCGATCAGTTTCGCTTTAGGGTACATTTCGCGAAGCTTACGTGCAGTGTCACCACTATCAACCAAGTCTTCAACGATTAGGAAGCCTTCGCCGTCACCTTCAGGTGCTTTAACTACTGTCATATCACGTTGGTGATCGTGGTCGTAGCTAGAAATACAAATCGTATCTACGTGACGAATACCTAGCTCACGAGCCAAGATTGCACCAGGAACCAAACCACCACGGCTTACTGCCCAGATGCCTTTCCACTGCTCTGCTGGCATTTGCTTTTCAGCAAGTTGACGGCAGTAAGTCTGCATGTTGTCCCAAGTGATAACGAATTTGTTGCTCATAGTATAAAACCTAATAATTTTGTCATGTTATTAGAGGCTATTTCAAACATAGCCTCTTCAGCGATTAAGCAGAAATCTAGACGATTAAGCGAAAATGTATTTAAGAATAAAGATAGCCGACATTACCCACACAGCAGGTGAAACGTCGCGACCTTTACCACTTAGCAGCTTAATTGCAGCGTAAGCGATGAAACCTAGTGAGATACCCTCAGCGATAGAGTACGTCAGCGGCATAAGCAGACATGTTACCACGACTGGTGCTGCTTCCGTAAGATCACGCCAATCAATGCCAACTAGGCCAGACATCATCAGAATTGCTACATAGAAAAGTGCACCTGATGTTGCGTAAGCCGGAATCATACCTGCAAGTGGCGAGAAGAAAAGAGCCAGTAGGAATAAGATACCAACAACAACAGCCGTTAGACCGGTACGGCCGCCTTCAGCAACACCCGCAACACTCTCAACATAAGAAGTAGTATTTGATGTACCTAGCAGTGCACCAATAGATGTTGCTGTAGAGTCAGCAAGCAGTGCTTTGTTCAAGCGAGGTAGTTTGCCGTCTTCTTTGATTAGGTTTGCTTTCGTTGCAACACCAACCAGAGTACCCGCTGTATCGAACAAATCGACGAACAAGAACGCGAATACCACTGAAATCATACCGATTTCAAATACAGCAGAGAAATCAAGCTGCATGAATGTAGGAGCAAGGCTTGGTGGTGTAGACATGATGCCGCCGTATTGAACGTCACCAATAACAATGCCAAGAGCTGTGATAGCTAGAATCGCAATCATTACTGCCCCTTTCACGCCACGGTGAACAAGAGCAATCGTTAGGAAGAAACCAAGTGAGCCTAGGATAGGAGCAATCGCGGTAATGTCGCCCAGTGAGACTTTAGTTGCTGGGTTAGAAACAACGATGCCTGCATTGCTAAGCGCAATAAACGCTAGGAAAAGACCGATACCTGCAGAGATACCAACACGCAGAGACATAGGGATCGAGTTGATAATCCATTCACGGATCTTAAAGATGCTTAAGAAGATGAAGATTACGCCTGATACGAAAACCGCTGCCAGAGCAACTTGCCACGTATAACCCATACCCATTACAACAGCGTAGGTAAAGAATGCGTTCAAACCCATGCCTGGAGCTTGAGCAATTGGGTAGTTAGCAACAAAGCCCATGATGAAACAGCCAATAGCAGCCGCTAAACAGGTTGCTACAAATACAGCGCCATGGTCCATACCAGCATCAGCTAGAATCATTGGGTTTACAAAAATGATGTAA
The DNA here is from genome assembly GCF_041473705.1 of Vibrio sp. 10N.222.55.B11. Classification (NCBI taxonomy): domain Bacteria; kingdom Pseudomonadati; phylum Pseudomonadota; class Gammaproteobacteria; order Vibrionales; family Vibrionaceae; genus Vibrio; species Vibrio sp. 10N.222.55.B11. The sequence goes on from NZ_JBFRST010000004.1 coordinate 408,641, forward strand.
GCCATTGTTAGGAAGGTTGTTAGACCTGCGATGATTTCAGTGCGCACATTGGTGCCATTTTCACTGAGTTTGAATAGCTTTTCGAACATTATCGAATCCTATAAGGGTAAAAAGTAAACGGTTGCGTAATCGATTGGCTGTGGATTATAAAGTTATCAAATAACAAATTCCAGATAGAATTAAGGCTCTAATCGATATTTATCAGAATGCCGTATGAAACAAAGCGATTAAAAATGAAGATATCATCGATAAATAACCATTAAAAACAAACAATTAACAACAATAGACTCACTAAAACTAGTTGGTTGTTTTTTCTACCATCGGTTATTTTCATTGATAATCTAGCCAGTAAATTCTGAATTCAAACTCACAATAGTTATGTATTTTTCAACAGGATCAGTAATAAGGCGCAAATTGATATTTCGGCGTTTAAAAAACAACCACGCAGAACAGCAAGGAAAGTGACAAGCGAAAGCGGTTTGGAAAAGTAGCAGGCAAAAAAAACGCCACTCAAAACTGAGTGGCGGTAGAATCTGTCAACCAAAAGGGCTGTAAAAGAATTCCAATATATAGGGGTGAACAAAACTGTTCGAGTTACATGCTTACGGTATTAGTAACCAAAGCTTGTAGGGTATGCAAAGTTGCTAGTGTAAACAGAGCTGTTAATCCAGAACATTGCAGATGGTAAACCTTTCATAACTATCACCTTAATAAATCAATAAAAAACGAATTTGATTTCTCGGTTCCTTGGAGGCGATAAAACGGACTCATCCTTTGAGCATTTACTCTTCATCTCAGAAGTTGGTTATTAATATACCCTAAAGAAAAAAGATTACAAGTATTTTTTGCTATACGTCACATTTTTGGCCATTTACGGTTATTTTGCAAACTTATCTTGTAATAAAATTACAAAATAGAATTAAACAAACGTTTGCCTGCTCCATTTATAAGCATCAAGGCGCTTAGCTGTGATCAGATGGACAAGATCGCTTTCAAAATTTGAGCTATTTGAGGTTTAGAACCGCTACTCGTCAAAACGCTCAAGTGGTATGCTGTTGCCATCAAAACAGACCCATATTTTAGATTTTTGTTCTAGGTTTTTCCCCATGCAAAACCTAAATATATGGTTATTAAATAAAAAAGGAGTCATCCGTGTCTGAATTCCATTCTGAGATCAGTAAATTATCCCCTGCCCCTATCTGGCAGTTCTTCGATAAGATTTGCTCAATCCCACACCCTTCTAAGCATGAAGAAGAGCTTGCTCAATACATTATTGCTTGGGCAACAGAGCAAGGCCTAGATGTACGTCGTGACCCAACGGGTAACGTATTCATCAAAAAGCCAGCAACGGCGGGTATGGAAAACAAAAAAGGTGTAGTGCTACAAGCTCACATCGATATGGTTCCACAAAAGAACGAAGACACAGTTCATGACTTTGCTAAAGATCCAATTCAACCATACATTGATGGTGAGTGGGTTACAGCTAAAGGCACAACGCTTGGCGCTGATAACGGCATGGGCATGGCTTCTTGCCTAGCGGTTCTTGCTTCAAACGAAATCCAGCACGGCCCTATCGAAGTTCTACTAACAGTAGATGAAGAAGCAGGCATGACTGGTGCTTTCGGTCTTGAAGCGGGTTGGTTAGAAGGCGATATCCTTCTTAACACCGATTCAGAGCAAGAAGGCGAAGTGTACATGGGTTGTGCTGGCGGTATCGACGGCGCAATGACATTTGAAATTGCTCGTAATGCGATTCCAGCTGACTTCGTAACACGTAAGCTAACGCTAAAAGGCCTAAAAGGCGGTCACTCTGGTTGTGACATCCACACAGGTCGTGCAAACGCAAACAAACTGCTTGCTCGCTTCCTAGCGGGTCACGCAAAAGAGCTAGACCTTCGCATCGTCGAATTCAAAGGTGGTAGCCTTCGTAACGCGATCCCTCGTGAAGGTTTCGTAACGGTTGCTGTTCCTGCGGCAAACCAAGAAAAACTGGCTTCACTATACAACTACTACACTGAGCTGCTTTCAACAGAGCTAGGTAAAGTAGAAGACAGCATCGTGACTTTCAATGAAGAAGCTTCTGTAGAAATGGGCGCACTTGCGTCAGCAGACCAAGCTCGCTTTATCGCGGCACTTAACGCATGTCCAAACGGCGTGATTCGTATGAGTGACGAGATTGAAGGTGTTGTGGAAACGTCTCTAAACGTAGGTGTTATCACAACAGAAGAGAACTCAATCACAGTACTTTGCCTGATCCGCTCTCTTATCGATTCAGGTCGTAGCCAAGTAGAAAGCATGCTTCACTCTGTTGCTGAACTAGCAGGCGCTAACATCGCGTTCTCTGGTGCTTACCCAGGTTGGAAACCAGACGCAGATTCAGAAATCATGCATATCTTCCGTGACATGTACGAAGGTATCTACGGTCACAAGCCAAACATCATGGTTATCCATGCTGGTCTTGAGTGTGGTCTATTCAAAGAACCTTACCCGAACATGGATATGGTTTCTTTCGGCCCAACCATCAAGTTTCCGCACTCTCCTGATGAGAAAGTGAAGATCGACACCGTTGAGCTATTCTGGAACCAAATGGTTGCATTGCTTGAAGCGATCCCAAAAAAAGCTTAATTCGATAAGCTATGTTTGTTCAGTAAATGGTGTTTTACAGTAAACACCGTTTATCTGAGACAAAATAAAACAGGTACTCAATGAGTACCTGTTTTTGTATCTAATCTTTGTAGCTACTACTTGTGACTAAATAAACAATTAAGCGCGTGAAGCCGCGTAGCTTTCTAGCTCATCAATTGAAGTTTGTGCCACAACTTCGCCATCGATGAAGTACGTCACCATCTCGCCATCACGAACACCGATTAACGTCGCACGCTCACCAGACTGGTAAGTAATGTCCATTTGGATCGTGTTTTCATCAATCTGCTGCATTTGACCTTTTTCGATCACATCTGCACTCGTGATAGGACCCACTGGCGCTTCCGTTAGAGACGGATCAAGTTGGTGGTTGATGTCTAGGTAAGTATCAGTCTTAGTATCAAAGATGTGCGGAGCACCTGTTAGTGGGTTGCTACCAGTCCAGAACTCTAGTGAGTTGAATACTAGGTAATCGGCAGCAACTGTTAGACCGTATGCAGGTGCAAGTAGCATGTTCAAACCACCACGAGCGTAACGGTTATCAACAGCCTTGATGTTGAACTTCATTAGGTAACCCGTTACTGCGTTGCTACCAACACAGCCAGATAAAGCAACAGATACCACCGCTAGTGCTACAACTTTTGAAATTGTTTTTTTCATTTTGATCTCGATATTTGAATTTGGCCGCCAAAAAATGGCGGTGGATAATACCAACCAACCGAACAATAAATATCAGCGTTAAATCAATGTATTGTCAGGAAATTCACAATTCTATCCCCCTTCTAACTAGCTAAATCAAAAACAGAAACCAATTAAGAAACCCCTCCATAAAAAAGTTTTGTCGTCACCGTAAGGCGATTGATTCGTACTAAAAATCAACGATTGATACATTCCGTGTTAACGAATTATCACCATGTTGAGAACAACCTAAATGGCAAGACTAAAACCTAATCAACCATTCGAATTACTTGGTTATACTGTTCAGCCAGGACAGCGAATGGAGATTGAACTGCAAGCGGCTCAGCTTTACACGCATTCTCCACTTTCGATCCCGATTGAAATTATTCACGGTCGCCAAGCAGGCCCAACACTGATGGTAAATGCGGCTATCCACGGCGATGAGCTAAACGGTGTTGAGATTGCACGACAACTGACCAATGCGATTGATCCAAAGAAACTGAAAGGGACATTAATTGTTGTGCCTATCGTTAACGTATTTGGCTTTATCCATAAATCTCGTTACCTACCAGACCGTCGTGACCTAAACCGTTGCTTCCCTGGCAGTGAGAAAGGATCGTTAACATCACGTATCGCTTACACTTTCTTCGAGAACGTGGCAAAGCACTGTGATTACATTCTGGATCTACACACGGGCGCGATTCACCGTACCAATCTGCCACAGATTCGTGCAAACCTATCGAACCCTGAGACACTGCGCATCGCAAAAGCGTTCGCAACACCCGTGATTATTGATTCTCCACTGCGCGACGGTTCACTGCGTAGCGAAGCGGAAAAACTGGGTATTCCTGTATTAACTTACGAAGGTGGTGAAGCGCTGCGCTTTGATCACCTCGCGATTCGTGCGGGTTACCTTGGCGTGCATCAAGTGATGAAAGAAATCGGCATGCTGCGCCCTAACCGTAAGAAGTTACCAGAGCCAGTATTGAGTAAATCCACCAGCTGGATCCGCGCTGAATCAGACGGTATTTTGCGTAACATGGTAAGACTTGGCGAACAGGTTGAAGCAGGACAAACCCTTGCTTACATCAGCTCTCCATTGGGTCACCAAGAAGGCCAAGTGATCACAACCAAAGGCGGTATCGTGATTGGTCAGCAAACTCTGCCTTTGGTCAACGAAGGTGATGCTGTGTTCCACATCGCTTACTTCAAGCAAGACGATGAAGAAGTAGGACAATCAGTAGAAAGCTACATTGAAGAAGTGGCAGAAGACGATTGGCTAACTGCACTGAATAACTGATCAGACAATGCTTAACAGTTTAAGAGCTCGACGTTAAAAGCGAGAAGCCAAACCGAGCTCTTAAACACAATAAAACAGAACTCCACAAACTAAAAAGCCCCAAAACACTTTTAACTCGAAAGAAAAAAGTTGTATCGGGGCTTTTTTTTCACAAATCCCTTATCTTAAAATTAAGGGATCTATAAATTAGTCATGCACTGAATTATTCAGCGTCTTGTTGCTCTTCTGCACGAGCTTTAGCGCGCGCTTCACGTGCTTGCTCAGCTTTAAGCTCTTTAGTGTGACGTAGTTCGTCACGCTCTTTACGTTGCTCTGATTTACGCTCGTTACGTTCAGCTTGGTTAGCGATGAAAGATGCTAGCTCTTTCTCTGCCCACTCTTGTGCTAGAGCTTCAGTTTCGAAACCAGACTCACGCTTAGATACTGTAGTGCTGCGAGACGTTACTTGACGAGTAATCTCTGCACACCAACCGTTGCGTTTTTCTGTAAGGCGGATATCAAATTTTTTGTTCTTAGACATGTTCTATTTTTTCCTAAGGGAGATCATTAAGGGATCGGTCAACTTTGATAACTCCATCTAAGTGAGCATCTTTTAACACCATCCCTTGGTAAGCGCGGTATTAGAGCACAAATCAATGAATATTGCTGCAAATATTTGCAGCGGATCACACTCCAATGCTGCAAATCGTTTGCGCCTAATTTCAATCGGTTCATAACTCTCGGTTCACCATCAACTTCTATCCTATTTTATCGATAACAATGAAATGAACTATGCTCAAACAGAGATAAATGAAAGAGATACCTGCTTGCTCAGGTTTATAGACTCTACTGTCTCACCTACTCCGCTCATAATTAAAATAGCTAAGGAGTTGCTATGGATAGCTTCATCAAAAATTTACCCAAAGTTGAGCTGCACTTACATATAGAAGGCACATTAGAGCCAGAGCTGATGTTCCAACTCGCCAAGCGTAATAACCTGTCGATTCCCTTTGAGACCCCAGACCAAGTTCGAGACGCGTACCAGTTCCACAATCTTCAATCCTTTCTCGATATCTATTACCAAGGTGCAAACGTACTGATTCATGAACAAGATTTCTACGACCTGACGTGGGCTTATCTGTTGAAGTGTCAGCAAGATAATGTGGTTCATACTGAGATCTTCTTCGACCCTCAGACTCACACTGAACGCGGCATTGACTTTGAAGTCATCGTTGGCGGGATTACTCGAGCTTTGAATCAAGTGGAGCAAGAGCTTGGTATCAGCAGCCAACTGATCATGTGCTTTCTGCGTCATCTCGATGAAGACAGCGCTTTTGAAACACTCAAACAAGCCCTTCCTTATAAAGATAAGATCATTGCCGTTGGGTTAGATTCATCAGAACAGGGCAATCCACCAGAGAAGTTTAAACATGTATTCCAAGAAGCGATCAACCAAGGCTTTCTGACTGTCGCGCACGCCGGAGAAGAAGGCCCAGCACAAAATATTAGCGACGCACTGAGCTTGCTAGGCATTACCCGAATTGATCATGGCGTTCGCTGTGTAGAAGATGAAGAGTTGATGGAACAGCTAATAGCAAAACGTACACCACTGACCGTCTGCCCGCTGTCGAATACCAAGCTCAAGGTGTTTGAGACCATGCAAGAGCACAACATCGTCGAGTTGCTGAGAAAAGGGCTGTGCGTCACCATCAATTCCGATGATCCGGCTTACTTCGGCGGCTATATGAATGATAACTTCCTCGCCGTCGCCAATGCTCACCCAGTGACCAAAAACGAATTAGCACAATTCAGTATTAATGCCATCGAAGCCAGTTTCATCTCGCCTCACGCCAAGGAAGATCTCATCACACAGGTACGTCAATATCTTGCTGCGAATACTTAATGAGTTATCAAGATCAAAAAGGGAAGCTCTGAGCTTCCCTATCTATATCAATAGATAACTAATTGGCTTAGCCCGGGTGACCATCCACTCTTGGCGTTAACAGCATCATCCCAAATTTCCAGATAAATAGACTGAACGCTAACGTCCATAAACCCGCGCTGATATTGACCATCTCAAATAAATACGCCGGGAAGAATGTCACACCTAAACTACGAACGAGTGCCGCGATAAATATAGCCGAGAACGCCAAAGCCATACTTGGCCCTTTATAGATAGCACGGCCAGTATGTCCCATTGTCACGCGCGTGATCATCGCCAGAATTAACCCACTCAAACCGCCAATCGCAAACAGGTGCAGCATGTTATGGCTCGCGAACGGGTTATCTAGCAAACCGCGTAACAGCAAGCTGAGAGGGATACATAGGTAAGCCGCATGCAGCGACCACACCAAGGGTTCTGATAGTGTTGTCCAAGGCTTCCAGCGGATAAAGCGCACCAACTGTGTCACGCCAGCAAACACCATTAGCTCATTACCTACTTGAGCAAAGGTGAGTGGGAAGAAGCTTAGAACAAACAGTCCTATCAAAGGCAGATTCGCAAGCCATTCCAACCACACCAATGGCTGCGCTTTCTCAAAGTCGAAACGACGAGCAGTAAAGAATGGAATCACTCGTCCGCCCATTACAGACAGCAACAACGTAAACCACCACAACATCGCTTGCCATACCGCTGACGATGGAAACGGAGGCATTCCCTTAATGGTCGCGTAGCTCGCAAAGTTCGCCACGATAGCCAATATAAACAGCGGCACAAAGAATAGATTCTTCCAGCCTTTCGATTTAACAACTCGGAAACCAATTTCGTAAGCGGCGAAGATTAAGAACAACGCCTCAACAGATGAGATCAGCCATAACGGTGCGGGGGTCCAAAACAGAATACGAGGTGCCAACCACAAACCAACCAGTCCAGCTAATCGATAGTGTTTGGTTCCATTGACGCCCGTCCACGTTTGCACCGCAGTTAACACAAAACCGACCACAATCGCCATGGCAAAGCCAAACAGCATTTCATGTACGTGCCACCAAAGCGCCGGTACTTTTAGCATTTCTGGCTGGCCGTTTTGGAACATGATGACCCAAGCTACAATCGCGATCACAGCATGGAGACTGCCTAAAAAGAAGAAAGGTCTAAAACCTAATCGAAGATATGCAGGAATCGCATCTTCTACACTTTTATCTGTGATATTTAACAAACTCGTTCCTCATTTCAGATAACAAGCCAAGAGTGGCTTCTGGGAATTGCTATTTCATAGTCAAATTCATGATGCAGTAATCATCACTGCAATATTTCCTAACGTAATGCATGAAACGCGCCAAAGATATAAAGCCAATAAAAACAAGCAACAAGGAGTCTTTAGGCTTCAAAAAAGTGTCAATAAAACACACCCCACAAAAGTCATTTAGACTCATGAGTGTGTAAAATAAAAAACTACTGACATTTGATGAAGCCAAACATATAGTAAGACTAGTCTCAAATACAAAAGAACAGACAGGGAACGCGATGTATATTTTTGGTTATGGTAGCTTGATCAACTCCTCTTCTCGTCAACTCACAGGTCAAACAGGACAAGCGATTCCTGCGATAGTGCATGGCCTAGTTCGTCACTGGAGTAAGATCGATGACAGCTATGTGTTGTCACCTTTGATCGTAAATCTCGGTGAGGGACAAGTGAATGGAGTTTTACTTGAAGTGGATGATATTGCGCTGACTGAGTTTGATCGCCGTGAGCGTGGTTATCACCGAATCGAATTAAAGGCCTCTCAGATAGAAAGCCAAAATGAGTTTAAACAGGATCAATCGATCTGGGTTTACATCAAAGACGAGATTCAAGCACCTTGCGAAAACAGCCCTATCGTTCAAACCTATGTCGATACGGTATTAGCAGGATGTTTAGAAGTGTCTGAAAGCTTTGCGGCGCACTTTGTTCAACACACACAAGGTTGGCATCACCCATTAGAAAATGATCGCCACCAGCCTAAATACGGCAACCTTGCTGGGGTTTCCGATCACCATCACAGTGTGATTGATGGCTTGATACTAACTGTACGCAGCTAGTTAATTTAGGTTGGTGAACACATTGACTCACCAACCTAAAGTGAGCTTAAACGACACGAATACCTGCTGGCATCGCACGTTCAGGTGTTAGCAATACACTTTCAGATTCATCTTCCGTTTCTGCACAAAGCAACATGCACTCAGAAGTGTGGCCTCTCATCTTCGCCTTCGCTAGATTGCACAAAACAACAACCTGCTTACCCATCAACTCTTCTTCTGTGTAGTAAGGGACTAGGCTGGTCACCGTTTGCAGTGTCTTGTCACCAACATCCACTTGCACTATGTAAAGCTTGTCGGCGTTTTCATGACGCACAACCTCAATGATCTTACCCACACGCATTTCTAACTTAGCAAAGTCACCATAAGAGACAGTATCCATTTCTCACTTCCTATATTGGTTTATTTTCACCCATTAAATCATTTACTAAAATCAAGTAAAATGTAAATGTTTACACTAGCATTAAGCCTAATAATTACAAGCGGTAAAGATCTCATTACTGGAAGTAAAATGAGAGTTTCGTTGCCTTACTATCATTGTCGGTGTTAAATAGATGAAGCAATGTATAGAGGTTAAAAATGGCAACAATTAAAGATGTAGCAAAGGAAGCTGGTGTTTCTGTTGCAACCGTATCTCGAGTGATCAACAAGTCTCCCAAGGCGAGTGCAAGCTCGGTAGAGTCTGTAACTAAAGCGATGTCTAAACTTGGCTATCGACCGAATGCCAATGCTCGAGCGCTGGTAAGCCAAAGCACGAACACTGTTGGTGTATTGGTCGGTGACATCTCCGATCCCTTTTTTGGCACGCTGGTTAAGGCTGTCGACAATGTCGCTCGTGAGAACGGAAAACATATCCTTGTCGGTAATGGCTCGCACGATCGTGAAGAAGAGAGACAAGCGATTGAATTGCTGATTAACAGCCGTTGTGACGCCCTGGTGATCCACTCTAAAGGCCTCACCGACGAAGAACTGATTGCCTATGCAAAAGAGGTCAAAGGCTTAGTACTGATCAACCGTTATATTGCTGAGATTGCCAACCACTGTATTTTCTTAGACAACAAAAAAGGTGCGTATCTTGCGACGGAATATCTGATCCGCCATGGCCATAAGAACATTGCCTGTATCGCCTCATCGCATAGCATTGAAGATGCCGATGAGCGTGTACAAGGTTACTTGTCAGCACTCTCGGATTACAAAATAGCGTTATCTGACAGCTATATTGAGTACTCAGCGCCGACCAGTGAAGGGGGTGAATACGCCATGACTAACCTATTAACCAAGTCTCTGCCGATCACAGGCATTGTGGCGTACAACGATTACATGGCAGCTGGTGCTTTGTCTGTCCTTGATGAAAACGGTATTCAAGCGCCAGACAAAATGTCGATCATCGGTTTCGATGATGGTTTGATTGCCCGCTATGTTCATCCAAAGCTCACCACTATTCGCTACCCGATTCAGATGATGGCAGAGAAAGCGACACGACTCGCGTTGCACTTAGCCAAAGGTGAAAACACCTCAACTGAACCAATGATGTTCTCTCCAACTCTGGTACGCCGTAATTCGGTAGAGAAAGTCTAGGTTCTGGTCGACTCATCAAGCAATAAACAAAAAAAAGCCCTAACAGAATCGCTTCTGTTAGGGCTTTCCTACCTTACTCAGATACTCAACAATCGCGCTTAATAAACCGCACTCTTGTTGAGCGCCACTTTTGCTCATCCCCCAAGAACAACGCGATAATTCACATCGTCCTATTCACAAACAAAAGATATTGACGTAACCGCTTTGAGCTAGAGCGTACTAGTTTGAAGAATCCCCCGAAAATTCAAACTGGTAACAGGTACTGTAGTTATATTCTTGTTCAGGCTTGAGAATACAACTGTCCTGCTTCCACTCTGGGTGGTTAGGAGAGTCAGGTAAGAACTGGGTTTCTAGCGCCAAACCAGCGTAGTCTTCATAGCTGCCACCACTTCGGTTTGGTGTGCCACCAAGCCAGTTTCCGGTGTATAGCTGCATCGCAGGTTTGGTTGAAAATACTTTTAGTGTGACGAGCGCATCCGGTGAGGTTACGGTCGCGGCGCATTGAGTGCGTTTGCAGCCATCAGCCAATAAGAAAGAGTGGTCGTAACCCTTTGCTGCTTTCTGCTGTTCATCGCCCAACAAACGCTCTGAGATCATCATAGGCTGATTGAAGTCAAAGCTGGTCGATTTCACTGATTTAAGGTTACCTAACGGAATACCCACCGAATTGGTCGGTAAGAACTGATTAGCATTGATACTGACAATGTGTGACAAACAGTCGTGTCCAGCTTCAGCGCCAAGTAGATTGAAGTACGCATGATTCGTTAGGTTGACTACAGTCGGCTTGTCTGTGGTTGCAGAGTAATTAATGGAAACTCGATTGTCTTCGGTGATGTCATAACGCACCGACACATTCAAATTCCCCGGAAATCCTTGGTCGCCATCAGCAGACTCAAGAGTAAACACCACTGACGTTTCGGTTTGCTCGGCAATATTCCAACGGCGTTTATCAAATCCGTTCGGGCCACCATGTAAGGTATTGCCCGCTTGGTTGGTTTCCAGCTTGTAATTCTGACCATCAATTTTGAAACGACCATTAGCAATGCGGTTAGCATAACGGCCAACGGTTGTGCCCATATAGCTGGCTTGTTTATCGAAGTTCTCCATTGAGTTAACACCCAACAACACTTCTCTTTTGTTTCCCTTTACTGGCAGGATACAGCTCAACCATGTTGCACCAATATCCATGAATGTCACTTGAATGCCATGCGTATTTGATAGCGTCACTAACTGAGCGGGTTGGCCATCATAGGCTGGAGTCTGCGCCATGGATTGATGCAGGTTTTGCTCTTGTGTCATTCTAAATTCCTTCTAGTGCCAGTAAAAAGCCTCTACCTGAAGTAAAGGCTTTAGCATTTGGCCTACCATGATCTTTTTACTTGGTAAGCTCTATATTAAATCTCGAAGCCGTTAGATTACTTCAACTAAGCCTGCTCCGTCTTTCGCTTGGCACACATAAATAGATTCTTTTAGCCCCGTCGCCGCTTGATATTTCTGTTCAACGGTTGTTTTGATTTCATCAACCAATGCAGGTGGAACCAATGCCACAATACAACCACCGAAACCACCGCCAGTCATACGCACGCCACCTTGTTCACCGATCACTTCTTTGACCATATCAACCAGCGCATCAATCTCTTTCACCGTGATTTCAAAATCATCACGCATTGATGCATGCGATTCAGCCATCAACTCACCCATGCGTTTCATATCATGAGTGCGCAGAGCTTGAGCCGCTTCAACAGTACGGTCATTTTCAGTAATCACGTGACGAGCACGTTTCGCGACCATTTCATCTAACTCAGACTCTTTCGCTTTGAACTGCTCAATGGTCACATCACGAAGTGCCGGAACACCAAAGATGCGCGCCGCTTCTTCACACTGTTCACGACGTGTGTTGTATTCGCTGTCGACTAAGCCGCGTTTCTTGTTTGAGTTGATGATAACCACAGCCATATCTTCTGGCATAGAAACTGCTTGAGTCTCTAGGCTACGACAATCCAATAGCATCGCGTGGTTTGCACGACCTTCTGCAGAGATCATTTGGTCCATGATGCCGCAGTTACAGCCCACAAATTCGTTTTCGGCCTGCTGACCATTTAGCGCCACTTCGGCTTGGCTGATCTCTAGGTTATAAAGCACCTTGAATGTTTGACCAATCACCACTTCCAGTGCCGCAGAAGAACTTAAACCTGCACCTTGAGGCACGTTGCCCGTTACAGAGATGTCTGCACCTGTAAATTCAAAGCCGCGACCTTTTAAGCACTTCACCACACCACGAATGTAGTTCGCCCACATCTTGTCTTGTTGGAATGTGATCTCTTGAGTTAAATCGAACTCATCGACTGCATTACCGTAGTCCACTGATACTACGCGAACAATGTTGTCGTCACGCTTAGCCGCGGCGACTACCGTTTGGTAGTTAATGGCACACGGTAGAACAAAACCATCGTTGTAGTCAGTGTGCTCGCCGATCAGGTTCACACGACCTGGTGCTTGGATAATATGAGTCGCTTGGTAACCAAGGACTTGCTCAAAAGATGCTTTCACGTTTTGGATTAGGTCAGACATAAGTAAACTCTCTGGTTAAACTCTTTGTTCAATTGGTTATGGCCCCTTCACGGCACCACTTTAATTCTTTTAGATTCCCTATCTCATTCGTCTCTCACGGTAGGGAATGACAACATCAGCCTTTCACCTGCCGTCATTCCAGAATCGAGGGACGAGATATCAGGAATCTCGCTTGTTATCTACGAAGCAACGTATTACTGCTCTTTATAGTGAACGTCACTCAAATCACGAAGACGCTGCGCCGCTTGTTCTGCGGTTAAATCACGCTGAGACTCAGCCAACATTTCGTAGCCGACCATGAATTTACGAACCGAAGCACTGCGCAACAGTGGCGGGTAGAACAACGCATGTAGCTGCCAATGGTCGATGTCAGTACCTTCTTCGAAGAACGGCGCATAGTGCCAGCCCATTGAGTAAGGGAATGAGCATTGGAATAAGTTGTCGTAACGACTGGTCAGCTTCTTAATCGCAAGCGCTAAATCATCACGCTGCTCGTCAGTCAGTTCGCTCATACGGCGAATGTGCGTTTTTGGTAGCAACATGGTTTCAAATGGCCACGCCGCCCAGTAAGGCACCACCGCAATCCAATGTTCAGTTTCAACCACAGTGCGAGAGCCGTCTTTCATTTCAGCTTCAACGTAATCCACTAAAAGATTCGAACCTTGTTGTTCGAAGTACTCTTTTAACAATTTCTCTTTGCGTTCAATCTCGTTGGGCAAAAAGCTGTTTGCCCATATCTGACCGTGCGGATGAGGCTGAGAACAGCCCATGGTCTCGCCTTTGTTTTCAAACGCTTGAACCCATAGGTAGTCTTTACCTAGCTCTTCAATCTGTTCATTCCATGTGTCGATAACACCGCGAATCTTGTTTACTGGTAACTCTGGCAGCGTTTTGCTGTGGTCCGGAGAAAAACAGATCACGCGGCTCAACCCGCGAACACCTTGAGTCTTGAATAGAGGGTTATCAGACTCTGGAGCGTCAGGCGAATCGGGCATCAAGGCCGCGAAGTCATTACTGAATACATAAGTGCCGTCGTAATCTGGGTTTTCGTCGCCCGAGATACGCGTATTGGTTGGGCACAAGAAACACTCTTTCTCATACGCAGGAAGCTGCGCAGTCGATGGTTTTTCATCTTGGCCACTCCAAGGACGTTTTGCTCGGTGCGGTGATACTAAGATCCACTGACCCGTTAATGGGTTATAACGACGATGCGGGTGGTCTACTGGGTTAAATTCAACTTTTGACATGTTTAGATTGCTCTCAAATTTTGTGTCTTGGTCAATTCACCAAGATGAATAATTCTTCTACAAGGAGATTCCCTATCACGCTCGTGCCTCGCTGTAGGGAATGACGTGTAATCTCGTTGTGCTATTTGTGCAAAGGCCACCACTTCATAGCCTTATGCTCATCCGTCATTCCAGAATAAAGGCACGAGATATCTGGAATCTCTATTTTTTCAATAGCTTAAAAGTTCTTTAGTAACCTTGTGGGTTATTCGACTGCCAATTCCATGTATCCGCAGTCATCTCCATCACGCTACGCGTCGCCTTCCAGCCAAGCTCGCGCTCTGCTTTTTCAGTACTTGCCCAACATTCGGCAATGTCACCTGCGCGGCGTGGGCAAAGTTCATAAGGAACCGGTTTGCCCGATACTTGTGCGAAGGCTTCAACCATCTCGAGTACACTTGAGCCTTTGCCCGTACCTAGGTTGTAAATGTGTAAGCCCGCTTTCTCGCCCACGGCTTTTAATGCTGCTACGTGGCCATCAGCCAAATCCATTACGTGGATGTAGTCTCTAACACCAGTTCCATCCGGTGTTGGGTAATCGTTTCCAAAGATAGAAAGCTTCTCTCTACGGCCTACAGCAACCTGTGCGATGAACGGCATTAGGTTGTTTGGAATGCCTTGTGGGTCTTCTCCCATGGTGCCTGATGGGTGTGCACCAACAGGGTTAAAGTAGCGCAGTAAAGTCACGCTCCAGTCGTTTTCAGCGTTGAACAGATCGCTCAAGCACTCTTCCACCATATATTTGCTGCGACCATAAGGGTTAGTTGTCGCGCCAGTTGGTGAAGTTTCAGTAATCGGCACTACTTCTGGATCGCCGTAAACGGTAGCCGAAGAACTAAATACGATGCTTTTCACGCCCGCTTTCTTCATGCTTCGAGCTAACACTAGTGAACCATTAACGTTGTTATCGTAGTACTCCAAAGGCTTAGCCACCGACTCCCCTACCGCTTTCAGGCCAGCAAAGTGAATCACCGCTTGGATATCGTTTTCTGAAAACACGCCATCTAGAAAAGATTGGTCACGAATGTCGCCAAGATAAAACGTTGGTCGCTTGCCAGTTAACGATTCGATTCGTTTCAGCACTAGCTCTTTGCTGTTGCAAAGGTTATCAACAATGATCGGCTCCATACCTGCCTGTATCATTTGAATGCATGTATGACTTCCGATGTAACCCATGCCGCCCGTAACCAGTACTTTCACAATCAACCTCTCTTTGTCGTCATTCGTGGGCTAACTCGAACTGATATTCAGCTCAGTAACACCGTATGTCAGAAATAGTAGCAGCCATTTTGACTATAATTCTGTGATCAAAACCACGAAGTGTAAACGTTTACACTAAGTTTCATCATTGGAACTGATCATGACATAGAGAGAACGCATAGCTGTTAACCTCTAATTCATTGAATTTTAATAAGATAATTATAAATAGTTAGATTTGAGACATCACAGATGAGTTGAGCATTTATTTTACTAAAAGTTAATGCAATGACGTCCAGTTTGATTACAATAGGTCTGTAGAATAAAGAGGTGCATTGCTTTTTTACTAAATACCAATTTCAAAGCAGCGCAATGTTCCAATAACAGGAAGTGAGTATGGCAACGTTAAAAGATATCGCGACTGAAGCGAATGTATCATTGGCTACAGTTTCAAGGGTTCTCAATGAAGATCCAACATTAAGCGTCAAGGAAGAGACCAAAAGGCGTATCTTTGAAATTGCAGAGAAGTTGGAATACAAAACCAGCAGCTCACGAAAAACCGTTAGCAGTAAAAAACAAAACCATCACTTTCTAGCACTGTATAACTACAAGCAAGAAGCAGAGGTTAACGACCCTTACTACCTATCGATTCGCCACGGGATTGAAACCCAATGTGAAAAGATGGAAGTTAAGCTAACCAACTGTTATGAAAGTAAAATACAAATTAATTCAGCGCCAATCACAGGTGTTTTGCTGGTGGGAAGAATGACACCAGAGGTTATCGAGCAAGCTAAGAAGCTGAGCGATAATATCTGTTATGTCGATTTTACCGATCACTCAGAACCTTATGACTCTGTCGATATCGACCTGGCTTTGATCAGCAAAGAGATCACCAACTTCTTTATCAACCAAGGCTATGAGCGCATCGGCTTTATTGGTGGCCAAGACGACGTCAACACCCCTGATATTCGTGAAGTCGCCTTTGCTGAATATGGTGGCCTCAAAAATGTTGTCAGTGAGCAAGACATCTACCGTGGTGACTTCTCTAGCTCATCAGGTTACAAGCTTGCAAAACAGATGCTCGCGACGGGCGACTACCCTAAAGCCATGTTTATTGCGTCAGATTCCATCGCAATTGGCGTTTTACGAGCAGTTCATGAGCACGGATTAAACATTCCTGAAGATATTGCGCTGATCAGTGTAAACGACATCCCAACAGCTAAATTTACCTTCCCATCTTTATCAACTGTTCGTATTCACTCTGAATTGATGGGAATTCAAGGCGTTAATCTGCTGATTGAGAAAGTACGCGACGGCCGAACCATCCCACTACGTGTCTATGTACCAAGCAAACTCAAGCTGCGCGATACAACAAAATAATTAAATATATCAAGTAGATAAATAAAGGCTACCTTTGTTGAAGGTGGCCTTTTTTGTGCCCGTCACATACATCAATCTCCACGTATCCCCCTCTTTAATCTGCTACATAAATCAGCCAATAGCATTCTTTTAAGTGGATCACACAGCACCGTAAAAAGACCATAAAAAACGTGATGAAGTTAAAGTAAAACGTTTTCACCATTTTCATTTAGTAAAACTTTTACTAATAATTACCTCAATCCAAAAATACTCGTATTCACTACGACCCAATTACGCATAAGAACGTCGGTCAGCAAACTGCATTCAGACCGAGAGAGAGGCAACGTGAACAACTGGGAAAACTTCCTGAACTTACATGAGAACCGTATGGCACCACGTGCTTACTTCTTCTCATACGCATCAGAAAAAACCGCTAAAACATTTCAACGTGAACTAAGCAGCCACTTCCAACTACTAAGTGGCCAATGGAATTTCAGCTATTTCACCAATCCACTATTAGTTCCTGAAGAGTTCTACTCTCAAGAAATGAAAGACTGGGGCCACATTACGGTTCCAAACATGTGGCAAATGGAAGGCCACGGCGATCTTCAATACACAGATGAAGGTTTCCCATTCCCAATTGATGTGCCTTTCGTACCATCAGACAACCCAACCGGCGCATACCAACGCTCTTTCTTCCTAGGCGAAAGCTGGGACGAGAAACAAACCATCATCAAATTTGATGGCGTTGAAACTTACTTCGAAGTTTACGTAAACGGCGAGTACGTGGGCTTCAGCAAAGGCAGCCGCCTAACCGCTGAGTTCGATATCTCTAGCCAGGTAAAAGCAGGCAACAACCTACTTTCTATTCGCGTGATGCAATGGGCCGACTCAACCTACATTGAAGACCAAGACATGTGGTGGACGGGCGGTATCTTCCGTGATGTTTACCTAGTAGGTAAAGAACAACTGCACGTTCAAGACGTTACCGTTCGCACTGACTTCGACGACGCTTACCAAAGCGCTACCCTGTCGTGCAAAGTGGAGCTAGAAAACCTAGCAGCAGCAACAAACGCAACCCTTGAGTACGCATTGCTTGATGGCGGCCAAGTTATCTCACAAGGCTCAGTAGATAGCTTAGCCGTCCCTAATCATAAGACTGGTGGCAATGTAGATACTCAATTCTCTATTGATGTGGTTAACCCAGTTCAATGGAACGCTGAAAACCCTTACCTGTACCAACTGCTACTGACGCTGAAAGACGCTGACGGCAAGGTGCTGGAAGTGATTCCACAACGCGTTGGTTTCCGCGATATTAAAGTGCGTGATGGTCTGTTCTACATCAACAACAAGTACGTGATGCTGCACGGTGTAAACCGCCACGACAACGACCACCTGAAAGGTCGCGCTGTTGGCATGGATCGCGTAGAGAAAGACTTGGTACTGATGAAGCAACACAACATCAACTCAGTACGTACAGCGCACTATCCGAACGACCCACGCTTCTACGAACTGTGTGACATCTACGGTCTATTCGTGATGGGCGAAACCGATGTTGAAACACACGGTTTTGCTAACGTTGGCGACCTAAGCCGCATCACTAACGATGCTGCATGGGAAGCGGTGTTTGTTGAGCGTATCGAACGTCATATCCACGCTCAAAAGAACCACCCTTCTATCATCATGTGGTCGCTAGGTAACGAATCTGGCTACGGCTGCAACATCCGTTCTATGTACGATGCAGCAAAAGCAATTGATGACACGCGTCTGGTCCACTACGAAGAAGACCGTGATGCTGAAGTAGTAGACATCATTTCAACCATGTACTCACGTGCTCAACTGATGAATGCCTTCGGTGAATTCCCACACGAAAAACCACGCATCATCTGCGAATACGCACACGCGATGGGTAACGGCCCGGGCGGTTTAACCGAATACCAAAACGTATTCTACAAGCACGATGCCATTCAAGGTCACTACGTTTGGGAATGGTGTGATCACGGCATTCTAGCGCGTGATGAAGCAGGTACAGAGTTCTACAAGTACGGTGGTGACTACGGTGACTACCCGAACAACTACAACTTCTGCATGGACGGTTTGATCTACCCAGACCAAACACCAGGCCCAGGCTTGAAAGAGTACAAACAAGTGATTGCCCCAGTGAAGCTTCGCGATTTCGATGCACAAACGGGCACCTTCACTGTCGATAACAAACTTTGGTTCTCAAACATCGATGACTACACCATCACTGCGGAAATCCGCGCTGAAGGTGAAACCATTGCTGTACAACATATTAAGGTTGAAGAGCTGGCTGAAAACTCTAGCCGCGAACTGACACTTAACTTGCCAGAGCTTGATGAGCGTGAAGTGTTTGTGAACTTTACTGTTCGCAAAGATTCTCGTACTTCATACAGCGAAGCGAACCACGATATCGCGGTTTACCAGTTCCAAGTGAAAGAGAACACTGCACAGCTTGACGCCTTCACCAACAACAATGCAACGGCACTGAATGTTGAAGAGTCTCGCCTCGCTTATGTAATCAAAGGCCACAACTTCGCTCTGAATTTCTCGAAAGTGAATGGCAAGCTGACGTCATGGTTAGTGAATGGCGAAGAACTGATTAAGTCGGAGCCTAAGCTGAACTTCTTCAAGCCAATGATCGATAACCATAAACAAGAGCACGATGGTTACTGGGAGCCTGCACACTTGCAAATTATGCAGGAGCACTTCCGTAGCATTGACCTTGAATGCGTTAACGTTGAACAGGTAAATGGCAAGGTAGAGATCACCACCACCAGCATCATTGCTCCACCAGTATTCGATTTCGGCATGCGTTGTGAATATCGCTACCAAGTTAATGCTGAAGGCCAATTGAACGTTGAGCTAAGCGGCGAACGTTACGGTGAGTACCCTCATGTAATTCCTGTGATTGGTTTTGATATGGGCATCAACAGCGACTTCGACCAAGTCCAATATTACGGACGCGGCCCTGAAGAGAACTACCAAGACAGCAAGCAAGCCAACATGATTGATGTGTACCAATCAACCGTTGCAGACATGTTCGAGAACTACCCGTTCCCACAGAACAACGGCAACCGCCAACACGTTCGTTGGGCTGCGCTTTCAAGCCGCGCGGGTAATGGTATTGCAGTAAAACCACAGCAAGAAATCAACTTCAGCGCATGGTTCTACACCAACCAAAACCTGCACCAAGCACAACACACCATTGAGCTAGAGAAAAGCGGTTACATCACGTTAAACCTAGATCACCAAGTGATGGGCTTAGGCTCTAACTCTTGGGGCAGCGAAGTGCTCGATTCTTACCGCGTTTACATGGACGAGTTCCGCTACGGTTTAACTCTGATTCCATTCCAAGCAGGCGATTGCGATGCGCAGCACCTAATCAATCACAACTTTGGCGATGAGTTTTTTACGGTGAATGCACCAAAAGCTCAACCACAACTGAACGAGGCATAAGCGATGATCGTTTTAGAGAACTTAGAACAATTTAAAGTCGTCTACCGCGATGGTCGTAAATGGCAACGGTGTGTAGAAGCGATTGAAAACATCGGAAACATCAAAGATGGCGTGATGTATTCAATTGGTGATTCACTGGCTTACATGATTGAAGACGGTGTGGCTCGTAACACAGAAAACTTCACCGGTAATCGTCGTTACTTCGACGTGCACTACTACCTAGAAGGCCGTGAAACGGTTGAATTCGCAGCGAAATCAGAGCTAGAGCAGATCCAAGCTTATAGCGATGAAACCGACCGCGAACACCTAATGGGGAACGGTGAAACTCGTGAGCTAGCTGAAGGCCAAGTGGCGATCTTTGACAACAATCAGGCTTACCGTTTCCACGGTGATAACCGAGTTCGAAAAGTGGTACTGAAAGTGACCATTGAAGACGGTTACTTCCTCAATAAATAAACAATAATGCTATCTATTCACAGTATGTATCGAGCCTTGCCGTTCAAGGCTCGATACATACTAAACAAAGCCTCAATGCTTCCTCCCTACAAGGAAGCATTGAGAAATAACGACTATAATTACGTGATTCCTCGGAGGACACTATGTCTGAATCTGTACGCGGTAAGTTAGGCAAATTTGCCCTACTCTCCATGACATTTGCAGCGGTATTTAACGTTCGCAACATTGTAAACAACAACATCGAATTGGGATTGAGTTCAGCCCCTATCTTTTTGCTCGCGACCCTTATTTACTTCATTCCGTTCGTGTTCATCATTGCTGAATTCGTATCAGCAAATAAAAATTCTGAGTCAGGCATGTATGACTGGCTAAAAAAACCACTAGGCTCAAAAGCAGCCTACCTAGGTTCCTTCCTATACTGGTTCGTAAACCTTTTCTGGTTTGTATCCCTGCTACCAAACGTAATCGCCTATGCGTCTTACGCGATGTTGGGCTATGAATACGCCTTCTCGCCAGTCGTCACATCGGCTATCTCGATTGCTCTGTTTGCTGCAGCAACTCACATCTCAACCAAAGGCGCGAGCTGGCTAGGTAAGATTGCCGAGATCGTGGCCTACGGTGTATTCGCTCTGTTTGCAATCTACGTTATCGGTGCACTAATGGCACTGGGCGGCAACCATGAGCCAGTAGAACCAATCACGCTTGAAGCAATGACACCGACCATCAACTGGGCAACGCTAGGTATCATGTGTTGGATCTTCCAAGCAGCCGGTGGTGCAGAAACCGCAGCCGCTTACCTAAACGATGTTAAGGGCGGTCACAAGTCTTTCATCAAGGTTATCATTGGTGCAGGTATCGCAATCGGCGCAATGTACGCAGTGGGCTCTCTTCTAGTAAACGTATTCGTTGCTCGTGATGAACTGACCTACGCTGGCGGCATGGTTGAAATCTTCACAGGTATGGCGAACTACTTCGACATTTCACAATCTCTAACGGGTCGCTTCGTCGGTATTATCCTATTCGTTGCTATGTTCGGTTCGATGATGATGTGGACAGCAGCTCCAGTAAAAATTCACTTCTCTGAAATCCCTAAAGGTGTTTACGGCGAGAAGACAACAGAGCTTAACGAACACGGCGTGCCAGTACGTGCAGCTTGGTGGCAGTTCGCGTTTGTATTCGTGATGCTTGTGGTGAACGGCTTCGGCTCTGAATCTGTACAAGACATGATGAATACAGCAATCAATCTAACAGCAGGTACCGCAATGCTACCGCCAATCTTCATCATGGTGGCCTACTTTGTATTCCGCTTGAAGCATGACGATACACCACGTGACTTCCGCATGGGTACTCGAGTTCAAGGTATGTCTGTTGTGTCAGTACTTATCGGTATCTTTGTTGTAAGTATGACGGCATCAGCATTCCCGACGGGTGTAGACCTAATGCAAGCGTTCTTCGTCAACGTATTTATGACCGCTGTATTCTCTGGTATCGCATGGTGGTGGATCTCTCGCTTTGAAAAGAAGCAAGCAGGTAAAGAAGCAAAGCTAGAAACGGCTAAGCAGTCGTAATCCAGAATCTATACATCTAGTTAAAAGCGCCTTAATTGGCGCTTTTTTTGTTTTAAATCAGATAATTAAAATAAAAACGGCGTTCCGTCAAGGTTTCAGTTCACGAAAAACACCAATTAATAGGTAATAAAACTCAAATAAAAACCAAGGTAAAACATTAACTAAATTTATTTACTCAAGGTCACATATTTGATCAATTTCGATTAACTTCCCGCCGCTTAATCTTTAATCTTCTTGCTGAAGAGACAAACTGATTCATATAAAGAAAGCGACAAAAAAGCCCCTACACGCCTTATAAATCGTCGCTCATGAAACAAGCAATCTCTTCAATGAACTTCTTAATCTTTAACTCTTTGTTTTGGTAATAAGTTTACTAAAATACCAAAGAAAAAATCCCAAAGAAGTCCGATCGTAAATCTATAAAAACAACAATGAGCCAACCCTGACAAAACAAAGCGGGTGTTTGCCAAACCAACATAACAATAAAAGTGCGGCCTAGAGCCTCCCTCTCTAGGACCAAGTTATAACGATCATCAACGTGATTCACCGGAGAACATCATGTCCGAAAATAAACGCAGTACGATAGGCAAATTTGCCCTACTGTCTATGACCTTCGCGGCGGTATACAGCTTCAATAACATCATTAATAACAACATCGAGATCGGCCTTTCCTCGGCTCCGATGTTCTTTCTAGCAACCATCTTTTACTTTGTGCCATTTTGTTTGATCGTTGCAGAGTTTGTGTCACTGAATAAAGACTCTGAAGCGGGTGTTTACTCTTGGGTTAAAAGCTCTCTAGGCGGCCGCTGGGCGTTTATTTCAGCTTACACCTACTGGTTTGTTAACCTGTTCTTCTTCACCTCTCTGCTCCCTAGAATCATCGCTTACGCGTCGTATGCGTTCTTAGGTTTTGAGTACATATTCACGCCAATGACCACCGCAATTCTAAGTACTATTTTGTTTGCGGTCGCGACTCATATCTCGAATAACGGTGCGAAATTACTGGGCCCTATCACCTCACTAACATCATCACTGATGCTGCTGCTAACGATGTCTTACATCTTGCTATCTGGCGGTGCTTTGGTAGGCGGTATCGAGCCAGCTGACCCAATCACCATTGAAGCCATGACACCAAGCTTCAACTGGGCATTCCTTGGCGTAATCACTTGGATCTTCATGGCGGCAGGCGGTGCAGAATCGGTCGCGGTTTACGTTAACGACATCAAAGGCGGTCACAAGTCTTTCGTTAAAGTCATCATCATTGCCGGTATCTTCATCGGTGCGCTTTACTCGGTAGGATCTGTGTTAGCAAACGTGTTTGTTTCGCGTGAAGAGCTTAAATTCACAGGCGGCTCAGTTCAGGTATTTGAAGGGCTAGCAAGACACTTTGGCCTGTCTGAAATTTTGATGAATCGCTTTGTGGGCGTGGTTTCATTCACGGCGATGCTGGGCTCTCTACTGATGTGGACAGCAACACCGGTTAAGATTTTCTTCTCTGAAATCCCTAAAGGTATCTTCGGTGAGAAAACGGTCGCTCTAAACAAACAAGGCGTTCCAGAGCGTGCGGCTTGGATTCAGTTCTTGATTGTGATTCCACTGATGTTCATTCCGACACTGGCGTCCGATACGGTTCAAGATCTGATGAGTACCATTATCAACATGACAGCTGCAGCATCGATGTTGCCACCGCTATTCATCATGATCGCGTACCTTAATTTACGTTTGAAGTTGGATCACTTACCTCGTGATTTCAGAATGGGCTCACGTATGACAGGCATTACCGTGGTCTCGATTCTGATCGGCATTTTCACTGTTGGCTTCTTTGCGTCAACCTTCCCAACAGGTGCTGACATCATGACCATCATCTTCTACAACGTGGGCGGGATTGTTATCTTCCTTGGCTACGCGTGGTGGAAGTACGGAAAATATGAAAAAAGCTTATCTCCAGAAGAGAAAAAACTAGAAGCAAAACCTGAACCGGCGAACGCTTAGTTTACCCTGCACTCTGACTTAAACTTCAGGCACTCACATTTGGTGAGTGCCTTTTTATTTGTCGGTACATTTCCACTAACCATCTCGATTAAATCAAAGCCATTCAAGAATCAAAACATTCGAACCAACAATCTAACCACCCATCAAACAATTCACTTCCCGAATACTTACAACCCTAGCCATACCTCTGCAAATTCAACTGAAAGTCAAAATAAAAACAAAGTAAATATTTACTAAAAATAGATCACACTTTTAAACTTAATTAATTTTAAACATCAAAATTATCATTAATATTGGTTTTGCGATCGTAAGTAACCTGACCAATACGCCTTGAAGAGCACCCCACATTAGAAGTCAGAACTACTTGCGAACCTTCATTTATAACCCCGACACAGAAGTGATTAAAATGAAAAGTAGTTTTACTAAAAACACTCTTATTACAAGCTGTATTCTTGCTGCCTTAAGTACCACTGCCCACGCGGAAGAGTCCGCAGCAAACCACAGTGATACTCAGCCTCCTCAGACAGAAACTGAAACCCTATTTAACTTTTATGGTGAGCTTGGCCTTGGTGGTCACGTGGCACTCGAAGGTGATGATAAAGGCCGCTACGCAGACGGTACTTACATTGAAGCTGGCTTGGCTATCGAGCACGGTAATTGGTTTGGTCTTGCTTATATGGAGGGCTGGACAGTACAAGCCGATGACGAAGGCAATGCTTGGGCAACGGGCCACGGCTGGGGCGGTTTTGAAGGTGGTTTCAACCGCTTTTACGCTGGCTACCGCACAGATCACAAAACAGAATTCATGATTGGTCGTATGGACTCTTCATTAGATGACGTTCAATGGTGGGGTGACCCTACGGTTGAATACGGCTACGCGATCTCAAACACGCGAGACGTGCACCTTGGTGTGAAGATTCAAAACCTAGAAGGCAAGCTTCGCTACAGCGTTTCTTTCGCGCCAGAGTCTGACTTCTCGGAAGACGATGCTCTTGTTCACTTCGGTAAATACGACAGCTTCGCAGACCAATGGAAAGATAAGAACGCCATGGTCAATGGTTACCTTCAATACGATCTGACCGACGACTTAACCCTAATGGGTGGTGGTGAAGTTCGTAACAACGATGGTGGTGAACTATTGCTATTGGGTGCTGAGTACAAAAACTTCGCCACTCGTGTTTGGCACGATACAGATAAAGGCAACCAAGAGTCTTTCGGTAGCGAGTCTGGTATTCAAACCAGTGCATGGTACGAAGCGGCACAAGGCGTTTACCTATCTGCAGCCTACAACTACGCAAACTTTGACGGTGACAATGGCGACAAAGAAATCACCTCTTACATCAATGCTGGCGTTTGGTATGAATACGGCAACGGCGCGTTTGCGACTGCTTTCGATAGCCGCTTTGGCGTAGGCAGCGACACTGAAATCGGCGACGCTCAGGTGTTCGCAATGCAATACTTCTACTGGTAATAACAGGAATTGATCATGAAACTGAATAAATCATTCGCAGCTCTCGCTATCGGTGCAGCACTTGTTGTTACTGGTTGCGCTACAAATACAGGCTCTGAAGAGCTTCAAGCGAACCAATTTAAGAACGTTATCGACCGCACTGGTTCACCAGAATACATGCGTGACTACGACTTCGATGACCACCAACGTTTTAACCCCTTCTTCGACCTAGGTGCATGGCACGGTCACTTGTTGCCAGACACGGCTGAAGGCATGGGCGGCTTCCCGGGTACAGCGCTGCTTACCGAAGAGTACATCAACTTCATGGCTGATAACTTTGATCGCCTAAGCGTGTTCAAAGACGGCAAAAAAGTCGCGTTCACGATGGAAGCATACAGCCTACCGGGCGCATTGGTTCAGACGCTAAAATCTGACGATGTGACAGTAGAAATGACGCTGCGTTTTGCTTCAAACCGCACCTCTCTGCTAGAAACCAAAATCACTACCGACTCACCGGTTGAATTGGTGTGGGATGGTGAACTACTAGAAAAGACGCACGCCAAAGAAGGCGTGGCACAAACCGACAAAACAATCGCTGAGACTTACCCTGAGTATGACCGTCAAATCGTCGCAACTGACGATGGCTTGAAGGTGACTTTCGGTAAGGTGCGTTCAACGTGGGATCTACTGACTTCTGGTGAATCTGAATACCAAGTTCACAAGTCGATTCCAACACAAACCACAGTGGATGGTTTAGCGTTTACTTCAACCGCAAACATTGAAGCATCGACCACCATCTACACGACTTACTCGCATGTTCTCACGGCAGAAGAAGCGCAAGCAGAACAGCCCGAAATCAAAAAGATCATGGCAAACCCTACCGATTTCTTAGCTGCATCAGCAGAGCGTTGGGAAGGCTATCTTGAGATGGGTTTAACCAACCCGAACGCAACACCAGAACAAGAGCGTGTTGCGGTTAAGGCGATGGAAACCCTAAACGGTAACTGGCGCGGCGCTGCAGGTGCGATGGAGTTTGACTCTGTAACACCATCAGTAACGGCGCGTTGGTTCTCGGGCAACCAAACTTGGCCGTGGGACACATGGAAACAAGCCTACGCAATGGCTCACTTCAACCCAGACGTAGCGAAAGATAACATCCGTGCAATGTTCGCTTACCAAATCCAAGCCGACGATGCCGTTCGCCCTTGGGATGAGGGCTACGTGCCAGATCTACTCGCTTACAACCTAAGCCCAGAACGTGGCGGCGACGGCGGTAACTGGAATGAGCGTAACACCAAACCGAGCCTAGCAGCATGGGCGGTAATGGAAGTTTATAAGACCACCAGCGATGAAGCTTGGCTAGAAGAGATGTATCCAAAGTTAGTGGCATACCACGACTGGTGGCTACGCAACCGTGACAACAACGGCAATGGCGTTCCAGAGTATGGCGCTGCTCGCGACAAAGCACACAACACACCTGAAGGTGAAATGTACTTCACCGTGGTTCGTGGCGATAAGCACGAAACAGTCGTAGGACAAGCAGCACTGGATAAAGTGGTAGCAGAAGGCAACTACGATTACATCGAGAGCCCCGCACAAACGGCTGCATCTTGGGAATCAGGCCGTGACGATGCAGCCGCATTTGGCTTCATTGATAAAGACCAGCTAGACGCATACGTTGCAAACGGTGGTAAGCGCAGCGATTGGGATGTTGAGTTCGCTCAAAACCGCGCTGAAGACGGCACACTGCTAGGCTACTCGCTACTGCAAGAATCTGTCGACCAAGCAAGCTACATGTACAGCGATAACAAGTACCTAGCAGAAATGGCTGACATTCTAGGTAAAGACGCAGAAGCAAAAGAGTTCCGTGAAAAAGCAGAACACCTATCGAACTACATCAACACTTGTATGTTCGACGAAGGCACTAACTTCTTCTACGACATTCGCATTGAAGACAAACCACTAGCCAATGGCTGTGCAGGTAAACCGATTGTAGAACGTGGTAAAGGCCCTGAAGGGTGGTCACCACTGTTCAATGGCGCAGCAACGCAAGATCACGCTGATGCGGTTGTTTCTGTGATGAAAGATACCTCAGAGTTCAACACCTACGTTCCGCTGGGTACGGCAGCGCTTTCTAGCCCAGCATTTGGCCCAGATATTTACTGGCGTGGACGTGTATGGGTAGACCAGTTCTACTTCGGCCTTAAAGGCATGGACAGCTACGGCTACCGTGATGATGCGATTGAAATGGCAGGCGCGTTCTTTGACCATGCAGATGGGTTAGTTCAAGACGGTCCTATCCGTGAGAACTACAACCCACTAAATGGTGAACAACAAGGCGCACCAAACTTCTCTTGGAGTGCGGCTCACCTGTACATGCTTTACAACGATTTCTTTACTGACGCAGAGTAAATCAAAACCTATACCTGTCTTCTGAAATTCAATGAAAATCTAACCTCATAAATTTCAGACTTTGGCACTCAGTTTCTCGCTGAGTGCCTTTTTTATACCTGAAGCAAATAATCTAAAAAAAAAGTATTTAGACTATTTGGCCTACTATGATCCTTTTACTCTGTTCGTTGTACTCAGCTAACACAGGCAAGCTTTTACTCACAAAAAGCAAAGAGTGCTCTTGCTATGAAATCCCATTCAAAAATTTCATCACCCTCACTGAAATATTGAATTCTGAAGACTTATTCGAATTTTATTTATCCTTATTAGTCTTCCGGACATTAATTTGATAGTCGTTTACTAAATAGTAGCTAAACTATAGTGTCGCCTACCCCTTTTTTGAGAAAACCTAAATGCCTAATGCTGATTCCACCCTAAACAAACGTATGGGAATCGTTGCGCTCACCTGGCCAATTTTTATCGAAGTTCTTTTAAGAACCGCACTCAACACCAGTGATGTATTCATGTTATCGGGATACTCGGACAAAGCCGTGTCTGCCGTTGGTGTTATTTCTCAGATATCCTTTTTCCTGATCATTGTCTCGACCATGGTCAGCAGTGGTACGGGTATTCTAATCGCGCAATACAATGGTGCTTCCCGCACTCAAGAGAGCGCTCACGTGGGTGTAGCAAGTATCATTCTGGCCATTATTGCCGGTGTGCTACTGAGTGTGATTGCCGTTCTTGTTGCTGAATATTTTATCCCGCTTTATCAACTCGAACCTCAAGTCGAACAGTACGCGCAAGAATACCTGTTCATCAGTGGTGCTCTCACCTTCAATGTAACCATAGGTGTGGTTCTCACCACTATTTTGCGCAGTCATGGCTATTCAAAGTCACCGATGGTGATCAATATGATTGCAGGTGTCATCAACGTATTCGGTAACTACTGTGCCTTATATCAACCTTTTGGTTTGCCTGTATACGGCGTGCAAGGGGTTGCGACCGCGACCGTCATTAGCCAAGTAATCGGAATGTTGATCTTGATTGGTGTGGTCAGAAGCAAAGGGATTTATCTACCAGTGAAGCAGTTTAAATCTGTGCCGAAAGCCATCTATCAAAAAATCATGAAGATCGGCTCGATGAACGCTGGAGAAGTGCTCTCTTATAACATGGCTCAGATCAGCATTACCTTCTTTGTAGTGCAGATGGGTACGTCTTCACTGGCTGCGTTTACTTACGCACAAAACATCGCTCGCCTCTCTTTTGCGTTTGCACTGGCAATTGGTCAAGGCAGCCAAATCCAAACAGGCTATTACATTGGTAAGGGTTGGATCGACGAGATTACCAAGCGCGTGCAACGTTACTTTGTGGTTGGCTTTATCGCGTCGACCGCGATCACCTGCATGGTGTATGTGTTCCGTTTCGAAATTCTCGATCTGTTCACGCAAGATCCAGAGATCATTGCGCTAACGGCGGCACTGATTGCAGGTTCCATCATTCTTGAAGCTGGACGAGTATTTAACCTTATCTTTATCTCTTGTCTAAAGGCTGCTGGCGACATTAAATTCCCGATCAAAATGGGCATTCTCAGCATGTGGGGCATTGGGGTTGCCATGAGCTATTTGCTTGGCGTGCATTGGGGTTATGGCGTATTGGGTGCTTGGATGGCAATCGCGATGGACGAGTGGTTCCGTGGAATCATCATGGCCTATCGCTGGCGAGCTAAGAAATGGACTCGATTCTCTTTTTAGGTTGTTGTTGATACGTCGAAATTTATCTCGACCAAAAGAAAAAAGCGCTAGGGGGAGCTAGCGCTTTTAAGACCAACTAAGTCCGTTTAGCCTGGTAGATTTTTAAGCTATATCATGAGGATATAACCAATTTTTTTACTTAGGTAAATCAAAAAGCCTATTCTTTACGACTGCCTTGAGTCGTAAATTAAGTATAGTCGGGTTGTGAAAAATGGAAGGAATTATTTCATTTATTTTTGTCGCAGAGACCAAGCCCAGAGTAGAAAAACAGCTCAGATGAACTAACCTTTAATCATGATTGGAAATCTTGAGGAGGGGCTATATGGATTCAGAAACGACCACCGCCAAGCCCGCGCCTCGAAAAGAACAATCAACCTTGCTAGCTTCCCTACTCCATGAATTTAGAAGAAACAAACTGATTTTATGGTACGTGGCATTCATTGCTCCGCTCACCTTAACCATCAACCTATTTGTCCCAAATAATATGAAGTATGACATCTATAGTTATATCGATGTCTTAATTACCATTTGCTATGTCACTTTTATTATCTGGGCAACGTATTATTACTGTTATTTACTGTTTAAGAGAGAAAAAAAACCGACTATACGATTCATCAAAAAAGTGAAATCACTGCTATTTCCTATCTCGAAACCCATTTACTTTGTCTTGTTAATGCTCGCTTTGAACATCTCATTTTCGAGTTACACGTTTATCAAATCACTCATCCCGCACTTCAATCCTTACACTTTAGACCTCGCTTTTTACCACTTAGATAAGTGGTTGCACTTTGGCGTATCTCCATGGGAACTCACACACTTCTTCCTGCCAAATGCAGCTTCAACTTTGGTGATGAACTTCTTATACAACTTATGGTTTTTTCTGATGTGGGGAATGTTACTTTTTTTCATCATCTATCGAAAAGATGACCAACTTCGTAATCAGTTTATCCTGACCTTTTTGATATCTTGGTTTCTCCTAGGTAACGTCATAGCGACGCTGTTGTCGTCTGCGGGACCCGCCTACTTTCACCACTTCTATGAACAAGATCTCTATCTTAGGTTAATGGAACGTCTACAAGCGCAAGACCTCCAGTTAAAGCAAGCGAATCTATTCCCACTTTGGATGCTATCCGCGCAGGATATGCTTTGGGATAGCTATGTTACTGGCATAAGAGGCCGAGGAACGGGAATATCTGCGATGCCTAGTTTGCATGTCACTATCGCAGTGTTAATGGCAATGACAGCATTTAGGTTGAACAAAAAGCTGGGATATTTGGCGTGGGGTTATGCTTTTATTGTCCAGATCGGCTCCGTTCACTTGGCTTGGCACTATGCAATCGACGGATACTTAGGGGCGATATTAGTCGTCGCTCTTTGGCACGCTATTGGTTACTGGTTGCGAAGACGGACACCACCAATCAAAGCTCCATAAACTAGATATGTCCCACCCTTTATCACATCGGATAACGAGTTAATCTCTTCGACCCGTTACTTCTTCAACAGCCTGACTAATGGTTTTTCTCAGGTGGATACTTTTATCATCGAGTTGCTTTCCCTTGCGGTAAACAAGTTGAATGTCAAAATCAGGAACCTCTATCGGCGGGGCAACGGCTATCAGCGAGCTCTCCACATTAGGGTCAGTTCGGGCGACCAACTTAGGCACGATACACAGCAACTTCCTGCCACTTATCAGTCGTTTTACCGTCAAAAAATTACTCGATGCAATCGCCACTTTTCTCGTATAACCGAGTTCCGCTAATTTAATATCTACACCCGTTTTTAGAGAACCATTGGGGGAAACTAATGCATGCTCGACAGACACAAATGTCTCTAGCGACATCGGCAGTTCAACACCAAGCACTGAGCTATCAAGTAAGCAAACATGCTGCTCGGTGTAGAGTTGATCAATACCAAACAGCTTAGGCACCTCTCCAAAACTACCTATCGAGATATCCAGCTTTGCCTCTTCAAATACTTGCTGATAGTTGCCTCGATTAACATTAAAAAATGCGACTTGAGAGTTTGGTGAAGCTTCTTTGATCAAATCGAATATCATTGGGCCAAACATCTGCTCTGCGTAATCCGTCAACCCTATTTTCCAGCTCCCTTTGAAACTCTCGGTCTCAAAACGTTTAGATAACAGAACTTCAGACTGGATGGTATTCAGTAGCGCGTCCACTGTGCTCGATAGTTCAATGGCTCGGTCGGTCGCCTCCATCTTGCTACCTACACGCTCAAACAAAGGGTCATCAAACAACTTTCGTAGCCTTTGTAAGCTATGGCTCATCGCAGATTGGCTTACATAACAACGCTCAGCAGCCTTACTCACGCTATTCGTTTTATACAAAGCCTGCAGTGCAATCAACAAGTTAAGGTCGATCCCTTTCCAATTAAAATCAGCCATGTCAACTAACCCATTTTATTCATAGTTATAATTAAAACAATTAATTTGAATCATAGTTCAACTCCACCTAAATTACGCTAAACATTTATCTGGAATCGATCATGCTTTCAATTTTTAAAACCTTTTTCTGGCTTGGCTGGATTAGCTTTGGTGGACCAGCAGCACACATTGGCTACTTCCGTAAAACCTTTGTTGAGAAACTGAACTGGTTGTCCGACGAAGAGTACGGGCAGATTGTCGCTCTTAGTCAATTTCTACCGGGCCCAGGTTCAAGTCAGGTTGGCTTTGCGGTCGGCTACAAGAAAGGTGGATTAACAGGTGCTATTGCTGCATTTGTCGGCTTCACTTCCCCATCTGTGATTCTGATGCTGATATTGGCGCTAGTCAGCAACCAGCTATTGGAAGATCCACTTTTCAATTCAATCATTCACGGGCTTAAGTTATTAGCGGTAGTGGTTGTAGCTGATGCAACCTTTGGTATGTACAAGAACTTTTGCCAATCGAAGATAGCGACCGCCTTATGTGTGATTACCGCGATTGTACTACTACTGATTCCAGGCATCTGGCCTCAAGTTTTAGTGCTTCTATTTGCAGCAATGGTTGGCAGTAAGTTCTTGACGTCTCAAGAGCTCAAAACGATACCTTCAACGCAAAAAATATCGGTAACGCCTCTGGTGATTTTTGTTGCTTTGCTGGTTGGTCTGCCTCTATTCAGTGCTTACTCTCAAGGTATTGAAGTGTTTGGCCTGTTCTACCAAGCAGGTAGCTTAGTATTCGGTGGCGGCCACGTGGTACTTCCGTTGCTACAAAATGGTATTGGTGACCAACTGTCTCAAGATGCCTTCCTAACAGGTTATGCAGCAGCACAGGCAGTACCAGGGCCTATGTTTACACTTGCGACTTACTTAGGTTATGTATTGATGCCATCGGCACCGATCACAGGCGCACTACTCGCAACGATTGCTGTGTTCTTACCGGGCTTCTTATTGCTACTCGGTATATTGAAAAACTGGCAGGCGATTGCAAGCAAACCTTTGGTGGCAGGCGCTCTTACTGGTGTGAATGCGGCGGTTGTCGGTTTATTGTTGGCAGCGCTATATCAACCGATCTTCACAAGCGCAGTAAGCAGCGGCATAGACTTCGCTCTGATCATTGTTGGTGTGTGGTTATTGAAAACAATTAAGATGCCGATTGTAGGTTTAGTGGGTACCTTTATCGCCGCTGGTGCGATGCTTAACTATTTATAATTAAGCACTTAGATACCCAACTTTAGATACTAAACTGAGTTACAAATAATAGCCCCTGATCAGGAAACTCATCAGGGGCTATCTTATTTAGAATGACTTAACTTGATAGGGCGTTATATCGGGGTGCTGGCTTTCATTTCCCTTACCTCTGCCAACGCTCTATTTAGGTTCTCATTAGCAATTTTGTAGTAAGACGGCTTTTTATCGATCGCTTGTTGAAGATAAGGAATCGCTTCATCAGGTCGACCTTGGAGAATTAAAAAATACCCGACATTATTCAACGCTTCGGGAGCATCCATATGACGCATAAAAACGTTGATCGCCTTTTTCACATCGCCGGAAGCTAAGTAAATAAGGGCAAGGTTATTCTGAGCTTTCTCATTGTTAGGCTCAATCTCTAACGCCGAACGAGTGTATTGATACGCTTCTTTGTAGTTGCCATACATGTAATGGGAGTAGCCCATGTTCAACAAGGCTTTTACTGAGGTTTTATCGATAGTGAGCGACTTTTTAAAATACTCTTGAGCTATTTGATGCTTACCTTCAACATCCTCCAATACCCCAATTCCCATATAAGCGAGTGCTGGCGACATGCTATCCACCTTCAAGCCAGCAACTTCACTTTGGCTTAACGCTTGGTAATTTTTAGTCGTTTCACTGCTTTTCAAGCGAACTTGATCGGCATTAATCGCTTTAAAAAAATAACTTCGTCCTTCATCGGTGCGGCGCTGCTTGGTATATAGAACCCCAAGTTGCTCCAACACTTCAGTATGCGCCGGATTAAAATCTAGTGCCGCCAGATAGGCTTTTTCAGCGAGCGCGTAGTTGCCTCTCGATGAGTGAATTCGGCCAATCGTAAACAGCGTTTTATCGTGAAACTCTTGCTCAGGGAAAGACAGAGATCGGATGTACTCATAAAGCGCTAGATCGATATTGTTATCTCTCAGCGCCACATCACCACGCATGATCGCTTCTTTTTCACTAACCGGAGGATCGTCACTGGTTAAGGTGTCAATGGGCTTCCCCGAATACAACTCAGCATCAAACTGATTGGTTGGCTCATCAGAAGAAGCACACCCTAAAACTAATAGCGGCAGCAAAAGTAAAACCATTCTGTTCATTAGCATCATAAACCAACTCCTGGCGCACTTAATGCGTCCATAACAATCATCATCCCAGGTCCTAGGGCAACAATAAAAAAACACGGCCAAATAAATAACAACATAGGAAACAACATTTTAGTTGGTATTTTTGCTGCAATCTCTTCCGCAGCTTGTTGGCGCTTATCTCGAAAATCTTCGGTATAGTCTCGTAACGTTTGCGCTAAGCTCCCCCCCATTCTGGAGGCATGTGAGAGCAAAGAGACGAGCCCGTCTAATTCATGAAGGCCAGTCCGTTCGACAAGTTGACTCAAAGCATCTGGCATCGTGACACCCGCCTGAATTTTGGCAAAAACCGTATCCAGCTCATCGGCAAGTTCGGGCTGTGAGATGTATAACTCATTAGCAACTCGTCCCAGCGCCGCATTAAAGCCAAGGCCTGATTCAGTACAAACCACCAAAAGGTCGAGCGCGTCAGGTACCCCATTTCTAATTTTTCTCTGTCTCTCTTTTTGCATTTTACTCAATACAAAGTTGGGTAAAAACGTGCCGACAAAGATACAAGTCACAATCAATAAGTTGTTATAACTGTCACCAATCGCCAGATAAAACACCACGAACGCACAGACAAACCCGATAAGAGCGGAAAGCACTTTGATGGAATAAAAGACTGAAAGCGCACTTTTTTCATGGTATCCAGCGTGCATGAGCTTTTCTGAATAGCTTTCGTTGTCCTTTTTGTTCCCTCGCCCAATAAATGGCGTTAACGACTCCAAGGTATTCGTAAAATCATAAGACTTCCGGCTGCCCGTTTGGCTACCTCCAGAAATCTGTTTTAACTTTTTATCCAACGGTGAACGAGCGCCAACAAAAAGAAAACCAAGAGTGAGGGTAAGTAACATCGTGGTCAGCAAAATCATCCCGTAGAGTAAGGTTTGACTGCTGATCCCGAACTCAGAGAGTGCTTGTTTCCATACTTCTAAATCAAAGAATTCCATAATTTATATCTCGATATTTATTATTTTTCTTATCCACAATGCCCCAATCGCCAACAAGATCACTCCAATACTGACCATCGATATTCCTCTAGGGTCACTGTACAAAGGCTCAATGTATTCAGGGTTTACGAATTTAAGACCGAAAAACAGGGCAAACGGAGAAAGGGTCAGTATCCAAGCAGAAAGGCGACTCTCAGCTGAGAGGGTTTTGATCTTTCTTTCGAGTTTAAAGCGGGCTCTTAATACCTCAGATACTTTTTGCAGATTCTCAGAGAGGCTCCCCCCTGTCTCTTTCTGCAACATGACGGCACTTGAGAAAGCCAACATCGAAACGGTCGGTGCTCGCTCTGTCATTTGCATGATCGCGAGCCTCAAGTCGTAGCCATAATTAAGCAGGTTATAGGTGTTCTTAAACTCAACACCGATCGGCTCAGGCATCTCTTCACCCACCTCATTGAAAGACTGAACCAATGGCTGCCCCGCTTGTAAGGCTCTTCGAATAATATCCAGAGCCTCTGGCAGCTGCTCTTCGAATCGAGCCATCCTGTATGTCACTCTATTTTGGACAAACAGATAAGCGACAACCCAAGCGAAGACGAAAGCGGCTACACAAATGAACCACACTTGATTAAACACTAAAGCCATTAAAGCCAATAAGGTTCCGCACAAAAATACGATGAACAAAAAGCGACTTAACGTAAGGTGGAGACCCGCTAATTCCAGCATACGTTTTAGGTCGGCAAAGAAAGGAATCACAATTAATTTTCGGTCGAGCGGTGATAGCTCTTTGTTGTAGTGCTCTTTTAAGAGCGACAAGCTCTCTTCATCAATATTTCTTTGTGTCTCTTTTAGACGGCGAGATAACTCTTTGTGTTTGGCTTTTTTCCCGGCTGCTGGCAATAACAAGGCTTGCGAAATAAACAACACCGCAACAAACAATAGGACCAGCGAGACAGTTACGTTATCCATAATCCGTTCCTCAGCTATGTGATTCAGTAAAGAGCTCAAAAGGTAGATCAAGACCACGCTTAACCAATTGGTCATGAGACTGAGGCACTACACCGGTTGCGGTGTAATAACCTAAAATATTGCCATGCTCATCGATGCCTTGACGCTGAAAGTGGAAGATCTCAGACATAGTGATGACCTCTCCTTCCATACCATTGATCTCTTGGATACTAACCATACGGCGCTTACCATCTTCTTGCCTTTCCATCTGAACTACTAGATGGATAGCAGAAGCAATCTGCGCTCTGAGATTTTTGGTAGAAATGTTCCAGCCCGCCATCGAAAACATGTTCTCTACACGGCTTAGTGCATCACGAGGGGTGTTGGCGTGAATGGTTGCAAGGGAACCGTCATGCCCGGTATTCATCGCAGCCAACATATCGACCGCTTCACTACCACGCACCTCCCCGACAACGATACGGTCAGGTCGCATACGTAACGTGTTTTTCACTAGCTCTCGCTGACTTATCTCACCTTTTCCTTCAAGGTTTGCCGGACGAGTTTCAAGACGAATAACGTGGGGTTGCTGGAGTTGAAGCTCTGCGGAATCTTCTATTGTGATGATTCGTTGATCTCGTGGGATGAAACCAGAAAAGATATTAAGCGTCGTGGTTTTCCCTGACCCCGTACCGCCTGAAATTAATATATTGAGCTCACCTTTAACGGCCGCTTCGACAAATTTCGCCATTTGCGGAGAGGCTGACTTATATTCCAGCAAGTTGTCCATAGTTAGGCTGTCTACCGCAAAGCGTCGTATGGATACCGATGGGCCATCTAAGGCAAGAGGTGGGATAATTGCATTTACCCGAGAGCCATCGGCCAATCGTGCATCCACCATAGGAGAGGCTTCATCAATTCGACGTCCCACTTGGCTAACAATACGGTCAATGATGTTTCTAAGATGTCGGTCATCCAAAAACGTATAAGGGGTCTTTTCTAACTTACCACCTCGCTCAACGAACACATTTTTAGGCCCATTAACCAAAATATCAGATACGGTTTTATCGGCTAGCAATGGCTCTAAAGGCCCCAAACCAAACACTTCATCTTCGATTTGTTTGATCACTCTTTTCCGGCCTTCCGCACTCAGAGCATGGCTTTGATCGTCTGCCATTAGCTGAACAATCGCTTCATGAAGGTCAACTTTAGCGCGCTCTTTATCAAGGCTTGAAAGCAGACCAAGGTCAAGTGTCTCTAAGAGCTGTTTATGAAAATAATGCTTAATTGATAACTCTTGTTCTAAGACTTTTTTTGCTTCATTAACCGATTTTTCTTGTTCTTCGCTGGCATCTAGCCCTTTAAGAACAACAGAATCACTAACGGCTCCTTGAGGAAAGGCAGCAATATTCTCGCTCTCTTGTTGCGAAAACTGTTCTACTTTTTTTTCAAACTCCGGATTTATATTTTTTCGTTTAAAGAACATAACGATCCCTCATCTATGCTTAGAACAAACAACCTATGAAAATATCTTTTTGAGCCAACTTTTCTCTTCTTGCTCTGGAGGAGAAAGGATATGAGACAAATCGATGATCGAGCGTGTAATCGAACTCTTCTTTTTTGACTCAACCAATGGCTGACCTAAATTGGCACTCTCCAATGCGACCTTAAAATCGTTAGGCATTAAATGGATATCATGCTTCCCAACGGTTTGTTCTATGTCTGATAACTTAATGGTTTGTCGTTTCTCATAACGATTCACGATGATCTCGATTGCGTCTTGTTGTAACCCGTACTCAAATTTCAGAGTTCTGACTAAACGGTTACTGTTTTTGACCGACACTAAGGTTTGTTGAGTAACGAGTAACACCTTAGTCGCAGGGGAGATAGCCGATGCGAAGATATGATCTAACCCTCGAGAGAAATCGATAACAATGTAGCGATAGAAGCGACGTAATACGGGCAACAATCTCCCAATCTTTTGAGCATGTTCATAATCATCCGCATTATTTTCATGTTTGAAGCTTAGAACGTGTAATCCTGAAGCATGCTTGTTCACTAAGCTTCCCAAAGACATCTCGTCCAGGTCATTTGAGCTGTCGATAGCATCAGAAATACTGTAGGCGGGGGTGATATTCAAATATTCAGGAATAACTCCAAATTGAAGGTCTATATCAAGTAAAAGCACCTCATTCGGATGGTAACTTGCTATTTCAACGGCCGTGTTTAGCGCTAAGGTTGTCGCCCCCATTCCACCTTTGGTGTTAATAAACAGGAACACCTCCCCGTAGCTAGAGTTTTCAATTTTTTCCGCTGCGGTTTTCTTGAGTAACGGTAAGAGACCAGAAATAGAAATGTCATGAGATAGGAAATCAGAAGCACCCAGTCTTAGCGCTATTTTTAATGATCCATTGTCATTCTCATCACCGAATACAACCAAAGATAAATCATGCTCTTCCAACTGCAGATTATAGCTTTGCAGATCGACCATTTTCTGAGCCCAACCACCACTCGCTTCGACAAAGATAAGGTCGGGAGTATCTATGCTTCTCACATATTCTTCGGTCATGCCTAATAATGAAAAAGAGTCGATATGAATATTTCGACAACGTTTCAATTGCTGCCTCATATGAGCATGAAAGTTTTCATTGCTATAGATAAGCCATACATTCAAGTTGGTTTTAAGGCGAATCGCATCGTCTTCATTCGGTAAAATATCAATTGCTTCGCCCATATTACCCACCCTGTATTTGTTCCGGACATCTTGTCCTAGTATTTGTATTGGCTTTGATTACACCTAAATTCTCAGCGGGCAAAATCGTCTCAAACGCAGGTGCCGCAAGAAACCCATTTGTCCCTAAAAAGCTGAGGTTGCTGATCAGCTGAATGCCATAGCCTGTCGCTCTTGCTCGTACAAACTTAATCGCACTAAAATTGGTTTCGAAATCAGAGGCAATTTCAGAGCCAGCAGCATCCAAATACGCCACCTCCAAGTTGCTATCGCTAAACCCCAGTAGTGGAATGTCTTCTACAACAATCCCCGCAATGTTATCGCGGTCTAAGACGTAACAAACGGTCGCTAGCCTTGCCGCTTTTCTCGTCGCCTCGTTAACAATCTGGAGTGAGAATACATAAGCCCCCAAAGCCAAAATCAGAAAAATCAGCAAGAAAACCAACCAAGAAACTATCGTAAACTCGATAATGGCTAAGCCGTTGTGCTTGTTGATTGGTTTCATCAGAAAACCCTCATAACAGACGACACACTTAAGGGAACAGATAAGCTTTCAGATGAAAATGGAATCGATAAAAAGTGAGGAACATAGTCGTAATTAACCGTTACTCTCACATAACTGTCTGCTGAAGGAGGAGTGACAACTACATCAGAAGTTGCAAGGCTAGAAAGTATCGCCGTACCTACAGTGTTCTTACCGTAAACCACAATATTTTGAATTTCCGCAGTAGGAGCTAATGTCCCACCCTTTGTTCCATACACCTCACTTACAGCATAACGAGCTCCGTTTTGAACCGATTTTGAGATGACATTGTAGTGAATTAGGATGTTTCCCAGTTCAAGAACCAACACCAAGAAAAACAGTAATACTGGTGTCGCAATCAACATTTCAATTGCAGCGAGGCCCTGTTGTTTTTTAAAGTTGTTATCCATAACTAAGAGCCTCCTCCATCTGGGTCTTTATACAAAACAATTTTGTAAGGACCTTCAGTTGATGACTCAGCCCCACCAGAACCGCCAGCAACACTACAAGAATGTATGAATTCACCAAATACTGCAGGAGTACCGGAATTGTTAGTTGGCGCCTTTTGTAATAAGAAGAAGCACCCTATTTTCTGAACGGTAAAACTGGTTACTCCACCACTTTTACCTGAGCAATCGACCATAGGAATAGGAAGAATACGTCGCCATGCTGTACCACCAGACACACAACCAGAGCCCATACTTGCTATACATGCGTTGGTGTCAGCCTCATATTGGGAATAGGTATAAGAGCCATCAAAATCAATATCACCCGTTTTACTGTCTATCTTAATTTCAGAACTGGGCTCAGTCGTTACATAATCAGATGGGTAATCTGAACTTGATAAGCCGCCACCATAATCACCAAAACGAGTATTTAAACCATCAGCTGTAGGCCCAACCGTTCCCCCAGGCTTGGTAGTAACACTATCGCCAATAGCGACAGAGTAATCATAGTAACCAGCCAAGGCTTCTTTTACCGTGCTACCTCCAGATCCAAAGTCCAGTAGGTGATAATTACCATTTCCCATTTGAGACAGTTTTTTATCGCCCACTTTTAGAGCATGAACTGTACCTACCTCATAACCAAAGACATTGGTAATTGCCTCACCGGTAGCATCATCATAACCATCTTCGTTAATATCGTTATCTGAAGTCCCGTCACCAGTACACACTCCAATGGGTACAATATTATTCACAACTTGCAGTCCTGAGCTTGGTCCTGCGACCGCTGTTGCCGATACGCTTTTTGCTAAACCAAACATCTGAATAAAGAATTCATCCATATCTAATGAGCTGACATTAACTCGAACATATACATCATCATCAGCACCAAACGTAGGGGTCCCCGCAAAGCTTTGAGGGTCGTTAGAGTATTCAACGCTAACCACTGCAGTTGAGAAATCAAATTCATGATTACCAGAAGCCCCCGCCATAGCATTCAATGTTGATGTAACTTCTGCAGATACCGCGGTTTGATCTTTACTGTTATCCAAAATAGTCGCTGCCGCTAACGCCGCTGAGTCAACCGCATTCTGTAAGCGCGTTTTATTCACTAGCATATGGTTGATATCCACGGCTAACGCTGACACAGCAAGGAAGACAAGCAACGCTATAGTCACAAATATGACAACCAATCCGCCCTGTTTTTTAGGTTTTCTTGATACTTGATACAACATAAAGTACCTCCAAACTAATTAAAGCTCTGTAAGACCTGACTATTGCTCTCTGAAAGATCTTCATCGCCTTTACCCACGTAACTGTCGTAACCAGCCTGCATGCGCTCCCCGGTACCATCAGGTAAAACCTGCAAGTTCTCTTGAGTTGCATTCGGGTTGTACGTTTGCTCCATTTTCAGCTTAGCAACCGACTGCCCCAAAGGCGCGTCATTCGCACAACCGACTAATACCAGTGCGAGAAAGACCATCATTGTTCTAATCATATCTATCTCCTTATAAATCATGACCAAATGAACCTTCGCTACCACCATCAGTTGGCGCGATGTCTTTAGCGGAACTTGAATTATTCTTGTCTTCAGAGTCAGAAGGCTCAGCAATGTAAGCGCTTTTACCTAACAAGTAATATTCCAGGTCATTAGGGGCAACAAAGGCATCAGTTGGTAGTGTGACTTGACTTCTGTCCACTGGTTTAGCGAGTCGAGGAGTAACAAGAATGACAAGCTCTGTTTCTCCCGATACGTATTCTTGACTATTGAAAAGCTGGCCTAGGATCGGCACATCACCAATACCCGGCATTTTGTTGCTGATATCACGCACGTTCTCGCTCAGTAGCCCTGCAATACCGATGGTTTGTCCATCTGCAAGCTCAAGCGTAGAAGAGGCGCTTCGACGTGTAATTGGTGGAATAAAGTAAGTCGCGTTGGTCGAGCCGGGGTCGATAGTCAATGAACTGCTGTTCGCAATTTCACTTACATCAACCGCTAAGTTCAGGTTGATCTTTTTATCACTGAGTACGGTCGGTATAAATTTCAGCCCTACCCCGTATTCTTTGTATTCAATGGTAATCCCATCATCATCCGGAACTGGAATTGGAAATTCACCACCCGCTAGAAACTCGGCCTTAGAGCCACTCAATGCAGTTAAATTCGGCTCTGCTAATACCTTCGCGACACCATTTTGCTTGGCGACATCCAATGCAAAGGTAAATAAGGTATTACTATCGATGAAAGACCCTAGAATCCCGTAATCAGTTGAGGTAGGAATATCGAAGATTGGTGTTGCACCCAGTACACCAGCAGGAACAGATGAAGCTCCCCACGAAAAGTTGGAACCACTGGTTTGGAAGAAGTGGAAATTAGCATCGAACTTTCTCACTAAACTCCGCTGAACCTCGGCGACAGTTACCTCTAACATCACCTGTTGGGCGCCACCGATAGACATTAAGTTGATAACACCAGTTGCAGCAGCTTGCTCACTACCACTCTCTTTAGAATCATCTGCAGCCTGCCCTGCGGCGTAGGTTTCAGCAATTCTCATAGCGACATTCATCTTCTGTTGATTACTGATTTGCCCACTCAACAGCAAGCGATTCTGAGCGCTATGTACCTCGATAGTCTCGTCAGGAAGAAACTCATACAGCTTGGATTTCAGGCTATTAAGATCATGAGTCACCTCGATATTAATAGACTCAATCAACTGGCCTCGAGAATCCCAAGCCATCAAGTTGGTTGCACCTAACTTGTTACCAATCAAAAACACTTCGTTAGATTTCAAAATCACGATGTCCAAAACATCAGGGTCGCCAAGTGAAACCTTGCTCGCTTTACCTGATAACACGACATGCGTCGATTTATGATGCGGAACCGTGACTGTTTTTCCGGTTTGCAATGCAGCAAAACTTACGTTCGAAAAACAAAGCAGGCTCAAAACACACGCTAATATTATTCTCATATCTCACCTCAATCCTTGACGCGCACACTGGATGTTTCCGTACCCTTGATAATGGTCACGCTTGGTCTAGGCACGTATCGACGAACGACTTTCTTCTCAACTTCATGAGGATTTCTTAAGGTAAGCTGAATACTGCCTTTGCTCTTAGCCGTCAGAAGCTTTTCTGCATCTTTGGGGGTCACCTCAAGTGTTACCGCACGAACAATAATGGGGCTGTTTTCTTTGGTTCTGGCGGTCTGGTCTACCGCGAGCACTTTAATGTCTTTCAACACAGTTCGAGTGGCCGCAGAGTTTTTACCGTAGGAAACGGTATTGAGAATATCGACCTTGTTCCCGGGTAATAGAAACCCAGCTACACCGATAACGTCATCGACTCGAATTGTTACCGCTCGTTTATTTTCAGGAATCAAAGCCGCAAGTGTGGAGCCTTCACCAGGAACGGTGAAACGCAGCTTGTGAAGCACCTCTCCGGCATAAATGGTATTAGCGACAACCTGACCAATCAGCTCAGATTTATCCGAATAGTTGTTTTCATTGATCCAATCAACTTCCATCAACTTCGTCGTTAAATACTGCTCTTCAATTATGGTTCCAGCTTCAATTTCTTGAGAGGCCACTACAACCGGGTGACGTTCAACTTCTTCGACTTCTATCGTCGGTTGAACTTGGTTGTCCATCCATTGCTTAGCAAAAAATACAGCCGCTAAGCCGAATACTACGGACAGTAAAAACAATAGGAATACCTGACTCTTATTCATTATTTTCTTCCTCGTGTCCATCAGAGGTAAAGTAGACTTCCCATGCCATGGAAAGAATATCGAAAGTAATAACGGGCGGGAGCTGCTCAAATGAAAGGATATCTTTGCTAATACCAGCGAGATCTTTAGGTAAGCAAGGGAAAAGAGGCACTTTGTAAAGCGTGTGCATTTGAGATAAGCGCTCAAAGAAACCGCTTTGAAGTTCTAGCTCTTTCTCTGCCACAACATTCATCCACAAGGATTCATAGTCACGCAGATTAAGAGGCTTGAATTCGATTTTATAACCCAAGCGACGCAAAAATGCCGGATCACTGATCTTCTCCGGATTTAAGTTAGTAGAGAAAGCGAGGGTCAACACAAATGGCATTGTCACTTGCTGACCATTCGGCAACGAAAGATGATCGAAGTAATATTCCATTGGAACAATCCATCGATTGAGCAGGTTATCGACTGGCATTGGCTGACGCCCGAGGTCATCAATCACCAGAATTCCGTTATTCGCCATCATTTGTAACGGTGCCAACCACACTCGGCTGTTCTCTGAATGATTAACTTCAAGCATATCCATGGTTAGCTCTCCGCCCACCTGAATATTCGGTCTCTCACAATTGAG
The DNA here is from genome assembly GCF_041473705.1 of Vibrio sp. 10N.222.55.B11. Taxonomy (NCBI): domain Bacteria; kingdom Pseudomonadati; phylum Pseudomonadota; class Gammaproteobacteria; order Vibrionales; family Vibrionaceae; genus Vibrio; species Vibrio sp. 10N.222.55.B11. The sequence continues at coordinate 453,063 of NZ_JBFRST010000004.1, forward strand.
CCAACGCTTGTCGTACTGATCCTTAAGAGAAACCAATGTTTCACTGCCGTTGCGATCAAGCGGTTTATGGTGTTGCGTAGAGAAAACCTTAATAATGTTACCGAAGGCATAGACTGCATAAGGGATAAAAACTGAAGTGTGTAATGCATTAACTATGCGTGTCGCAACAAATGTTTTACCTGTACCGGCATGCCCATACAAAAGCAGAGCTCGTCCCGAGTTAATTGCCGGGCCTAGCACGGAGATCATTTTGTCTACGCCGTAAACATCACTAAGAGCCGCTTCAACATGTGGTCTGGTCACCAATTCCGCTCGCAAGTCTTGTTGTTTTACAATGTCACTGTATTGAGCAAGTGAAACGGGAACCGGGCCTAAATAAGCATCTCGAGTAAAAGCGAGATCTGCTTCTTCTATGCCCTTTTCTGATAAGGAGTAGCGAACATGACTGTGTGAAGAGGAGTCTAAAGATAAAGCTGAAGTTGGTTGAAAGACTTCAATGAATGATTTCTTTCTAAGTACCGCAAGTCCATTCTCAACAATATGGGTAACCACACACAAATGGTTAGAAAGCTCCAACACATCAGACTTAGGGTAAGCGGATAAGTGTTTAAGTAATAAGTTTTCAATCACAACTTCAGGTATACCAAGCGATTCAATGGAAGTCGGAACCAAAGGAGCTGATATTTGAGGCTTTAAATTACTCGGGGACGGTATCCCTCTAATATCCATATGTTCTCTCCAACACATCGAATTTCAATTTAAATTACGTAAAATAGCTATACATCGCTAAGCCTATAACAACTGAAGGTGCGAAAGGCATCGTCACCTTATTTGAATACCTAGAATGAACCGTTGACACAGTTTTTGTGCTGGTTGACATTCCACTAACTAACATTAGTTTCTCTTCAAAATAACCTTTTACCGTTAGAGACTCGCTGTTCGCACGGTTATAAAGTAAGTAAAACACAGCAATTATTCCCGCGGAAATGATAATATAATAAGTAATATCGAGTAGGTTACCCCATCCAACATATAGCCCTATCACCCCCAAAAATTTCACATCGCCAGCAGACATTGCTCTCAAGAAATATAAAATAAGTCCCGAAGAGAAAAAAACAGCCGCCCCAACCAAAGAAGTGCCAAGTGAACCCCAAGTTAATCCACTATTAATCGCAATAATAAAGTACAACAATACAAATAAAATCAGAACCTTATTCGGTATTCGATTTTCTTTCACATCAAATACTGATACCACAACCAATAGCACCCAAAAAACTAGAGATTCACTTATCATTCATTCATATACCTGACACAATTAATTGAAATTTACTGAACAAGGATACAGCTATACCAGAGAATATTGCCCAAGCGAGAAAAACAAGCAAAGCCGCACCGATAATGTATTCGACAATGGTTAGTCCTTTCTGCTTTTTTATTCTCTTAATATTCATAGTTTCTATGGTGCTGTCGTCGTACTAATCGCACCAACAATCGCGCTTAGTTTCGTTGATAACGCACTACCTATTCCACTAAATATAGTTGTCAATCCTAAAACGAGCATAGCAGCACCGATCACATATTCTATGACCGTCAGACCTTCTTCATCATTCATGAATTCTTTAATGTTTTTCAATAAGTTACTCATAAGAATCTCTCCTTGATTTACGTATCAGGTTTTATTTACCTGTAAACTAAATCTAGAGCCGAACCATATATTCGGTTAGGATTTTCTTGCCATTTACTTGCACTTTTTTGTCGCACTTCTAATCTATTTAAATAAACACATTCATCAATACTTCTCTTACTGCTTATTTAAGTATGATACCGGTTTAATAACTATGAATATAATTACACCTTTACTGTCAGATATAGATAGCGACTTTAATTCAATCATCATCAATAAAATAAGTCGTTACTTTCTCATAAAAAACCATAAACAGGACATATCTATAATCAGCCACTTAGATGTAAGGTTAGTATTTTTTATATTGAATAAAACGGATGAACTTCAACTACTTAAAATGGCACTATCTATTTGTGAAAACTTGAACAAGCGAATTGTTATTATTTGTACAGATCAGATACCTAATAACGTTCGAAATCATAAGAATGTATTCTTCGTAATTGAAACAATCAGTCATCATCTGACCAGTTCATTCGAAGAACTAAAGCATAAAACCCAACACATCTTTGAAGCACATTTCGACCTCGATCGAGACATGAATAACAATAACCAAGAACCGACAAAACAGTTTACTTCTGAAGTTGTTAACTTTGTTATGGATAACATTAACAAGGAAATAAGAGAAACAGACATAGCTGAAAAATGTCACTGCTCAGCAACCTACTTTTCTAAGAAGTTTCATCTACACTTTGGAGTAAGCTTTAGAGACTTTGTGTGCGATAAACGAATCCTGTTAGCCAAGAAGTTAATCGAAGCCGATACCGAATCAAAAATAGCTGTAATTTCTTATCAATGTGGCTACAAGGATGTGTCGTATTTTTCAAGAATTTTTAAGAAAAGGACGGGCGTAACCCCTGCAAGCTATAGACGTGCCTGCACAGATAACAGAAAACGCTAATTTTACTCCCTAAAAGAAAAAATCATGGTACATTTAACATGATTTTAACAAAAATAACCAAAAATAACTTAGCGAAAAACATGGAGTTAGACAATGATTCAGCCTAACGAGTTTAGCCAAGAACAAGCAACAGCTCTCCCTACACCCAATGACATGATTTTAAAATGGGCAGAAGAACGCCCAGATGAAGTCTATTTGAAACAGATTATTAATCGCCAATTTGTCGAATTTACTTATAAAGAAGTAGCAGACAAAGCACTGAAATTGGCGTCAGCATTAGAAGGACTCGGAGCCCAACCTGGCGATCGAGTCGCTCTCGTATCGAAAAACTGTGCAGAATGGTTCATCTGCGATCTTGCCATGATGTTAGGAGATTTTGTCAGCGTCCCAATCTTTCCTACAGCGGGTGCAGACACCATTCAGTACTGTATTGAACACAGTGAAAGTAAAATTGTGATTGCGGGTAAGCTTGACGATCCTAAAGCCACTCAAAAAGTACTTGATGACAATCCGAGCTTAGTGAGTATTTCACTACCATACGACAGTGCAGCGAAGTGCCAACACACTTTCGAACAGCTCATTGATACACATGAACGATCAACCAAACGCCCTCAGCATCACGACGATAAGCTTATGTCACTTGTTTATACATCGGGTACATCAGGGTTACCAAAAGGCGCAATGCTCACGTACGGTGCGTTTACTTGGTCTGTTCAAAGGTTGATTGACCATATTGGGATCCAACCTGGCGATCGCCTGTTTTCTTACCTACCGCTTGCTCATATTACAGAACGCGTTTACATCTTTGGTTCTTCAGTAATGGGGGGCGTGGTTACGGCTTTCCCAGAATCTTTAGACACCTTTATTGATGATGTGAAAATGCATCGCCCTACACTGTTTATTTCAGTTCCTCGCTTATGGACTCTGTTCCAGCAGCGAATCCAAGACAAATTGCCACAGAAGAAACTGAACTTCTTATTGAAGATTCCGTTTATCAACAACATCATTAAGAAGAAGCTTGCTGATGGCTTAGGGTTAGACCAAGCTCGTGTTCTCGGCTGTGGTTCTGCACCTGTATCACCCGCTCTACTCGCATGGTATGAGAGTGTTGGCCTGCACATTACCGAGGCATGGGGCATGACAGAGTCTTTCGCCTACAGCACGCTCAACTACCCATTCAGAGCCGATAAAATTGGTACGGTTGGTAATGCAGGTCCAGGGATCGAACTCAAAATAGCTGAAGATGAAGAGATTCTAGTTCGAGGCAAAGGCTTATTCTCTGGTTACTACAAGAATGATATTGCAACCCAAGAGTCTTTTAACTCGGATGGTTGGCTTCATACCGGTGATATCGGTGATATCGATAGTGAAGGTTACCTAACGATTCGTGGGCGTAAGAAAGATACCTTTAAAACAGCTAAAGGTAAGTTTGTTGCCCCTGTACCAATCGAAAACAAACTGTTTGAGTACAGCCGCGTAGAAATGATGTGTTTGATAGGGCTTGGCCTACCAGGCCCAATCCTACTTGTGGTACCGCATGACTTCCCTAATTTCGATAGAGCTCGCTATGAGAAAACGACAAAGCGCGTTATCGAGAAAATGAACGAGCAGCTCGGTTCACATGAGAAGATCAAAGGTGTATTGATGATTAAGGAACCATGGAGCATTGAGAATGGCGTGTTAACCCCGACTCTCAAAATCAAGCGACATATCCTTGAGCAGAAATACCATGAAGTTGGTCATAACTGGCCGAAAGATAAATTGGTGGTTTGGGAAGAATAACCATGACTTCCACCTAACACTGAATAAAGAGTGCTACTAAACTGAAACTAGCACTAAGAGGGAGCTTGAGAGCTCCCTCTTTTTATATGACCCACTTTCTGTTGGCCTTTCTTCCTATTGACCGTTTTTCTACTGACAGCCTTATTGCAAGTAAACCGACCCGCAGACAACTATTACAAGGTTAACCTGATAATTACGTCTAACATCTCATCAAAACAAGGACCTAGCGCCTCTTCATCGATGGCATGACAATACACTCCTTCAAGCTGAGCAGGGTCATAATCCGCACTAAGATCAGGATCATCTAATAGCGCACTAGAATTCGCCATCCGTAGCAATAAGTCTTCACCAAACTCGCTATCAGGTCCTGTCGCTGATGTTAGAGATGAACCTAACCCTAACGTAAATACATAAATATCTTCCGTTCTGGCTTTTTCCGCAATATCTTCGACGAGATTACGCGCAACCCGATTTACACGGGTATACAAATCATTCGCTGAATGACTATCTGGATCATATTGCGCGACTGGACGCAACGCATGAGACGGATTTAGAATGTTGAACTCGGTGGCGCTTGAATCATGAGTCGTGTAGTACTGGGGCATCTCACTGATATGGTCATCAATATCATTTCCCTCATAGCCACCAGATAAAGTGGTGGCTATCGAGTCATGCCTCCAAAGCCCTCTCGGCGTACCACTGGAACCATCGCTTGATCGAATAGCGCCCGTATGTGAATCCCCGTCCTCAAAATCAAACGTGGTTGCAAAGGTGTTTGGTGCTCCATCGGTAAAGAACACGATCACTTTCAAATTTGCCGGATCAGTCACCGTTCTCAGTTCATTCAGAGCTCGATACATCCCTTCCGATGCATTGGTATATTGTGCGTTCGAGGTACTACCAAAGTTAAAGCTATCAATTTCAGATTTGATAGTGCTTCGACTGTGTCCTCGAGTCGATGTGAACCCAACAGGTACCTCTGCCCCAAACGCAAATTTCACCAACGAGATACGATCAAAACCTTCATGAAAATTCTCAACGAATGACTTAGACCTATCGATGACATCTTGAGTCACGTCGCCGATACTCCCTAACCTCAAAGATGTTGTGTTATCAATCACTAACACTAAATCTACAGGGCGGCGGATCGACTGTGCGGATACACCAGGGTTAAACGTGTCTAGCCCTATCAATGGCAAAAAGACAGTGGGCACTTGCGCTGTTGCTGAGATATCGATAGAGATATTACCAAACGAATCATTAGCGAAATTGACTGCGCCTAAGCTAGGAGTGGCTGAATAGAAGTCTGCGGGGATATTAGCTGCAAAATATTTTTGAGCAGCTGCCCGTCCAGCATCTTCGCCATTAGCGACCGCCCTTGCAGCCGCAATGCTGGCTGCATCGACCGCGGCAAATAATTTCGACTTAACAATATAAGCTCGACCAGCATCAACAGAAAGACCAACAACTAAGAGTATAAAAGGCAGCGCAATAATTGACATCAAAGCCACTAACCCACGACTGTAACGATATTTGATTGGGGTTCCCTTATCCATATCGACCTCCCTTACATATATGTTGTGTCGCTCAGAATGTATTCATCATCAAACACTCGACTAAAAATAGGCGAGTAGTCGTAAAAGACTTCAACGCTGTACACAATCTCTCCATCATCAAGTGCAACCGCTAAGTTGTTAACAACAGGAGGATCATCAGCATCCACATCCGAGCACTCTCCATCATTGGCCCAATTGCTGCAGCTCGCCCAAATAGCACTGTTTTTACTTAACCCGTGCTGGTTCCATCGATACTGACTTTTAATGTATGGAGAAGCATCTTCTTGACCGACCAACTCAGTAATGTAAATAACGCCGTCTTGCGTTAAATCCAAAGTGCCTGATGTTGTCGCTATGATGTCCATGACTTCTTGTGGGGTATCAGTGTTACTTCGCGAGATAATGTTTCCACCTTCTCGACTGATACTGATAATAACGTGGTTAGCTTGAATGAGATGTGTTATGTCGACAGCCGCCACGATCAGTAGCATAAATAAAGGCGCTATCAACGTCATTTCGATTGCTGCAAAACCTTTCTGAGCGGCTTTTTTCAATTTAAAAGGAAACATCCAGTCCCTCCCTAAAAAGCTTCGTTTTTCATCGCTGCGCTGACGGTAAATTTGAATTTTCCATCATCGAGCAAAACATACATATAGGGATTTACAGATGGCCACTCACAATCAAGATGAATAGAAATAATGTCTCCAGAACCGCCAAAGCCGGTGATTGCATTACCATAGACATCTTCAACACGTATATTCTGAACATCCATCACTTTATCGAGTAAACCGCTCGACGATTGAGAGATTTTTTCCAAGATAGCCGCTTCGCGATCACTCGATGAGTCAGGATCCAAGTCAGAACGACCTGTAATGGCATATCTTGCCCCCTCCCTTGCCGAGTGTTGCATGGTCAGTTTAACGAACCCATAAATACCAAGGTCAACAACCGTTAAAAAAAGCGCAAAAAACAGGCTCACCACAATCGTAAATTCGATAATAGCGATACCTTTTATTTTGGATTTTAGACCGCTTCGATAGCGGTTACCTTCTGAACCTCTTGAAATAAATTTCATACAGCCCCCACCCTTTCGTCTTTCTATTCATCCTATCTAGCCCAATAGAATCCTAGGAGATATAGAAAGACTCAACATTACAGATATAGAATTGATAAATGAGTTATTCAAGCAGCATTCAATTAATCAATTTCAACACTATTAATACGGAGGTGGATTCAAACTGTTTTTTGTTTAATTTAATTTAATTCAATTGCTTATATAAAATTAAAGGTTCTAATAAAACATAGTAATTTAATTTTCATTTATTAATCCCAAAAATAACTGTCTGTTTTATATCCATTAGACAAAGAAAGGAAAAAAACATTATGACGCTTTTTTTATATAAATCAGAGTTAAAGTCTCAAAAATAAGACAACGTAAATTGAAAACTAAGCATTTAGTTTAGTAGGAATGGATTTTTATAAGTACTCGATGATTAATGGGTAAAGTCAGGCTGGATTAAGCGAGTACAAATGAATATTGTGGCCGAGATATAACCAGCGAAACTAGCCTTCACGCTAATGGATACATAAGTCATGATTATAAACATTTAGTATAATCAGAAGCATCGTTATTCTCTTACTCTAACCCTATATCTTCTTTCATCCTACGACTCAGATGTTCTGCACATAAAACCTTATTCTGTTTCGCCTTAGCCTTACCTCCTTTGATCTTATTATTTTTAAACAACTTAGTCCCATAAATTTTGTCCAACGGATTAATGCTTCCATAATTACTCTCTTGTATTTGCCATCGTTCTGTCGTTATTATGAAAACAACCTGTTCGATAAGCGAACAACCATTTCTAACAAGAACTATAAGAAGACGTTATGGATAATAGACTACGCCACCTTTCCTGACTTCGTTACTTCGAAGTCGCAGCTCGCTTGAGTAGCTACAGCAAGGCAGCAGAAGAGCTCCTTGTTAGCCAAGCTGCTGTCAGCCAGAAGATTCGACAGTTAGAAGAACAGGTTGGATGTAAGCTCTTTATTCGTAAGGGGCGTGCAATGACTTTGACGCATGAAGGGCACACACTTTTTAGACATGTCTCTGATGGATTTCAAGATATTCTGCTGGGGTTAAACAAGATCCAATCAGAACCTATTCAAGGGCTACTTGTTGTTAGAAGTCCCCCCTCTTTTGCTTCTCGTTGGTTACTGCCTAGGCTGTGGAAGTTCTCGGTAAAGCACCCAGAGATCCCAATTAAGATACTAACAGGGTGTGATACACCAAATTTAAAACATGGCGAAATTGATGTGGCTATTCGACAAGGTGAAGATCTATGCGTTGAAGAAGGCTTGATTCTTGAGATGCTAATCAACGAACCGGTTTACCCTTTTTGTTCCCCTAAACTCGCAAACTCTTTGAACTTCACATCACCTGAACAACTCCTCAAATGTTGGCTGATTCAGTTTGATAGCGGTTGTTTCCCGTGGGATGAATGGTTTAGGCAAGCAAACATATCGACTCAAAGCAGCACCATTCAGTGGATGGAAGTCGGTACCTTTGATATGGGGCTAACCACGGTCATGGCGGGACATGGGGTTTGCTTGGCAACAGACAGCTTAGCTGGTGACTTCATCGAACGCGGCTTACTAGTGAAGCCCTTTGATATAGGCATGACACCTGGGGTTCAAGTCAACCTATGCTTTGATCCTAACTCCCCGAGAGAAGAGCGTATTACCGCGTTCACCAATTGGTTGCACGAAGAAGTAAACGAGCTATTGGAGAGTTAAATCTCATCTCCCACTTCTTTATATAAACTATAAACTTAACTCAACATAGAACGGTAACGTAAACCTGCCGACACCGACAAAACTATGTTGAGTTAAAGCAACGTCGAGTTAAAAGCTACGTTGCCTTGAATCACTCCCAAAATGACTTCTTCAGTTCTTTCTCGACTTGTTCCGACGTAATCCCGATATCTCTAAGTAAATAATCGGGTAGCTCAGACAGTTGCTTTCTGGTTCTACGATTTTGAAAGTACAGGCTTAATTTAGAATAGAATTTCTTAATTGATAATGATGACAAAAATGAATGGTTGGTATTTGCTGTTGCTGTGATCGTATTCATAGCCTTTCTCCTGTTGATCTTTTGCTTTGTTGTGGTCAATAATCAACCAGCAGAGCAACGTCGACAAACGATAGATACTGGCATTCAGTTAAGGAAAACTAATGTGAGAGAACGAACCCCACCATTCCAAGGGATCTACTATTTTTATACGGCAGCTGAAACAGGCAGTTTTAAGCTGGCAGCAGAAAAGCTATTTGTCACAGCCGCAGCAGTCAGCCAACAAATTCGCCAACTTGAAGAGTGGTTAGGCGCAGATCTGTTTATTCGCCAACACCGAAAAATAGTATTAACTCATGAAGGCGAAGTACTGTACCTACAAGCGAAGAAAGGCTTTGCCCATATTCAAGATGGGGTCAGACAAATAAACCAGGACCCAAATCCCACTCAGCTGTCGATCTCGACCGTTCCATCTTTTGCCCAGCATTGGTTGGTGCCAAGGATTGGGGATTTCAGAGAGAGACACCCAGATCTTTCTATGTTGATTGAACCGACCAATAAGCTGATCACCTTTGAGGATTCGAGTATCGATATCTGTATACGCTATGGGCACGGTAACTACCCAAATCTAGAGTCGCGCTGGCTAATGGATGAAGTGTTATATCCTGTTTGCCATCCGCTCTATCAGGAGAAGTATGGAATATACAGTGTCGAGGACCTGCACAAAGCCGAGCTAATTGAAGACCGATGGCCAGACATGGATTGGTCAATATGGCTTAATGAAGTAGGCGTTGAAGGCGGTCACACCACGTTGCAGTTTGATGGCTCTCACTTTGTACTAGAAGGGGCACTCTCTGTTCAAGGAGTCGCTTTAGTCAAACACAGCTTGGTGTATCGATACCTGCAAGAAGGGAAGCTAGTTAGAATTGGTCATACAGCGCTAAGACCAAAATACAACTATTTTTTATGTGCGCCACCGGGATACTTTCATCGCGATAAGATTCAACGCTTCTCCAAATGGATAGAAACGCAGGTCAGTGAGTTTGGTAACAAAGGAAGGGAAATGCTCAATATCGTCGATACCGACTTCTCATTGAAATGGTCGGGAAACTCTGATGGCTAAGCTGATATACTGAGAGCAAATAAATGACGGGTAAATCTCATGACACAAGACAATAATCCACTTCACGGTATCACTCTACAGAAGCTACTGACTGAATTAGTTGAACATTACGGTTGGGAAGAGTTGAGTTACATGGTGAACATCAACTGCTTTAAAAAAGACCCGAGCATTAAATCGAGCTTAAAATTTTTGCGTAAAACAGATTGGGCTCGTACCAAGGTAGAGCAGATTTACATCGACTTAAAGCGTTAATCTCTCCCTACTTTATCTGTCCCGTGTTGATTAAATACGGGACAACCCCTGTGTCTACTTTTTAGGGGCCATATCAATATCACATCTCACATCTCGCATCTCGCATCTCGCA
>NZ_JBFRST010000005.1:0-129831 GCF_041473705.1 Vibrio sp. 10N.222.55.B11
CCCACGGCGAGATTTCGAGGATGACCACGCTCCCAGAAGGCTGCCCCTTCTCTTGGGGGAATAAGCGCAACGGCTCGCTTCATCTTAATAGCAGCGCGACACGCTCTCGTGTCGTAAGCGCCATCACCAGACACCTCAAGGATGCTTCGACGTGTTTGTTTCAGTAGGTTCGGGAGTACTTCACCATCTGTAACCGTTGATAAACTTAGCTCGGCGGCAATGATCTCATGAGTGCTTGTATCAACTGCAATATGCAGCTTTCGCCAGACTCTCCGCTTGCCATCCGTCCCGTGTTTTTTGACTTTCCATTCACCTTCGCCATAAACCTTAAGGCCAGTTGCATCAATGGCTAGGTGTTGTATCGCTCCTCTCGCTTTAGTCTTAAATGAGACCTCAACTTGCTTGGCCCTACGACTGATGCAGGTGTAATGCGGACAACTTAACGGCACATGGGCTAACCTAAATATCGAGTCGATAAATCCTTGCAGCGCTCTCAGTGGCATAGAAAAAACTCGTTTCACCATGAGTGCTGTCGTAATAACTAAATCACTGAACCGACGTGGCCTCCCGCGCTTATTCTGTTTGCTTTGCGCCCACCCACTTATTGCTTCTTCATCGATCCAGAAGGTCAGAGAACCACGGTTAATGAGCGATTGGTTGTATTGCTTCCAGTTGGTTGTTTTGTAACAAGGTTTAGGCATAAGGCTACGAGAGAGAGTGGTGGTAGCTGATCAGATCGTAGGTTCTTGATTTAGTTCCATGGAATTACGCAACAAAGCCTTGATATGAACTAAACTCACTCGCTATTTTTAACCCTAATTATATTTTAGTGCTAGCTTGTGTTTTAACGCTTACTTAGGAAAATAAGTAGGCGTTAAACGTAAGTAAGCGTCAAAGCTAAGATTCTCACCTCTTTACTTCGATAAATACCCACTTCGTTACACATTCCCTTCCAAAGTACAAAAAACACTCACGGTTTATAGAACGGCGCCACATATGCAACTAGAACAACCAAAAGTGATCCAAGTTATATTCTGACGAGCTACAAAATTTGTTTATTAACATCTAAACAACAGTAGTTGTTCATGATTTACAACCACAATTAACATCAAAGAAAATGTTTGTCTTAGATCATATCAACCTCAACTATGCCTCGTGCCACAGTGCAGTTTTCTGTACATTCATTGTCATATTCTGAAACACTTTCTTATATTTTTTTAAACTTTGTGGAGATTTCTATGTTAGAGCTCTTGATCGGATTAGTGATTACTATCGCTGTTGGTTACTTTATTGTGAAAGGCTATAAAGCGGCAGGTGTATTACTGACAGCTGGCCTTGCCCTACTTCTTATTACTGGCCTTATAGGTCACACAGTCTTACCCGCTAAGGTCGCTTCAACAGGTAACATGGTTACCGACTCACTAGAATTCGTTAAGTACATGCTTCAGTACCGTGGAGGCGGCCTAGGCATGCAAATCATGCTTCTTTGTGGCTTTGCTTCTTACATGACGCATATCGGCGCAAACAATGTGGTAGTAAAACAATTCTCTAAACCGCTTGCTGCTATCAAATCTCCATACGTACTTCTTGTTGCGGCTTACATCGTAGCGTGTCTAATGTCTCTAGCAGTAAGTTCTGCAACAGGCCTTGGCGTGCTATTGATGGCGACCCTATTCCCAATGATGACGGCAATGGGTATTTCTCGTCCAGCAGCGGTGGCGGTTTGTGCATCACCTGCAGCAATCATTCTTTCACCAACGTCGGGTGATGTGGTTATCGCAGCAGAAAAATCAGGTATGTCTCTTGATGTGTTTGCTGTTCAAACGGTACTGCCTGTTTCTATCTGTGCGATCATCGTGATGGCGGGTGCGGCTTTCTTCTGGAACAAATACCTAGATAAGAAAGAAAACACGCCAATGGAAAAAGTAGACGTTTCAGAAATTGAAACGAATGCGCCGGCTTTTTATGCTGCTCTTCCATTCTTACCTATTTTTGGAGTATTTCTATTCAACGGTCGTACCATTCCGGGCCTTTCACTTGATATCTACACCATCGTAGTAGGTTCAATTTTCGTGGGCGCTGTTATCGATTACGTTGTGAAGAAGTTTGACGGCGAAAAAACACTAGAAGACCTAGATTCTTGCTACCAAGGTATGGCCGAAGCATTTAAAGGCGTAGTAATGCTGTTGGTTGCGGCGGGTGTATTTGCTCAAGGTCTAATGTCTATCGGTGCAATTGATAACCTAATCGGTCTTGCCGAATCTGCAGGCGCAGGCGGTATCGCATTGATGCTTATCCTCACAGGTCTAACGGTTGCTGCGGCAATTGCGACAGGTTCAGGTAATGCACCTTTCTATGCATTCGTAGAACTGGCTCCATCATTAGCGGCGAAAATGGGCTTGAACCCAGCGTTCCTAATCATCCCAATGCTTCAAGCATCGAACCTAGGTCGTACAATTTCACCAGTATCTGGCGTAATCGTAGCGACTTCTGGTATGGGTAAAATCAGCCCATTTGAAGTCGTAAAACGTACGTCTGTACCCGTAATCTGTGGTCTTATTACGGTTATCTTCGGTACGCTTGTATTGGTTCCAATGTCGGCGTAAGCCTTAAGTTTCTAATCTCAAAGAACGAAGAACAAACGAACACCAATACTGAATATAAAATGCGTAAACAAAAAGGCGCTGAACTTAATAAGTTCAGCGCCTTTTTTAATGTCACTTTCTCAACATCGTTAAAACTATCGAGACATGTACAAAATGTATAAACAGTCAGGCTTGAAATAGTGTTATCTCAAAGGAACAAGCCCTACTTCATTTCACCATAGCGTTCTAGATACAGAACCGTTGCAGCGGTACGGGAAGGCACTTGCAGCTTTTTCAACAAGCTTTTCATATGTACCTTAACTGTCGATTCAGAAATAAACAGGTGATCGGCGATCTGCTTATTACGGTAACCTTTCGCGACTTCTTGAAGGATCTGCATTTCACGTTCAGTCAGTTGTTCGAAGATATCATTGCGGCTTCCAGCATCATTTAGGTAACGAGCAACCACACTGCTGTAAGCCTTGTCACCGCTGTGTGCTTGCTTAAGCAGTTCAATTAACTCATCGGGTTCAGTGTCTTTTAACAAGTAGCCATCAGCGCCTGCTTTTACAATCGCTTCAATGTCTGCAGGGCTATCAGAAACCGTTAGAATAACAATGTTTGCGCTAGAACCGTCAGTGCGAAGTGCTTTCAAGGTATCTAAACCAGACATGCCCTTCATATTGAGATCCAAAAGGATCAAATCAGGTTCTTCTTCATGAGCAAGAGCAACCGCTTCAGTGCCGTTACTTGCTTCTGCAATCACTTCGAATTCGTCTTCAAAGCTCAGTAATTGGCTTATACCTCTGCGCATCAATGGATGATCATCAACCAGCATTACTTTACAAATCGTCAACTTTAACTTCCTTCAAACTTTTATATTTCAATATGACTGTACAGCCTTCACCTTGCGCCGCTTCAATCGTCAAGTCGCCATTCAGTCTTGCCGCACGCTCCTGCATAATGCTCATCCCGTAGTGGTTCACCTTGGAACTACTTGAGTCAAAGCCATCTCCATTATCTTTTATCACGACTAATACTTCACCGTCCTCATCGATACAGCATACATCTATCAAGTCGGCATTGGCGTGTTTTATTGCATTTATTGTTGCTTCACGAATCAATTGAAGCAAGTGAACCTGACTATGCGCATCAAGCTCGATCGATGAGAGATTATTAGTGAGGTTAATCTTCGCATCGGTTCTCTCGCTGAGCGCCTCAAGCATGGTACTTAAGGCGTCTCCAAAGTTGCCCTCTTTAATGGTCAACCTAAATGTGGTGAGTAGCTCTCTTAACTGGGTATAAGCGTCGGCTAAGCCGTTTCCGATCTCAGACGCGATTTGTTCAGATTGCTCTCGGTGCTGTTGCTCTGGCAGTTTGCCAATCACACGCTTTAATAGTGTAACTTGAATTTTCAAGTACGACAGTGATTGAGCCAATGAATCGTGGAGTTCACGTGCAATCGTGGCACGCTCTTCCATGATAATAAGCTGTTCAGCTTTCTTTTGAGCACGATTGTAGTAGATCGCTCTCGATAGCAGTTGAATGAAGCTTTCGATCAGAGCTTTAGTTGAGTGCCCGTGGTGATATGAACAGTATAAATAGCCGAGAATAAGTTCGTTATCGTCGAGTTTCATCTCAAACTTTTCGTAGTCTAAATTCGAATCGTAACCTTCATCCATAATCAATGAACGGCCTGAGTTATCGACAATCTCGAGCCTCAGTGATCCAATCCCTTCCAAGCTCACGAGATGCTGCAAGATAGCTCGGAAGTTTTCAGGAGCAATACGCGTCACCGTGAGCTCTTGTGACGAGTTATAAAGTGCCTGCAGCGACTGGTTCGCATTTTGCAGCTCAATCGTCTTTGCATCCACCACATCTTCAAGGTTTCGATAAAGCACGCCTAAATCTTTGGCCATCGAGTTGAAGGTTTTGGTCAAAATGCCCATTTCGTTGTTACTGGTCACCTTGAGTTCTACCTCGAAGTCGCTGTTTTTGATTCTTTGGCTCGCACCGACAAGAGCATGTAGCGGTTTAACAACCTGTTTACGTACAAAGTGAACAACAAAAAGAGATATGACCAGAATCCCACCAAGGCCGATACCACCAGCCCACGCTAACTTTATTAACTTGTCTTCAGAGAACTCTTGCAGCTTATAAACGAAGCCATCGATTTCAGCCACGAAGTTTTCAACCAACACGAGATAGTGATCGCGCTCTTCGCTATTCAAGACCTGTTTTAGCTCATGCCAACGGCCGATAATTAAATAGTAATCTTCTGTGATGTCTGTCGGAACATTCCAACTGACCAAATTAGTCATGGATGGCGAGTAAAGAGAACTTTCGAATTCACGAATATGAGATTCATAATCGACAGATTCTATTTGAATATCATGGGCTAAACGGTAGCTTTGCATTCGCATTGAACCGGCCACGTTAACCGCTTCCGCATCATTCAAACTTGAAGCCAAAGTAAAGATGGCAAAGCCAGTCGTAGCAACCGACAACAGCAGTATAGAGAGCAAAGATTTTGCTATCGTACTTGTTACAGATGAAACCGGTTTTATAAGCAAAAGTGCCTTCCTATTGATAAATGACTTGCCAGCGATATCGTATTGTCACACATCAAAAATCATAGCTCCATTCAATATGTGATCACTCGCTCCGTAATTTATTGATCTAAGACAATATATGCCCCCAATTAGCCCTTAGGGGGTATTTATACAATTGTTTCTAAAACTACACTACTTGTGAGGACTCATTACAAGATATTAATAGAATAATGACCTACAATTACAACATCTTAGTAACATCTATAGGTATCTAGTGGTAGATCTATCAAAACGCCGTCTTTTTTCAAGACGAAAAGTTGACTCAAGCCAGATTCGTTTGCCTTGGATTGACAGCCTAGAAAGCTTTACAGATGACTGTACTCGCTGCGGTAAATGCATCGAGAGTTGTGAGACTAAGATAATCATTGTAGGCGATGGTGGTTTTCCCACTGTAGATTTCTCTATTGATGAGTGTACGTTCTGCTATCAATGTGCAGATGTTTGTCCCGAACCCATTTTTAAGCCAAAGCAAGGAGAGCCTTGGCAAGCAAAAGCACAAATCTCTGATAAGTGTTTAGCGCAACAAAATGTTGAATGCCGAAGCTGTGGTGACATGTGTGAACCTATGGCCATTCAATTTGAACTTAGAGCAGGCAGTGTTGCTCTACCAAAAATCGAGTTAGATGAGTGTAGCGGTTGTGGGGCCTGCGTAGCAATTTGCCCTACTTCGGCTATTCTTGTGAGTAATGCATAAAACAAAAATAACGAGAGCAATTTATGGCACTAAATGAAGTGCATATATCAAGTTTAGTCGTGCATGTGAGCCCTGAGCATCTAAATGAGATCAAAGCGGAGATCGATCAATTCGATAACGCTGAAATCTACGGAGATAGCCCTGAAGGCAAAATCATCGTGGTCCTAGAAACTGAAAACCAAGGTTTTGTAACGGACACCATCGAAGCAATAAACAACATTAAGAACGTTTTGGGGACAGCTTTGGTTTATCACCAAATCGAAACTGGACTCGAAGAAACGGATTTAGAAACTGGAAGTAACAATTCTCAACTTGAGGGTGAAGTATGAAAATGACAAGACGTGCGTTTGTGAAAGCAAACGCAGCTGCATCAGCGGCAGCCGTTGCAGGTGTAACTCTACCGGCAACAGCAACCAACCTGATTGCTAGCTCTGATCAAACAAAAATCACGTGGGATAAAGCGCCTTGTCGTTTTTGTGGTACGGGCTGTTCAGTACTAGTAGGTACTCAAAACGGTAAAGTGGTTGCGACTCAAGGCGATCCAGAAGCTCCTGTAAACAAAGGCCTTAACTGTATCAAAGGCTACTTCCTTTCAAAAATCATGTACGGCAAAGACCGTCTAGAACAACCTCTTCTTCGTATGAAAGATGGTGAGTTCCATAAAGATGGTGATTTCGCACCCGTATCTTGGGACAAAGCGTTCGACGTGATGGCTGAGAAATGGAAAGCTTCACTGAAGAAGAACGGTCCAACAGGTGTTGGTATGTTCGGTTCAGGCCAATGGACAGTAATGGAAGGCTACGCAGCCGTTAAGATGATGAAAGCGGGTTTCCGTTCAAACAACATAGATCCAAACGCTCGTCACTGTATGGCTTCTGCTGTAGTAGGCTTCATGCGCACTTTCGGTATTGATGAGCCAATGGGTTGTTACGATGACTTTGAACACGCAGACGCATTCGTACTGTGGGGTTCAAACATGGCAGAAATGCACCCAGTACTATGGACTCGTATTACAGACCGTCGTCTAAGCCACCCACACGTTAAAGTAAACGTACTGTCTACTTACTACCACCGTTCTTTCGAGCTTGCAGACACGGGTTACATCTTCGAACCTCAATCAGATCTAGCAATTGCTAACTTCATTGCTAACTACATCATTCAAAACGATGCCGTTAACTGGGACTTCGTGAACAAGCACACGAACTTCAAGCAAGCAACGACAGACATCGGTTACGGTCTGCGTGACGATGATCCACTACAGAAAGCAGCCGCAAACCCTAACTCAGGCGAAATGACTGCTATCTCTTTCGAAGACTACAAAGCGTCTGTTGCTGAATACACAGTTGAGAAAGCGTCTGAAATGTCAGGTGTACCTCAAGAAGACCTTATCAAGCTGGCTAAGCAATATGCCGATCCAAACATCAAAGTAATGTCACTTTGGACTATGGGTATGAACCAACATACTCGTGGCGTATGGATGAACAGCCTTGTGTACAACATCCACCTTCTTACAGGTAAGATTTCTACTCCAGGTAACAGCCCATTCTCACTAACTGGCCAACCGTCAGCGTGTGGTACAGCGCGTGAAGTTGGTACATTCGCTCACCGTTTACCTGCCGATATGGTGGTTGCTAACCCTAAACACCGTAAAATTGCAGAAGATATCTGGAAACTTCCAGAAGGCACCATTCCACCGGTACCCGGCGCTCACGCTGTTCTTCAAGACCGTATGTTGAAAGACGGTAAAATCAACGCTTACTGGGTAATGTGTAACAACAACATGCAAGCGGGTCCAAACATCAACACTGAACGTCTGCCAGGTTACCGTAACCCAGATAACTTCATTGTATGTTCTGACCCGTACCCAACGGCAACAGCTCAAGCGGCTGACCTCATCCTTCCAACAGCAATGTGGATTGAGAAAGAAGGCGCTTACGGTAACGCAGAGCGTCGTACACAAGCATGGTACCAACAAGTGAAAACTGTAGGTGAAGCTAAGTCTGACCTATGGCAAATCATGGAATTCTCTAAGCGCTTCACTATTGAAGAAGTTTGGGGTGAAGAACTGGTTGCGAAAATGCCTGAGTACCGTGGCAAAACCATGTACGACGTGCTTTACAAAAACGGCAACGTTGATGCATTCCCACTGTCTGAAGCTCAAGAGCTTAACGACGATGCACAAGCTCAAGGTTTCTACGTTCAAAAAGGTCTATTCGAAGAATACGCAGCCTTTGGTCGCGGCCACGGTCACGATTTAGCACCATACGATCGCTACCACCAAGTTCGTGGTCTACGTTGGCCTGTTGTTGACGGTAAAGAGACACTATGGCGCTTTAAAGAAGGTTCAGATCCATATGCTAAGAAAGGTTCTGATTGGGACTTCTACGGCAAACCAGATGGTAAAGCACTGATCATCAATGCACCATACGAAGCGCCACCTGAAGTACCAAACGATGAATACGATATGTGGCTATGTACAGGTCGTGTTCTTGAGCACTGGCACACAGGTACTATGACTCGTCGTGTACCAGAACTTTACAAAGCAGTACCGGATGCACTTTGTTACATCCACCCTGCTGATGCTAAAGCTCGTGGTCTTCGCCGTGGTGATGAAGTTCTTATCGAAAACAAACGTGGTGAAGTACGCGTTCGTGTTGAAACTCGTGGTCGTAACCGTCCACCACAAGGCTTGGTATTCGTACCATTCTTTGATGCAAGAATTCTGATCAACAAGTTGATCTTGGATGCAACGGATCCTCTATCTAAACAGACGGATTACAAGAAGTGTCCAGTTAAGATCACTAAGGTCGCTTAAGGACAATATGTTCTTACCACTTAGCTCGTAGATCTGACGTTTTTAATATTGCGACTGCTTTTTTCGTTACTTTTTGAAAGAAGTAGTCCACTCAAAGAATTAGCCTTTAGGCGGAGAAATTAACCATGAAAAAACTGATTACTGCCCTACTATCAGCTGGTCTTTTGCTAGCTGGTGCAGTTCAAGCTGAAGCTGAAGCTGAACTGGATAACCCAGGCGGCATTGGTGGCGTAGAATCTCTACGTGGTGCAAGTGAACTTGAAGCAACTCGCGCAGCAGATGACTTCAAAAAGTTCCCTCGTGACCAAGTACTTGAGAGTGACTACGTATACCAACCACCTCTAGTGCCTCATACTATTCGTAGCTATGAAGTTTCTCTTAACGCTAACAAGTGTCTTTCTTGCCACAGCTGGAAAAACGCAAAAGAAATGGGTGCTACTAAAGTGAGTGTAACTCACTACATGAACCGTGAAGATGCGGTACTTGCAGACGTATCACCTCGTCGTTACTTCTGTCTACAGTGTCACGTACCTCAAGCTAATGCTAAGCCACTAGTTGAGAACGAGTTCAAACCTGTAGATTCACTGCGTTAATCGTAGCCGGACTGTAAGAGAGGCTATATATGATAAAATTACTTAAAGCGTTTTGGAAAAGACTTGCGACACCAAGCAAAGCAGCCGTAGGCGTTGTTTTGTTCTTGGGTTTCTCGGGTGGTCTTTTGTTCTGGGGTGCATTCAACACGGGTATGGAGGCAACCAACACGGAAGAATTCTGTTCTGGCTGTCACGCACCTATCGTTGCTGAAATCCAAGAGACAATTCACTACTCTAACCGTTCTGGTGTTCGTGCTATCTGTTCAGACTGTCACGTTCCTCATGAATGGACAGATAAAATTGTTCGTAAGGTTCAAGCATCTAAAGAGCTATACGCACACTTTATTGCGAAAACCATCAATACTGAAGAAAAGTTCAAAGCACGTCGTGCTCACCTAGCGGAACGCGAATGGGCTCGATTGAAGAAGAACGATTCACTTGAGTGTCGTAACTGTCACCAGTTCGATTACATGGACTTCTCAGAGCAGAGCCCCCGTAGTGCGAAACAACACTCGACTGCGCTAGCTTCTGGTGAAAAAACGTGTGTAGACTGTCACAAAGGTATTGCACACAAACTACCAGACATGCACGGCGTTGAAGGCTGGCAATAAGGAGCGATTGAATGAGTACTTTAGAAAGCGTAATTTGGCACATCCTAGGTTACAGCGCTATGCCAGTTATCATTCTTGGTGGCTTTGCAGGTGTTGCAGCCGTATCTCTTTGGATTTTATCTATGGGTAAAGACAAAGAAATCGATTAACAATCGAGATTCCATCAACTTCTACCAGATAATTCTGATATGAGTTGATACGAAAAAGCCACTGATTTCAGTGGCTTTTTTTATTGTCTGGTGCTTCGTATTTCGACTGTTAAGGTATTCCTACTGTTAAGTAAGAGGCAAAACGTTAAGCTTGGTTTTCCGAAGCTTCTGGATCGACGTTCTCTTTATCGACATCTTCCTTATCAAGAATCGGCAGCACCTGCTTTACGGAATCCCGACAACAATACTCTCATACCATAAAAACTGTAGACCCATTGTTTAAACGGAATAGCCAGATACTGCTTATATCGGATTAAATATAATGAGGTGCCAATAAAGAAGCCCACTCTGCGATAAAGTAAGATTTCAAAAATTTTACTTATGAACGGTAACCCTAAAGAATATTAATACGTCCAACACTTAAAATGGGGCGATTTTTACTTCGTAAATATTTCATTTGTATTTACATCAAGATAAATTTTGTTTTCAAGGGACAACCCACCACAATAAATAAAATAAACATCTCGATTGCTGTACTTAACAGATTTCACCCATCCGCCTAATTCTTCAAAATCACTTGGCGCACACTCCCCCTCAGAGATCAGTTTAGCCACCGAATTACGGAATTTTTCTTGATGGATCTTGAGGTCATCAGACTTAACCAAATAGGAATCCAATATCTCTTTGCTTTCTTTTTCCGAAATAATGACTTCATCATTCGATAAGCCTGACATAGAGACCCATTCCGCCGTCTGTGGGCCGCCTTCCTTGAGAACAATATAATCAGAGATACGTGCCCATTCGCCCTGTTTCTCGAGTATCTCCACCTTTTCTCCTTTATAGAGGTAATCTGTTATCAAGCCATCAATTTCAGGTTGCTCGACCACTTCAAGCTTTCTCTCCAAAACGTAAAATTCCGTCTGCTCTGGTTCAGGCTGAAGATCCATGATGGGTACAAGGTCAGATTCAGATTGCTCGGTAGCTTCTAACGCCGGCCCTTCCGTTTTCTCTTGTGGGATTGGGTCTTTATTCATGACCAAGAAGTAGTATGCCGCTCCTCCCCCTCCGCCCAATATCAACAACACAAGTAAAGCGATCAGCGCTTTTTTCATCAAATCCACCAGCTCTTCCGTTATAGGTATGTCTCAAGTGTACATCAACTCATGCTACTGCTCATCTATACTCTCAATAGAGCGCACGGTAAGTAGAGGAAAGTCATGAGTTTTTGGGGGAAGGTTATCATTGTAAGCGTAACTTTGAGTGCCAATGTCGCTCTAGCGGATCATTGTGACCGTGAAAACTGGCAAACACTGTTGGATCGTCAGCTCTCTTTTGAAGGTCGCTATAATCAGTACACCAAAGAGTTCAACCAAGTTCTTTCAACCTATGAGTCACAGACATTGTTATCTAAACACTTTAATGAAAAGCAGATCATTGAGCTTTGGGCAAAGTACGAAGAAAGGTTTAATGTGCAGCTCAATAGTCATATGAATACCGCGTATGACGTCTCTGAGGTTTTGTTGCAACAGGCGTATGTTGTGTCTAGTGAACTTGAAGGCGCTGACTCTCTAGTGTATTCATGGCAAGCCGTCGCCAAACACTGCACCAAAGCAAAACTCCCGCGCCAGGCAGAAAGCGCAAAGGTGCACGTACAAAGCTCACAATCACTCTCCCGAGATCTCCATACACTCAGTGAAAAATTCCGTCAGCTGTCTTCAAAATACCGCAGAGAAGCGACGATGATTGATGAAGCGCGCCACATAAACCAACCAGCAAACGATGCATCAAACTGAAATCACCATTAGATTCTCTCACTCGTTCGACTGGACTTTTCCGATAAATATGCTCAATCCCATTCATAATATTCTAAGAACTCGTTAATCAAAGCTTTATCAATAGGTTGTAAAAGTAATGTGCTATCTATCAACAATGAAGTTCAATTTCCGACCAATGCAAGCGAGTATGTGAGATATTCATCACAAAATAGATTTACAAACGCCAGAAAATTGTTATCATGAATCTTCATATAACTTAATAACAAGAAACATTTTGGCTAGGTAATATGCAAAAGACTATGGCTTTCAACTGCTTGAGTAACACGGAATGGACTGCAGAGATAAGAGGTAAACTTTTATCTGTAGCTAAACACATGGAAGAGTTCGGTTCAGTAAGTGAGCTAGAGCTATGTAAGATATTTGGAGAGACAATTTGGAATGACGGCGTGGATTATCATTCACATGCTTTTTCATTCAGAATTAATGCACAAACTGGGGATTGTTCAATCTCTAACTTTAAGTATCACTAAGTTTTGCACCTATCATATACGGAGTACCTTTCACGAGGTGCTCCGTTTTTTATTGCCTCAAGCCTGACACTTAATGGATGATTTTTGATATTGACCGCGCTTCTACTTCAGGAGTAAACCATTTCGTTTTCAGCTCATTCTGCCTTCGTGTTACTGCTCAGAGTTTGGCTTAATCGGTATAAATTGGCAGTGGTGCATTGCCTTTTACTTGTCTTATCGCAAGGTGGGTATGAATGTCTTTGACGTTAGAGAGCCTTTGAAGTTTTCTTGTAAATGCTTCATAGGCCATCAAGTTCGGGCTAACCACTTCTAGCAAATAGTCATAAGCCCCTGATACAACGTGGCAACTGATCACCTCTTCCATCTCTACAACGGCCGCTTCAAACTTATCTATCGACACTTCTTGGTGATTGTTTAGGCTCACCTCAACAAACACACTCATTGCGATGCCGACTTGTTCTCGTGACAAGCTCACACGATAACCGTCGATAATGCCCTTTTCTTCTAGCCTTTTGACTCGTCTTGCACAAGGCGAAGGTGATAAACCCACTTCATCAGCAAGTTCAGCCGTGGTTAACCTGCCGTCCTTTTGCAGCAGTTCGAGAAGATGTCTATCAATTCTATCCATAGAAAATACCAAAAATTAGTTAAATCCGTTAATTATTTGGTGAATGTTAGCAGAAATCATCAACGATAGTTCAAGTTAAGCCAAAACTTGCCAACCTGTGGCACACCAACTGTTCCATAATGAGTCATCACCCACTCTCCTTCAATATTATGAATCTTGGCTACTTATCTATTACTGTCACCCTACTCATTTGGGCGAGCTTTTTCCTGTCTCTTAAAGGCGGTGCAAATTCAGATTTAACACCTGCCGATATCGCTCTCACAAGATTTCTCATACCGGCTTTGGTGTTATTGCCTTTGATGTGGAAAGCACGCAGCACGATTGCTGAAGTCCCTAAACGATATCTAACGGGTATGTTCGTAGGTAGCGGATTACCTTATCTGCTCGTTGCGGGAACGGCGATGCAGTTTGTTCCGGTATCTCATGGCAGTGCTCTTGTTCCGGGCACTCTTCCTCTGTTCGTTACAGGAATTGCGGTACTGTTTTTTAAGCAGCCACTCAGCCGACATCGTGTTGTTGGTTTAGGTTTGGTTTTGCTCGGCATACTGTTGTTTTTAGGGAGTAGCTTAAGCAGCTTCAACTTCGAATACACCAAAGGTCATTTGTTGTTTTTATGCGGAAGCTTAATGTGGGCGATGTTCACCATCTCAGCCCGTGTCGCTAATCTTAATGCGTTAGTCAGTGCCGGTTTTATTTCTCTCTGTTCTACTTTGCTTTTACTCGTCCTAATCCTGACTGGAACCCTCCCAAGCCACCTAATGGACACACCAATAGCTAGTTGGCCCTTCACGGAGCTTGCCGTTCATTCAACAGTGCAAGGCGTTGGGGCGGGTTTAATCGCTGCGTTCACTTACCTTTATGCGGTTAATACCTTAGGGGCTGAACGCTCTGCCGCTTTTGGCAGTGCAACACCCGCAGTGGCGACCTTGTTGGCGATCCCACTATTCAACGAGATTCCTGATGCGATGACTTGGCTCGCCCTTGGTTCTATTTGCATCGGCAGTTTGGTCGCGAGCAACATATTCATGAGAAACGACCAGTCGATGCAGTACCAACCGCCAAGCCATAGCAAAGCCTGATACTGCGTTCAAACCTAAATACAGTTCCCCTAAGCATCGATTTTAGGGCTTGTAGTACACAGATAAGCCTGCCAACGCAGGCTTATCTAAAATCTGCTTTTTCTAAACTCGCTTCTCCATTAAACTGTCCGACCTTTTTGCAGATCCAAGAGAACACCATGCAACGCGACTACACCTTAAATTGCTTAATCACCATGCCTCGCCATGAACTAGAAGAATTTAGTTTAAGAATGATTCATCGCCTTGTACCTGAAGATGCAATGACGGAATTGTTTACGTTCGAGCAAGAAGAAGTCACCAGCGAAGAACGCATGCAATCAGCGAAATTTGACGCAATGCTTCGAATGACAGCTATCGCGCTTGGTGAAGTAAACCTAGCCTTCTCAGAGTCGGATAACTCGCAACAGAACATCGAGCGAATGACTCGCCTACTGCTTTGGCACTTCTACTCAATTTCTTTCAACCTAGAAGAAGCCATCGCTATCGAAGTGCACTGTGAGAAGGTTGAAAAGATCTTAAAGAACGCCCCAAAAGATGCGTTGGGCTGGGTTAAAGAGTTAACTGAGTTGCTTCACTTCTACGCAAAAGTGAACGAAGGCAACGAAGACAGTAAAGACGCTTAACGTTACTTCTACGTAAGTACACATCAAGCTAAATCGAAGGCAGATAGAGCTATACCGAGGGCAAGTAAAAGCTTTGCTGAAAGGAGTTCTCTGCCTTTGTTGTTTCTAGCACGCTGTGATGTAACATCAGTATCGACTGCGCGATCTTGGTTCCTATTCCCAAAGAACCATTCGGCGCTTCCAGTTCAACCTCATTGTGAATCACCACCTTCACCCGTTTGGAATCCGCTTCAAAACCAACATCTAACGACACCACAGTGCCACTTGGGCTATGCCTCAATGCATTATCTAACAGATTCAAAATCAACCTCTCAAGCAGATCACTGTCACCCACAGCCTTGATTCCAATAGGCATATTAATGTTCAACTCAACATTTTTATGGCGATATTTGCTTTGTATCGTTTCTAAGCATTCGCTCATCAGCCCATTGAAATCGATTGAAGCGTATTGATGTGTGGGTACCGGGTTATCTTTCTTGGCGCTATCTAACAGCGAATGGAGCTGTTCAGATAACTTGTTGCCATTGCGATATGCCACATCTATGAGTGGATCCGAATGTGGGTTTTGAATCCTCCACGTTTCTAGATACCCCAATACACTCGACAATGGCGTTTTCAAATCATGACTGAGCTGTAATAAGCTTTGTCTTCGATGTGACGACTGATATTCAAGTTGCAAAAATTGCTGTTGAATGTGCTTCGCCATCAACTGATACGAGCGTGCAATCGGCACCAATTCTGGTACTTGATGAATGAAGTTCGGGTCCAATCGAAAATCTTGCTCTGCTTGTTGTTGCAGCTTATTTGTAACTTCTTCGATAGGGTTTAAGAGGCTGCGCTTCACGAGCAGGTAAGCCCCAATCGCAAAACCTAAGATAGAGATCAGCATAAGTCCTGCTAGCGCCATATAAGGTGTGTCGACTTGCGAATTAGCAATCACGGTATGGCGATTACTGCCAATCAACACATACAGATACCCAACTGTTGAACCCAACTCTTCAATCGCAGCAACGGAAAACACCTTACGAGAATCAGGATTGATAGGGTCTTCGCCAAGAATCGGATAAGGCTCGTCATTTAAAAATTGTCTAATGGGTGCTAAGTCTATCTGGCTTGCCAACACAGTGCCTTCTGGCGCAGCGTGCGTCGTGATATTTCCTTGGCTGTCGAGAAAATAAATGTCGAAATCGGGACCAATCAACATCAAGGTATGAAATATGGATTTAAGGGCTTTGGGGTTGTAGTCAGTCCCTATCATCAGAGGGTTATCATCGCGCATATGAACCGCGAGCTCTTTGTGTAAGCTCTGCTTAGTTCTTTGTTCTATGGTCTCTTTTTGCCAATTATAGGTATAAGCAATCACCACACTCACGAGCAGAAACCACAAACTGGTGAACAACACTAAACGCGATTTGAAACTCATGTTCTCTCCTCGATGGCTCTTAGGTCTTACTGGCCTTTTAGTAAACTTCGGACGCGACACATAGGCCTAAGCTTTCGACTCAAACTTATAACCAACACCCCAAACGGTTTTAATGAAATCATCATCACTATTCGGCATCGCAAGCTTGGTTCTTAGACGGTTGACTGTGCTACACACGGTATGGTGATAGCCAGAGTGATGAGTATTCCAAACATGATCGAGCAGCTCGTCTTTGCTATACACACGCCCCGGGCGGGTTGCTAAGAAATGAAGTAAGATAAACTCGGTAGCTGTCAGCGGTACGTCTTGGTTATTGAGTGACACCTGATGGCGTTCAGGTTGAATAGTGAGCACACCAAAATTCATAATCGATTCTGCTGTCACAACCTCTTGAGTCGCTGATTCGACATGGCTTAAACGGCGAAGCACGTTCCTCACTCTTGCTTGAAACTCGAGAACGCTGAAAGGTTTCGTTATGTAGTCATCAACACCGGCTTCTAAGCCTGACACCTTATCTAACTCAGCGTCTCTTGCGGTTAGCATGAGTACTGGCGTCCAATCCTCTTGCTGACGCAACATTCGACAGAAATCGAGTCCGTCACCGTCTGGTAAGCCACGATCCAGTACGATCAAATCGAAATGACCCTCTTTATAGAGCGCCTGAGCCTTTTCAATCACATTAGCTCTGATTACGTTATGCCCTTGGAACTTAAGATGCATCTGCACCAGTTCAGCCAAGTCATCATCGTCTTCAACCAACAATATGTTTGCCATCAAATTTACCGCATCACTATTCATGATCCCTGCTCTATTTTGAGTCCGCCCACCTTTCAATTGACCGGAACAGAGCAGGAATTCTTTCATCGTGCTTTCAACCTGTTACTGAGTTCGAGTAATGGTGATTCTTGCACCGGGGTTAAGGAAACGATGATTTGCACTTAAAGTAGAAGTCGTAAGGCCATCATCTTGGCTGATTACGCCAGAGTGAAAACTCACTATATCGGTGTCGTCTCGTGTGGTATTAAAACCTTCACCACCGCCTGCTGGTCCCGGAATGGTTGCAGCAAGCTCATCGTTCAGCTCAGTTCCCGAATCCCAAACATTCATGTTCATGGTAAAGGTATCACCCACCGCTAATGACTTGAGCGATAATCCGGATTCGCCGACAAACGCATCATTGGTGTTCACCAACATGGAAGCAACTGAGATATACCCTTCTTGATTTGGGTCGACACGAATCGACACCGTGTCTTGCTCACCTGAAAGAATCAGTCCATTGCCTGAGATGCCTTGATAAACATTGGCGTCACTGTCACTGAGCGCAAGCAATTGTGCATTACTACCCCCTTCCGCCAAGTATTCCAGATCGACAGAGGCACTTTGCCCAACTTCAAACAGATCAAAATTCGTATTGTGAGTCAACACCGCGAGTGGTGACATTGGTTGATTGGGGGTGAGGTTAGTAACACTCACATCATAGCGATAGTAATCGTCGTCATCGTCCGGACAACCCGCTAACACAGCTACTGATGCAGCGATAAATAGAATTCTAGCTTTCATACATCCCCCTTACTTCACAACAATGGTGATAGTTGCAACAGGGTTTAACCATCGATGGCTACTGCTATCGAGGTCACTGATGCCGCCCGCCGCATCACCATCACCATCACCAATGTTACCTGGATGAATATGAACCTTAGCGTTTGATACTGCCGTTTCTACACCTGTGCCACCAGCGCCAAAGGTAATGAATGGAGGGTTCGGCATACTGCCCGCCAGCTCATCATTGGCTTCTGTGCCTGCGTCATAACCATTTAGAGTCGCTTTGTAGGTGCCCGCTTGAGTTGGGATCTTCCAGCTATCTAGACCAACAAAGCCGTCGTTTGTCGGCAGCAACATTGCACCCAATGATAGGTACTCTAAATCACCAGTACTGATATCAAACGTAGTTGCGACGCCTGGATTGAGGATGCCGGCCGCTGGGTTCTCAATCACCACGCCTCCCGCGTTGGCAATGACACCAGATAAACCTGAAATATCGCCACCTTCGGCCATGGACTCTAGTTCCGAAGAAGCCGTTTCACCCGTTCTAAACATGAACAAGCTTGAGTCATGAGCCGCCGCTAAGATAGGCGTAAAGTAGATCCCTTTCGTTGCATTAGTGACAGTGACTTCAAGCTCAGCAGCCTGAACTTGAGCCGCTCCGAAGGCCAACATAGCCGAGCTGATCACTAAGCTGATTTGAGTACGTTTATTCATTTTGATTCCATCCTTTATCGAGTCCTATCGTTGCCAACAAAACGAATAACAGCGATATACCGTTACCTTTGCCAGAACGAACTGTGGTGTTGTTGACTCTAAGAATGACGATCAAATCTATCAGCAACTTCATTGAATTCTCATAAAACTCTCACAAGTTTATCCAAACTTATTACTGCAAATAAAAATAGCGATAAAGTACTAATATTTAATCGAAAAATATCAATTTATCATTTACGTCAGAAGGGATAGAAAAGAAGATAAAGAATAGAAATGGAACGAATAAAACGCAAAAAGGCCGAATCGATTTAACGATTCGGCCTTTATTCTAGCGTACTGTTGTTACTCTTTCCTAAGCCGTATTTGGCCTTTCAATCGAGCTAACAACACAACATCAAATTAGAACGCGTAGTTTGCGTCAATCAGTTCGCTAACTTCCACTTTGCTTACTTCAGCACGAGCTTCAAGCCATTGAGCAACTTGCAGTTGTTCTGCTTCTGTTACTGAACGGTAGCGCTCAATTGAGCATAAGAAACCTTCAAACAGCTCAAGGCCGCCGCCACCAAAGCACAGACCGATGCTGTCGATGAAATCAATGAACTCATCAATGAACACATCGTATTGATCAAAATCAGTAATCGATGTCTTGCAGCTTACTTCAAAACCCAGAATCGCGAATTCACCTAGGTATAGCTTTTTGCGTAGGCGACGATTTTTGTTTTCGATTTTATCTAATTTCATAACTGCCTCTCTTTTCGTTTGATAAAGCATTTATACACAGTTCCACATCAATCCCCAAGAGTTTTGTATTACACAAGGGTGTTAATGGCAAAAATCGTGCTACAGAAACAAAACCTTAATCAAATCTATAAAAATCTGTCACTTAACTGCTTCACGATTAGTCACACATTGACCCAACTTATTAACCAATTAGTTAGTAGGTGGGTAAGTCATGAATAACGAATAATAAAATCAGCCAATAGGAAGCAGTAAAGATGAGCAAGGAAACATTTGATAGCACTCGTTTTAATAAGAGCAAAAACAAACCCTTCGAAGAAGTTTTAGATGCGAACCTTTCAAGAAGAAATGTTCTCAAAGGCGGTTTAGGCATCAGTGCAATGACGGCGTTTGGTGCTTTTGGTTTAGCAGGCCACAGCACAGCGCACGCGGCGACAGCATCATCTAGCGCACCGCAAAAAAGCACTGCTACACTTGCATTCGAATCGGTTAAAGGCTCACTGACAGACAGTGTCGTTGTGCCAAAAGGCTATACAGCACAAGTATTGGTTCCTTGGGGTACTCCACTTAACAAGCAAGGCAATGCTTGGTTAAAAGATGGAACCAACAACGCACAAGATCAAGCAAACTCACTGGGCATGCACCACGACGGCATGCACTTCTTCCCGCTTAATGGCAACAGCAACGACGGTTTGTTGGTGATTAATCACGAATACATCGACCAAAAAGCACTGCACGCTAATGGTCCTACATACGATGAAGGCAACCGCCCTAGCCTTGATGAAGTACGTAAAGAGATCAACGCACACGGCGTGAGTGTGGTTCGTGTAAAACTTGAAGGCAACCAATGGGTGATGGTCGATAACGATCCACTTAACCGCCGCTACACAGGCGCGACCGTAATGGATCTGTCTGGTCCTGTTGCACACAGTGAATTTACCAAAACCAAGTTCTCACAAGACGGCAGCCAAGCTCGTGGCACGTTGAACAACTGTGGTAATGGCTACACACCATGGGGCACTTACCTAACGTGTGAAGAAAACTGGCCGGGTTATTTCGTTAACAAAGGCGAGACAACACCAGCGCAAGAACGTATTGGTATCGCTACCGACAAAACACGTTACGGTTGGGACACGCTTTCTGGTGACAAACAAGAACGCCTAGACGAATTTGCTCGCTTTGACGTAACACCAACAGGTGAGTCAGCAATGGACGATTACCGTAACGAAGCACACGGTCACGGCTACATTGTTGAAATCGACCCATACACAGCAAACTCTCGCGCTAAGAAACGTTCTGCACTGGGTTGTTTCCGTCACGAAGGCTGTACGTTTGGTAAGTTGACCGAAGGCGAGCCAATCGTATTCTACTCTGGTCACGATTCTCGCTTTGAATACCTTTACAAATTCGTTTCTGAAGCAAATTGGGACCCGCGTGACGCAGAGCCTAGCAATCGCCTAAGTGCAGGTGATAAGTACATGGACAAAGGCACACTGTATGTGGCTAAGTTCAACGATGATGGTTCAGGTACTTGGCTACCACTAACGTTGGGCAGCAAGACTACAAACGGCGGTAAGCTAGGTGATTCATTTGACTCTCAAGCAGCGCTTATCATCAATACAGCAGGCGCTGCCGACCTTGTTGGTGCAACGCCAATGGATCGCCCTGAATGGTGCTCTGTTGACCCAATGACGGGTACGGCTTACCTAACGCTGACTAATAACAACAAGCGTAAAGAAGCGAACTCTGCGAACCCTCGCGTAGACAACAAGTTCGGTCATGTTATCCGTTGGGATGAAGGCAAAACGGCAGGCGAGTTCGATTGGGATATCTTCGTATTTGGTTCACCAGCAATGGAAGACAAGTCTATTAACCGCTCTGGTCTAACAGACATGAACCAATTCGCGAGCCCTGACGGCTTAGCGTTTGATGCTCGTGGCATCTTGTGGATTCAGACAGATAACGGCGCAGACGAAGTCACTGGCTACACCAATGACCAAATGCTGGCAGTGGTTCCATCTCAGTTAACGGATGACAACGGCAACAGTGCGGTGATTGATGCAAACAACCAAGCACAGCTTAAACGCTTCTTTGTGGGTCCAAACGGTTGTGAAGTGACTGGCTTTACCATCAGCCCAGATTTCAAATCACTGTTTGTGAACATTCAACACCCTGCAAACTGGCCATCGTCTGAAGATGCAACCGCACAAACTCAAGGCAATGTTCGTCCAAGAGCATCTACGGTCGTGATTCGTCGTGAAGACGGCGGTGAAATCGCGGTTTAAATATACAACGCAGGCTAATCAGAAACATTTCTGTTATCTAGTCTCTGTTCGCTAGCTAAGTAAAATCAAAAAGAGCGATAAGGCCAAATGCCCTATCGCTCTTTTTATATTCTATGCATTCTTCGGTTTAAGTAAGAATCCGAATTTTCAAAACTCACCGTAATCCTAAGTCGTCATCATCCCACGTACGCGTCACCCTCGAGAAGGAGGAACGACTGAGTCGGGGATCTCTGCTCGTTGTAGGCTAACCAGAATTAGCTCACGAACAACCAAACACCAACGCCCATCATCAACGTACCTGCAATGCGGTTCATCAACTTAACATTGTCGGCTTTGCCCAGCATATGCTTTAAGCTCTTTCCGCCTGTCGCGTATAAGGTCATGCAAACAAACTCAGAAATCAGAATGATTGACACGAGAATGAACAACTGCGGTGCTAAGTCTTTATTGCTATTAATAAAAGGAGGCAGCAAAGAAATCATAAACGCCCAGCCTTTTGGGTTCGCAATTGCAGTGACAAAACCTTGAACCACCAAGTCCCAATCATTGCTGACTTTTGTTGTTTGGTTGTCAGTACTGATCGCCAGTTTGCCTCTCGAACGCCACATCTGAACGCCTAAATAAAACAGGTAACCCGCACCAACAAATTTAAAGCCCGTAAATAGCCATGGGTAATTCAACATGATCGAAGCGATACCCAATACCGCGGCAATAGAAACCACAGCGACACCAGCCAGTTCACCGATCATCATCCATAATGCACGCTTGTATCCAACACTCATTCCAAGTGTCAACGCCAAAGTCATACACATACCAGGCGTGATTGACACGAAGAAAAACGTGGGAATAAAAGCCCAAAGTAGTGCGCTATCCATATTATTACCTTATCGACTTATTTTTATTTAATAGTTCTTGTTTCTTGATCGGGCTTGAAATGAAGCGAGGTTGAAACGAAGCAGTAATGACAATAAACAATATTGCGATCAATACAAACAAAAAGAGCCACATAACAGTGGCTCTTTTTCATTACCAACCGTAATTTTACTTACGACGGTTTTTAATTCGCTTCATCATAGTCAAACGACGTTCAGCGCTTGCTTGATCTTGTGGCTCTTCGTTCGCGTTGTTCTTACGACCCTGACGGTTTTTGTAAGCCGATTTAGTGTTCAGCTTCTCGATGTAAGCATCACGTTTCTTCGGTTCATAACCCGGTTGTTCAACACGACGAATGCGCTGTTGAATCAGTTTTTCAACTTGAACGACAGTCAGCTCTTCTTCGCGGTTAACGAAAGAGACAGCGTGACCTTGCTTACCTGCACGACCTGTACGGCCAATACGGTGAACATAGTCTTCTGCTAGGAAAGGCATGTCGTAGTTAATTACGTGTGGTAAGTCTTCGATATCAAGACCACGAGCCGCAACGTCGGTTGCTACCATTACACGCGCTTTACCTTCTTTAAAATCGTCTAGAGCACGACGACGAGCACTTTGCGCTTTATCACCGTGACACAGTACTGCTTTAATGCCGTCTAGCTTAAGCTCTTTAACTACATCGTTCGCTGTTTCTTTGTAGTTAACAAAAACAAGCACTTGGCGCCAGTTTTTACGACCAATCAGCTCAGAAAGCAGTTCTGTTTTACGCTCTTGATCCACTGGGTAAACCACGTGGCCGACAGTAGCAGCCGTTGAGTTTTCGCGCTCAACACTAATACGTTTTGGTTTACGCAGAATATCAACAGACAGTTGGTTTAACTGAGTAGAAGTCGTTGCAGAGAACATCATGATTTGCGGTGATGTTTCTACATCCAACATGATCTTACGAACGGCATTGATAAAGCCCATATCAAGGATACGGTCAGCTTCATCAAATACTAGAAATTCTAGGTTAGCAATAGACACGTTACCCGCTTCTAAGTGCTCTTCTAAACGGCCAGGTGTTGCAACCAAAATATCCACACCCAGTTCTAGTTGACGAACTTGTGAAGACATCTTGTTACCACCGTAAACCGCAGAAACACTTAGATCTGTGTATTTAACGTAGTCTTTAATGTTTTGAGCGATCTGCGCAGCAAGCTCACGAGTTGGAGCAAGAATAAGGCCGCGAGCCGTTCCTCTAGACGCCTTTTTACCGCTGTTCAAAAGGTGTTGGATAACAGGCAATGAAAATGCCGCTGTTTTACCCGTACCGGTTTGAGCAGTAGCAAAAATATCATGGCCTTTACGAGCCATTGGAATCGCTTTTTGTTGAATTGGAGTGAGTTTTTCATAACCACACTCAGTCAACGCTTTGACTAATTCAGGAGCAAAACCTTGAGAGGAAAATGACATTGTTACGGGTTCCTTAAGCAGACAGCCTACATTCTTATTTCAGCCGAGCACTATAAAGTAATTAGAGTGATTTATCTCACATTTATCGTGATATAACGCAAACTTTCTCATTTAATCTGGTGTTTATCCCGCCTTCAACGAGGTAAACACCAAGATCCTTGGTTCAAACAGCAAAAACAGGGCTATTTGATGCCACACAGCTTGAGTAGAATCTGCTCGAGATCGCCCCATGGCATGATCTGCGAGTCGATCACTTCCAGTCGAGATTCAAAGCCATCAAGCGTAATTTCGTTCACAGACACGACTTGATTCGCCACATTGAATGCGTAGCAACCTTGGTCGGTGTTCACGACAGCTTTTACACGCTCGGCCGTTAGATCTGACAACATAGAGAATAGCGCATCGAAGTTGAACTTATGCTCTGCGCCAAATAGCCAACCACAACTAAAGTAGCCCTGTCCTTTATTCTCTTTACGGATGAAAGCTTCACCAGGAGGAAGTTGGAATTGAGGCTCTTGTTCAGCGTGATCGTGATGATGCGCTTCAATATGAGAGGAAGCACTGCCGTATACTCTTTCAATGTCCAACACTTCCAATGGCACTTCACCATCGTGAATTAGCTTATGGAAGACTTTTGCTGGCGTTTGATCCGTCACCCAATCATTAAACACATCGATGTCTTCAGAATGAACAAGATCAACCTTAGTACCAAGAATCACATCTGCACTATTTAGTTGATCATTAAAATTCTGATTCGAGGTGTACTTTTCATTAGACAGATTTCGTGGGTCAACCAAACCAAGCGTCGCTTTTAAATCGACATATGGTGTGTACTGATCGGAAGTCAGTGTCGCTATAACCTGTTTAGGGTGACCAAGCCCTGTCGGCTCAATCAATAAACGGTCTGGCTTTTGGCGAAGTAAGGCATTAATACCCACTGACATAGGCACGCCCGCAGTACAGCACATGCATCCACCCGGCACTTCTTTAATCAAAGCGCCTTGATCTGTCATCAATGCACCGTCAATGCCGATTTCCCCGAATTCATTAACCAGAACAGCCCAGTTTTCATTCTCAGGTTTGTTTTTTAGTAGGTTCAAGATGGCTGTCGTTTTACCAACCCCCAAGAAACCCGTAATGATGTTTGTAGGAACTTTTTTAGTCATATCAGTTCTCCTTTTTAAGGGAGTATATACACAATCACGGAGAAATTGACCCCAATCGCTTGTTTATACGGAGAATGATTTAAGCCAGAAGTTGTATGGGTGTCACTAGAAAAGGGGGGGGGAACGATGAAAATGGGATGCTCCAGACGAACTAAAGGCGTACTTACTCAGTACGCCTCACCCTCGTTACTCAATCGTGAGTTCGCGAATCAGGAAGCCTTAAATATCGACCTGAACATTTAACGAGGAACTAAAACTTTGTTTCTGAATCCATCCAAATTGTGTGTAAAACCTCACTTCTCCTTGCGGTTCGTTATGTTGCTTTACGATTTAACTATGGTTCATTTTTGGGGATATTCAAGCCGCCGCCAGAGAATCGATCAAAACTGTGACGGTGATTCCACTATTGAGCATATATTCTATTTATGTAACACGTACATTCCATAAATGAAATTCAACTTTTCAACTTTGTTGCTATAGGATATGCAGAGGAAGCGTATAATTTAATGCAACCCCGCCTTAACTCATTCAGGAAACTTATCTTTATGACCAGAAGAGAGAAAATTAAGCAGTCCTTACTAGCCAAGATGCCAAGGGATGCTATTAATCAATTTCTCTCAAGAGATAAGACCCCAGCTTCGGTTCTCTTCCTTTCTTGTATTGTGGGTGTACTTGCTGGTGTAGTGGGTACCTATTTCGAAGTTGCGGTTCATTTCATCACAGAAACTCGTACCGATTGGCTGAAAGATGAAATCGGTAGCCATTTACCACTGTGGCTTGCTGCTTTCCTTATTAGTGCGGCATTCGCCTTTATTGGTTATTTTCTCGTTCACCGTTTTGCTCCAGAAGCTGCCGGTTCAGGTATCCCTGAAATCGAAGGTGCAATGGACGGCATGCGCCCTGTTCGATGGTGGAGAGTATTACCCGTAAAATTCTTTGGCGGCATGGGCGCGTTAGGCTCTGGTATGGTTTTAGGCCGTGAAGGGCCAACCGTTCAAATGGGCGGCAGTATCGGTCGTATGGTCACTGATATCTTTCGAGTCAAAGACGATGACACTCGCCACTCACTGTTGGCTTCAGGTGCCGCTGGTGGCTTAGCCGCCGCATTTAACGCACCACTGGCAGGAATCATGTTTGTGGTTGAGGAGATGAGACCACAGTTTCGCTACTCACTCATATCAATCAAAGCTGTCATCATCTCAGCAGTTTCAGCCAACATTGTATTTCGTTCTATCAATGGCCAATCTGCCGTTATCACAATGCCTCAGTACCAGCCGCCTGAACTCGACGCACTTTGGTTATTCTTATTATTAGGTGTGTTGTTCGGCCTGTTTGGTGTGATTTTCAATAAACTGATTACGCTTTCCCAAGACCTGTTTGTGGCGATCCACAAGAATGACCGTAAACGCTACTTGATGACAGGCACCCTACTTGGCGGTTGCTTTGGCTTGTTGCTCCTTTATATACCTGAATTAACTGGTGGTGGTATTGGTATCATCCCGAACATCACGAATGGCAGCTACAGCGCCAATGTGTTGTTGTTGATTTTCTTAGGCCGAGTCCTCACTACCCTGCTTTGTTTCGGCTCTGGTGCGCCAGGCGGTATCTTTGCACCAATGCTTGCGCTAGGAACACTCTTTGGTTATGCGTTCGGGCTTATCGCAGCGGCATTCTTTCCCGAACTGAATATTGAACCGGGTATGTTTGCAATTGCTGGCATGGGAGCATTATTTGCCGCCACCGTGCGAGCGCCTATCACTGGCATACTGTTGGTTATCGAAATGACCAATAACTACTACCTGATCCTGCCGTTGATCATCACCTGCTTAGGTGCGGTAATCATTGCTCAAATGTTAGGTGGGCAGCCAATTTACAGTCAACTGCTTAACCGTACGCTGAAAAACGAAAAACTAAGACAACAAGATCTCCCTCAACAAGAGGAAGTACGTTAATTACAAATGACTCATGAAACAAAAGCACACATTCAACGTGCTTAATCTCCCGATTCCGTATCAAAATCAAAAAAGCAAACGTTAAACTTGGTATCATCCACTCAAAATTAGTTGAGTGCCCTCAAAATCTATTGATGGAAGACCTACACACTCTAACTAACGCAAATAGTCCAATATTCTGTAATTAACTAAGTCGGAGCAAGTCGTTGAACTGGAGAAGATTAACCCAAGTAAAAAATGTGCCGCCATCTCAGGCGTCTTTAGCACTTGGCGTTATTGGGTTAGGACAAGCTTGGGCGTTATATATCCCGGGCATTGGTGAGATAATTCGTCCCTACCTCGCTGCATTCGGCGCGCTATTATTGCTGCCTGTTTTACTGCGCTATTTAACGAGCTTTAATACCTTCCTTAATGATATTCGCCACCCGTTAAGCGGAAGCTTGATGGCACCAATGAGCATGGCTTTACTGATTCTGTGCGACTATTTAGCCGAGATATCGCCAGCTATCGCCTACCCAGTTTGGTTCTGCGCGCTATTGCTGCACTTTACCATGATGGTGTTGTTCTTCAGTTTTCAGATCATCAACTTCAAAATGTCGAACATTGTACCGAGTTGGTTTCTGTATCCGGTCGGTTTGATCAGCAGTTCCTTAGCTGGCACACAGTTCGGGCACACCGTATTTTCAGAAACACTTGCGGTCACTTGTATTGGTATCTATTTCCTTATGTTGCCAGTGGTGTTATACCGCTTGGTGTTCGAAGGCAATCTTCCTCGCCGAGCAAGACCAACACTCGCTATCATGGCAGCTCCGGTTAACTTGTCTTTAGCCGCTTACTTGGTTAACTTCGACAACCCAGACCCGATTCTAACAGGTGCATTGGCGGGCATTGCCATCACCATGACTTTGTTGATTTACTTGTGTTACATCCGCCTAATGCGTTTGAAGTTCCAACCTTCGATTGCTGCCGTCACCTTCCCATCTGTGATCAGCGCTATTGCCATGCATCGTCTAACTACATTTTTCGGCGCGGAATACCCACAATGGTATTGGCTACACAAGTTTGGTTTCTTTGAGCTAACCATCGCCACCATTCTAGTGATTTGGGTTGCCGGTGGTTACGTAAAAATGTACTGGCCTGAGTTTTTCGATTCCGACTACATGTCCAAGAAGATGAAACGTTCTTAGATAGAAGCGAAAAGATCTTAGCTGAACCATCGTGTACTGCAGTAGTCGATGATGTCAGACAAAACCAACCAAACCCAAAAAGGCCTCACACTGTGAGGCCTTTGAATAGGCAAGGTATTAATAGTTCAGGCGAGTGTTACTAGAAATGCCGAGACCTATTAGAAGTTAGCGTGAGGGCCGAATACTTCGTAGTGAACGCGTGAACGGTCAACTTTCATTGCATCTAGCTGCTCTACGATGTTCTTCATGAAACCAACAGGACCACAGATATAGAAATCGCTCTCTTCAAAGCCTTTAGTATCAGAGATAGACGCTAGATCCATTTGACCTTGATGCGTGTTTTCACATGCAGATTCATCTTTGTTCATGTACCACGTTTTCGCTTCCCAACCTTTGTCGGCAACAATATCTTTAACACGAGTCGTGAAAGAGTGTTG
Source organism: Vibrio sp. 10N.222.55.B11 (assembly GCF_041473705.1). Taxonomy (NCBI): domain Bacteria; kingdom Pseudomonadati; phylum Pseudomonadota; class Gammaproteobacteria; order Vibrionales; family Vibrionaceae; genus Vibrio; species Vibrio sp. 10N.222.55.B11. Next base: position 28,470 of record NZ_JBFRST010000005.1, read on the forward strand.
GCCTACGTTCTCACAAGCGTGAAGGTAAAGTACTGGCTCGTTTTTATCTTCCGTGTTTAGGAACTCAAGCATAGACTGCATTGGCGTTACACCAACACCTGCAGAGATAAGTGTTACTGGCTTGCTGCGCTCTTGATACATGAAGTCACCCGCTGGTGCGTATAGGCTAACCTCATCACCAACAGCAACCGTATCGTGTAGGTGGTTAGATACAACGCCTTGTGTCTCTTGGCCTTGTCCTTCACGTTTAACAGAAATACGGTATTGCTTGCCGTTTGGCTTATCAGACAGTGAGTATTGACGAATCTCGCTGTATTGAGAGCCTTCTGGTTTCACTTCGATACCGATGTATTGACCTGGTGTGTAATCCAGAACTTCACCGCCGTCTTTTGGCTGAAGGATAAAACTTGTTACTAGCGCTGACTCTTCGATTTTGTCTGCAATCACAAACGCACGCGCTGCTTCCCAACCACCAACAGCTTGCTTACGCTGTAGGTAAAGTTCAGCTTCACGATCGATGAATACTTGCGCCAAGAATAGGTAAGCGGCTGTCCATGCTTCTTCCACTTCTGGAGTAAAGGCGTCAGCAGCTAGTTCACGTAATGTCTCAATCAGGTGCAAACCAACAATTTGGTAGTGCTCTGGTTGAATGTTAAAGCTTGTGTGTTTCTGAGCAATACGTTCAACGGCAGTTGTTAACGCTGCTAGATTTTCAATGTTCTTTGCATATGCCGCGATAGCTTCAAACAGTGCTACGCCTTGGCGACCTGTTCTTTGGTGAGTCATATTGAAGATATCTTTCAACTCAGGGTTATGCGTGAACATACGTTGATAAAAATGCTGAGTTAAAGCTGGGCCTGCGCTCTCAAGTAGAGGAATAGTAGATTTGATGATTTCGATATGTGCATTGTTAAGCATGAATTTACTCCGAACACTGAGCCTTATGACCTATATGTCATTTTGACTACTAAAAATTAAGAATGACTTATCGATTTTCTGAAACCTTAGTTATTTTTAGAAACTGAGTTATTTTGACTCGTTTTCATTTCAAAAAATCGCGAAACCTGATTAATGCAACCTGATTGATTGAGATCAAGAATCGTCTGTTTAATCAGCGCTATAATTGTGCTTCTCTGTATCTTCTGCACAATCAGTGCCAACTTTATCAATCCCCGTCATTACTGGTTTTCTTCTCAAAACTCATCTTATAAAAATGTCAAAAAGACCTTTTTTTTAAGTCAATAAGACTCTATTATGTAGATAAACACACACAGTTAGAGTTTTTTATGCAAGATATCTCCGCATCTACCCTCATGGAAATGACCATTGGCCTCGCAAGTGGTGTCAACGATCAAGATCGTTTCAATCGCCTGATCGATGCCATTCGCAAAACCATAACGTGTGATTGTGTCGCGCTTTTAAGCCTTCAAGGCGACACGCTAGTACCTATCGCAATGCAAGGGCTCAGCCGAGATACGTTCGGTCGTCGCTTTATCATTTCAGAACACCCACGGTTTGAAGAGATCTGCGCGTCTCGCTCTCCTGTTCGTTTCGATGCTGACAGCTCCTTACCCGATCCTTTCGATGGTTTGCTTATTGACCATGATGGCGATTTACCAATGCATGCTTGTATGGGCTTGCCTTTGCTATTTGGCGATAAGCTCTTAGGTATTCTGACTCTAGACAGCTTGAAACCTGATGTCTTCGCGAATATTCCGGCGCGTAACCTTGAAGTACTGGCAGCTATTGCAGCCTCAACCATGCAGATGGCACTGACCTTCTCGCAACTTGAGCATCAAGCAAAACAGTCAAAGCAATTACTCGAAGAATTGAACGTAGAAGCGTGGGAACGTGACGGCGGCGAGTTGATTGGTAACAGTGACACCATGGTCGCACTTAAGAACGACATCGCTGTTGTCGCGCCGTCTGAATTCAACATCCTGATTCATGGTGACACCGGGGTTGGTAAAGAGCTCGTGGCTCGCACCCTGCACCACCAATCTCAACGTAAACGTAACCCACTCGTCTACGTAAACTGTGCTGCAATTCCTGAAAACTTAGTAGAGAGTGAACTGTTTGGTCACGTTCGTGGCGCGTTCACTGGCGCAGACAAAAACCGCTTAGGTAAGTTTGCTTTAGCCGATGGTGGCACACTGTTCCTTGATGAGATTGGTGAGTTGCCTTTGGCTGCTCAAAGTAAGCTCCTACGTGCGCTGCAAAACAACGAAATCCAACCTGTTGGCCAAGACAACATTCAAACTATTGATGTTCGAGTATTGGCAGCGACAAACCGAGATCTAAAACAAGAAGTTGAAGACGGTCGATTCAGAGCCGATTTGTACCACCGATTGAGTGTATACCCTATCGCGGTGCCAGCACTGAAAGATCGTGGTGACGACATCAGCCTATTAGCGGGTTTCTTCTTAGAACAAGCACGTCGTAAGCTTGGTATCAACCAAGTTAAGTTCCGCTCCGACGTTCTTTCTTTCCTAAACCGTTATGGTTGGCCGGGTAACGTGCGTGAACTTGAGCATGTGATCAGTCGTTCAGCATTGAAAGCGTTAGCGCGCAGCACCAATAAAAACCTGGTGACAATTACCAAGGAAGATTGTGGTCCACTCGACCAAGATCAGCCTATTGCGACGACACAGGTGAAGAACACACCGTTATCGACACCAACGATCGACCTTTCTGTAGGGCTACGTGGTGCAACGGACGATTTTCAACGCAGTATCATTACTGAGGTGTTGGAAGATGCCAACTTTAACTGGGCACAAGCAGGGCGAGTTCTGAAAACAGACCGAGCAAACCTGACTCGACTGTCTAAGCGTTTAGGGCTAAATGTGGCTAAGTCTCACACGATCGAACGGACAAAATAGATATTAGCGGTTTGTTGCGAGCATCTGACAAAACTTGTGTATATAATGCTGCAAATTGTAACGCTAATTTTAAATATGTAGAGAGAGTTATGAAGTTTATCCGTTGGTTCTTAGGTCGTGTCATCTTGTTATTGAATTTTGTTTTCAGCCCACGTGGTGTGAAGCGTTCTCAAGAAGAACAAAGCAAAGTGAATGAGCAAGCAAAAACGCACACATTATACCAATTCGAAGCGTGCCCATTTTGTGTGAAAGTGCGCCGCGCGATGAAACGTCAGTCGGTTCAATTTGAACTTCGTGATGCAAAAAACAACGAGCAACACCGTGCTGAGCTTGAAGCTGGCGGCGGTCGTGTGAAAGTGCCTTGTCTACGTATCGAAAAAGACGGCAAAACTGAGTGGATGTACGAATCTTCAGATATCGTGACTTACTTAGAAAAGCAGTTTGCATAAGCAATAAAGCAACAAAAGTCAGATACAAAAAATCCCTCGAATGTGAGGGATTTTTTATGTCTGTTATTTGGCGTTAATCGCTTCAAATTGGGCGCGAAAGTTCAAACGACTACTTCGTGACAATCAGCATCAATTCAACACGGCGGTTACACGCCTTGCCTTGCGCAGAAGCGTTCGTACAAGCTGGAACATACTCACCGAAGCCACGAGTATAGATGGAACGACTTGATACGTAGTTACTCTCTAATCGAGCCTTCACTTCTTTTGCTCGCTGCTCTGAAAGCGGATCATTGATTCGATCTGTGCCCGTGTTATCGGTGTGCCCTTCAATCACCACATCAATATCTTGGCGTTGAGCAAGGTAGCTGCCTAGCGTATCTAGCCATTGATTATACGCTGGCTCAGGGAATGCTGAACCTGTTTTAAAGTTCACGTGCTGCTCAAGCTTTACCATCACATGGTTACCCGGCAACACTTCAAAATCGATGCGGTTTTGTCTTAAAAAGACTTCCAGTGGGTCGTTAGTCGAAACGCCACGTCCGTAGTTGGTCGTGATGGTTCTGTGTTGATGAGTGCTACTCTGGATAGAGTACCCACGATTGCTTGCTACATGAGTCGTTTGAACCACACCCCATTCAGGATGCATCAAGTCGTAATCGGTTTGTGGTGCAGTCTCTAGCATGTCACCGCCAAGTAAGTCAGTTGGTGACGTGGCTTCACACCCAGCCAAAGCTATGCTTAACATTATCGCTAAATATCTCATTACTTCACCAACCACTCATGCAGATAAACCATTCACTAATGTCTATATCGGCACCGAGGGAAAAACTTTAGACGAAAAGAAAGCAGAACCCAAAAAAGTGCTGTTGATCACAGTTAACCGTCTACTAGCTTGTCTTCAGCCGCTAGTTCGAACTGTTTGCATTTATTTACCTTATAATTGTTTTCCAATTCGTACTAAATAGTTAGAATCTCACGACTTCTCAACGCTAGAGCAAACATTATGTTTAAACCATTTACTAAATTCATCACAGCACTCGCTGCCGTACTCATTATCGCGGGTTGTAGTGAAACAGACGAGCCACAAAAAGGCGTTCAATACGAAGCGCTTCCTACTGCTCTAACAGAATTTAACTTGTCTCCGATCACTGAAATCTTCTCTCTTAACTGTGGTCACTGCCGTCAAATGGAAAGTGCCATTCCAGAGATTGAATCTCTAACAGACCAAACTATTGGCAAGATGCACGTGACGTTCAACGAAAGCGCTCAAATCAGCGCAATGATCTACTACACAGCAGTGATGCAGCTTGATGCGACGCCTGACCACGCATTCATGGACGACCTATTTGGTGCCGTTCAAATGGGTGCAGATGCAACACCTGAGCAGCGTCAACAAGCACTAGAGACAGCGTTTACTTCTCGTGGTTTGGTTAGCCCATACCAGCTGAATAAAGAACAGCAAGTCGCTCTTTTCGACTACGTTAAGCAAGCAGAAGAGATCTCAGTAAAAGGTCAGATCAACTCAGTACCAACCTTTATCATCAACGGTAAATACCAAGTACTAACAGCAGGTCACCAAGACGTTGCTGGCATTGCAAAAACGATCAACTACCTTTTGACTCAACCATAATCACGGCTTTAGTCAACTGATTAACACATTTTGTATTAACTACGAAATTCAGCACTCAATATAAATAGGTTTTACTATGTCTAAATTTGTCATCCCGGTCATTGTCTTTCTTTTGGCGGGTTTCATGATTTACCGTACTTGGACGAATCATAAGTCTGGCGGAGAAAACTTCGAACAAGGCCAACAATTTCTAATTGAAAACGGCACTAAAGAAGGCGTGATTACGACTGAAAGCGGTCTTCAATACCTTGTTCTTGAAGAAGGTACAGGCACAGAGCACCCAACTAAGAACAGCAAAGTAACGGTTCACTACCACGGTACGCTAATCGACGGCACTGTTTTCGACAGCTCTGTTGAGCGCGGCGAGCCAATCTCATTTGCTCTTAAGCAAGTAATTAAAGGCTGGCAAGAAGGTTTGACTTACATGGTTGAAGGCCAAAAAGTTCGTCTATTTATTCCAAGCACTCTAGCTTACGGTAAAGGCGGTTCAGGCCCTATCCCACCATCATCGACTCTGATTTTTGATGTAGAACTCATCTCTATCAAATAATCGAAGTGATTGATTTAAGCCCCAACATACGCGCTATGTCGGGGCTTTTTTATATCTGAACATTTGAAGCCTCTTTAGATATTGAGCTATTTAGCTACTGTAACAACGACCAAATATACCCTCGAAAACCGACCACTAGACGACTGGTCTAATTTAACTTATAGTACCGCCCATGAACGAAAAAACGAATGACACACGCCTGCATGTTTTAGATGTTGGCTACCAATTAATAGTGAACAACGGCTTTAACGGCGTTGGCTTATCGCAATTGCTTAAAGAAGCGGACGTGCCGAAAGGGTCGTTTTACCACTACTTTAAATCGAAAGAGCAATTTGGCGAGGCTCTGATCCAGCACTATTTTGAGACCTACATCAGCAGAGTTGAAACTATTTTGGTTCATGGTGAAGGCAACCATTACCAGAGAATTGTCAGTTATTTCACTCGATGGTCACAGATTGAAAACGGCACCTGCAATGCTCATAAATGCTTGGTCGTTAAACTCAGCGCGGAAGTTTCTGATCTTTCTGATCCTATGCGCCAAGCGCTATTAAAGGGTGCAGAAAAAGTGACGAATACCATCGAACAGTGCATTGTCGGCGGTATTGAAGATGGCTCCATAAAGGTTGAAGAGAGCCAAGAAGCAGCTCAGAACCTATACTCAATGTGGTTAGGCGCCAGCTTATTGAGCAAGCTGAGCCAAAGCTCACATAGCTTACAGTCAGCTTTGAGCCTTACCGAACGAATTTTAAAAGGTGAAAGCTAATAACGCGCAGCGCGCTTTATTGGCTTTAACTTAAAAAAATCACCCGCCCTCTTATCAATTTGATGACGGCGGGATTTTTAGACAACAAGACTAGACGACTGGTCTAATTCTAAATGTATAAAATACACAATTAAGGACATCCAATGACTCAACAAGACAATCGCCGAATCGTATTGGCTTCTCGCCCAGTTGGCGCACCGACTCAAGACAACTTCCGTTTAGAGACAATAGCTGCGCCAAGCATCAAAGACGGCGAGATGTTACTTCGCTCAGTTTACCTTTCTCTAGACCCATACATGCGTGGTCGTATGAGCGATGCTAAATCCTACGCAGATCCCGTTGCGATTGATGAAGTGATGGTAGGCGCAACCGTATGTCAGGTTGAAGAATCAAACCACGCTGATTACGAAATTGGCGAGTGGGTACTGGCTTACACAGGTTGGCAAGATCTTGGTGTGTCTAACGGTGAAGGCCTTATCAAACTAGGTAAAGAACCAACGCACCCTTCTTACGCGCTTGGCATCATGGGTATGCCTGGTTTTACTGCTTACATGGGCTTGCTTGATATCGGCCAACCTAAAGAAGGCGACACGCTAGTCGTTGCAGCAGCAACAGGTGCTGTAGGCGCAACCGTTGGACAAATCGGCAAACTAAAAGGTTGTCGTGTTATCGGCGTTGCAGGCGGTCAAGAGAAGTGCCAATACGCGAAAGAGGTTCTTGGCTTTGATGAATGTATTGACCACAAAGCTGACGACTTCGCAGAGCAACTGGCTAAAGCGTGTGACAACGGCATCGATGTTTACTTTGAAAACGTTGGGGGCAAAGTATTCGATGCAGTAATGCCTCTACTTAACACAGGTGCTCGTATTCCTGTGTGTGGTCTTATTTCTCAATACAATGCGACTTCACTGCCTGAAGGCCCAGATCGCATGTCTAGCTTGATGGGTATGTTGCTGGTTAAACGAATTAAGATGCAAGGTTTCATCATCTTTGATGACTACGCGCACCGTTACAACGAGTTTGCTGTTCAAATGACAGAATGGTTGTCTCAAGGCAAGATGCACTATCGTGAGCACCTGGTTGAAGGTCTAGAAAATGCGCCACAAGCATTCATGGGCCTATTGGAAGGTCAGAACTTCGGTAAGCTTGTTATCAAAACGAACGAAGCTAAATAAATTCAATAAACTGAACCCGTTAACTAGGTAGAATCATGATTACTTTGCATCACCTGAATAAGTCGCGCTCAAAGCGCATCATCTGGCTATTGGAAGAGCTTGGGGTAGATTACCAAATCAAACCCTACCAACGAGACAGTGTCACTTTTCTTGCACCACCAGAACTCAAATCCATTCACCCATTGGGTAAATCTCCTGTCATTGAAGACGATGGCGTCGTGATCACTGAATCTGGTGCTATCACGGAATACCTAATCGACAAATACGGTCAGGGTAAGTTCGCACCTACACGCGGCACCGCAAACTACGTTGAGTATTCGCAATGGCTTCACTTCGCTGAGAGTTCAGGTATTTTGCCAATGCTGCTTAAGATCTTTGTAATGAAGGACGGCTGTGAAACTAACTTCCTAGGCGGTTATGCAGACGATGAAAACCAAAAGATCTTAACTTACGTGAATAATGCACTTGAAGGTAAAACCTACTTGGTTGCAGACACACTAACAGGTGCAGATTTTATGATGTCGTTCATCGTAGAAATCGTTGGTAACTTTGGTGCAACTGCGCTTTACCCTAACATCGCTAAATACGGTGAACTTTTAAAGAGCCACCCTGCTTACCAAAAAGCTGAGCAAGTAGAGCTAGAACACTCGAACTGATCGAGTTTCACTCAAACACGTGCTTGCTAGAGTAAACACAAGAAACTAAATGAAGCCAAAGCCGATTTATCTTCTGCTTTGGCTTCTCATTTGTCTTCATTTCGACAACAATACCGAACTCTAACTGAACAGCCATAGAGTTTGATCTTAATGCCAACAAACCTCGCTCAATACACACCTCTGCACCTAGCAAACACGAATGTCGATTTAGCGCTACCGACTCGTTTTACGTTTCCGTATTACTATACCCCGCACCCTGTGTGTGAATTCGCTATGCTGCAGCTTCAGCAATCACTTGTCGACTGTGGTGTGAATGAAACCTCGCAAGGTAATCTCTACGCTGTGCTTCTTGTTCAGAATCCAACCACACAAGGGTTAGGTTACCTTTCTGCGTTTTCAGGCTTGCAGTTAGATCCGGCTTTGGTCTCTCAGTTAAACAACATTCACTTTGTTCCACCAGCCTTCGATTCAAAACAGTTTCAATCTCAAAACAGTGCGAACCTTGCTCGACAATTGCAGCTCTCGGACGACATTGAAAAGCTGCAACAGTCGCACAATCTAGACACATTATTGGCCGAGCTTGAAGGGTTAAAAATCGAATCAGCAAAAGCTATCGAAGCCTTTCAGTTAGCAATGGCCGCAAACAAAGCTCAGCGTAACGAACTCAGAGAACAAGCCAATCAAGAAAAAGCATTAGGGAATCTAGAGTCAGCGGCGAATTTGCTCAAACAACTGGGCAATCAAAGTAGCCAAGAGAAACGTGACCTAAAAGCACTTCGTATTGAGTGGAAACAGAAGATCGCAGAGCGCCAATCACAAATTGATTTGATTGAAAGCGAACTGAAAAACCGTAAGCAAGATCACCAAGCAGTTTCACAACAGTTGGAAACTCAACGCCTCTCTCACTATCGCTTTATCAATCAAGCCAAGCAATCTAAGAATTTACTCGAGTTGCTCGATGGTAAAGACGCGCTTGAAGGCTCTGGTGACTGCTGCCTACCTAAGTTGCTTAACTTTGCGTTTGAACACGGGTTCAAGCCGTTAGCATTATCTGAGTTTTGGTGGGGATTACCGCCTACAGACATCATTCGACAACACGCAAACCTCTACCCTGTTTGTCAGAGTAAAAGCTTTGAGATCCTCGAACACCAGTTAAGTGGCATAGAGCTAGAAGATAACCCGCTTATCGTGAACCCTGCGGTTGGTAAGTCTTTTAATATTGTTTATGAAGACGATGAAATCGTAGTCGTCAATAAGCCTGAAGAGTTCTTGTCGGTTCCCGGTAAGTTCATCGAAGATTCAGTTTATACCCGCATAAAAGCGCGTTACCCGGATGCGACTGGTCCTTTGATTATCCATAGGTTGGATATGTCGACGTCAGGTTTGTTGATCTTGGCGCTCACGGCGGAATCAAACAAGCATATTCAGAAGCAGTTCATTAATAGAACCGTAGAGAAACGCTACACCGCTTTGTTAGATGGCGAGATAACGGGCGAATCTGGCAATATCAGCCTTCCTTTGCGCGGCGACATCACGGACAGACCAAGACAACTGGTTTGTCACCAACACGGCCGAAATACAGAGACCCATTGGCAAGTGGTTAGCACTCACAATGGCAAAACCAAGGTTCACTTGTACCCTAAAACAGGGCGAACCCACCAGCTGCGAGTGCACTGTGCTCATCCATTAGGGCTTGGTGTACCTATTCGTGGTGACGACTTATACGGATACAAACGCGAGCGCTTACACCTGCACGCTGGCTACTTAAAGTTGATTCACCCGACAACCGGTGAATGGATGGAGTTTGAAGTGCCTTCCGAGTTCTAAACTCTAACTTATCGAGCTAAGACTCTTATCTCACTCAATATTTGATCTCATAAAACGCATCAAGGTTCTACAACTGCTTAAGGTATAGAACCCTGATATTTAATTTTAATGTGATTATCACAGTTCATTAGCGTACTTTAGTTACTGAGTTCAATACTGCAGACGCCTAGCCCATCACATCTTTGCGCTGGTCAACACATTCGAAAGAGCCCATTTCGAACTCGCGACAGATCCATGGTCGGTTTTCGTAGATAGTACACATCAGTGTTTCTCTATCTACCGCAGAACACCAGCCGTCGTCTAAGCGCTTCATGGTTTCACCGCCCCATTCATCATAAGCGATGTGCTCTTCAGGTACGCCCGTATCTGTGATGATCATAACCTCTAAACGACAACAGCATGCCTGACAATTTGCACAGGTTACTTCGGGTTCGGTTACGTTCTTTATATCTATCGTCATAAGTGACTACACTGCTAAATTTTGCGTATAGTAATCGAAACCGCCCGCTACGGCTAATAAAGATAGTGCGGCGCGGCGTTTTCATTGATGTAGAAATAACAAAGGGCGCTGTGATTCACTCACAACACCCATAATATTTCGACTTTTCAGCGCGGCTTATCGCCACAGGCTCTATTTAGAACAGGCTCGCGAAGAACAGCTTAACGTAGTCTATTAAACGTTTGAACAAACCGCCCTGTTCAACCGCTTCAAGCGCGATCAAAGGCTGAGTTTGAACATCTTCGCCATCAACGGTGTAATGAACCACACCTAGAGTTTGACCTTCTGCAATTGGCGCTTTCAGTTCAGAGTTAAGCTCGATAGATGCAGTCAGCTTTTTACTGTCTGACTTAGGCAACGTAATGAACGTGTCTTCTGCCACACCTAATTTCAATGTGTCTTGCTCACCAAACCATACCTTCTCTTCAGCCACTTGATCGCCGCCTTTATGCGGGTTTAGTGTATCGAAGAAACGGAAACCGTAGCTCAACAGCTGTTTGCTGTCTGATTCACGGCTCTTAACGCTTGATGTGCCCATCACAACCGCGATAAGTCTCATCTCACCTTGTGTCGCTGAACTCGCCAAACTGTAGCCAGCACCAGAGGTGTAGCCCGTTTTCATGCCATCAACGGTTAAGCTTCTATCACGCAACAAGCCATTACGGTTATGTTGAGTGATGCCGTTGTAACTGAAAGAGCGTTCGCTGTATAAGCCATACACATCCGGTAAATCACGAATAATGGCACGACCGAGTAACGCGATATCGTAAGGAGTCGAATAGAGGTCGTCTGCATCCAAACCATGTGCATTGGCAAAATGGGTGTTTTCTAGCTTCAGAGAGGTAGCCCAAGAGTTCATCAGGTCAACGAATGCATCTTGTGAGCCTGCAACATGCTCTGCAATCGCAACGCTAGCATCATTACCGGATTGAATAATCAAGCCACGATAAAGATCCATCATCGCTACATCGGTGTTTACTTCGATGAACATTTTTGAAGAGTCTGGGAAGTTCTTCGCCCACGCGTTCTCACTGATTCGTACCTGATCATCAGCAGAGATGTTGCCTCGCTTCATCTCTTGACCTGCCACATAGCTGGTCATCAGTTTGGTCAAGCTTGCTGGGTTTAACTTCGTATGTGCGTTTTTTTCTACCAGCACATCACCAGAATTAAAATCAATTAACACATACCCTTTTGCGCCTAGGCTAGGTGGGCTTGGTACTATAGAAGGTGCTGCGATAGCTGCATTACTTACCATCGCGGCGTTACTTACAATGAATATACTTAATAGAGGGAGAGAGTATTTGGAAAACAGTTTCATTGAATCAAACCTAAGTTAACGTTTTGAGCAGTATAGACAAATGCTAGCAAAAGAAGCGCGAACTTTACGTTGCTTTACGTATTTGTACCATTCGTTACAAATAAAAAAGTATAATCTGCGATCTGACCATATTTTCCACAACTAATATTTACTCCACGAATGCATTCAACGCCTAATGCTATCGCTCAGGCATGCGTCTAAATAACATTTCAACAAAGCCAGTAATACGCAGTTTGCTCTCGCTTGGCTCTAAATCAGGTTGGATGCCAGACTGTGCTAATGCTTGCCATTGTACGACCTCTGAGTTAGGTACGAAAAACGCAATGTACAACGACCCTTTCTCCGCGACTTTACCTTCACCATCGTAAAATGGCACACCAGTAGATAGCTTAATCGCATCGAAGATAGACTCATCGTTCAGTTCCGATTCTTCCGCTAATCCAAAGCCTACAACAACATCACCGACACCATCCTGCTTTAACTGATAACCTTTACTTGAGAGCTGTTCTTGAATCGAATCACGCACTAAATCGGTTACCACGGTTTCATCGTATTTTTGAGAAAGGTAAACCTTTTCTGACTCAGGGTGCCAGGAGTACGTCATCACGCCGTGTTTCATGAAACCAAAGTCACCGCTAGTGACCACACCATAATTGTGTGTGGGTGGTATTTCTTGCGTAGAGCATGCGGTCAGCCCAATAGCCATCAAAGCCATCAAAGCCATCAAAGCCAATAGTGCTGCTTTTTTTATGCTTTTTGTTGCACAAATGGATCGTTTTATCATTCGAGGCTTCCTTACCTATATAAGAATAACTATCAATTCAACCTCCAACATAAATAGTAATTATGTTAATAGAAAGGTCATTAAACGTTTGCGTAATCGCTAACCTTCACCTCTGTCTGTTTTGGGGGTTTAATCACAAAAACAGAGTTGGTATAGTTCTCCCCGTTAAACAAAACCAGACCATTCGAGGCACGGAGCTTCCTCAATCATCTCATGAAGAGAAGAATTGGTACCGACAAAGTATCGGCAAATTTAAGAGGGTCAAACAATGGAATTCAATATGGTTGAAATTTTAGGTTACGCTGCGTCTATTATGGTCGCAATTTCATTAACAATGAAAGATATCGTTCGTCTGCGTGTCCTTAACTTTATTGGCTGTGCACTCTTCACAGCATACGGCATCATGATTGACGCATGGCCAGTTGCAGCCACCAACGGCTTTATCGCTTGTGTAAACATCTACTTCCTTGCAAAAATGCAAAAGGAAAAAAAAACGGAAGCGATGAAAGCAGCGAAAGCTTAAATTAACGATTAGCCTTTCAAATAATTCTGAAAAAGCCCAAATAGAGCGATCTATTTGGGCTTTTTTGTGTTTGTCGTTCTCAAGAGCTCGATTTGTGTGAACAAAACTTTTCAATTCAATGAGGCTTTCAACCGATCACATGTAAGCAACGTGATATTCGTTCTCTCGATACGCTTGAGTGTTGTTACGTCCACTCTCTTTTGCTTGATAAAGCGCTTTGTCGGCTTTATCGATAGCGGTTTCAATGTCAGTCAGTGCTTGAGCATGGCAACAACCAGCGCTGATTGTTACTGGCGACACTAAGCCTTGAAGTTGCTCAACACATAACCGTAACGCCTCTGATAATTCGAATAACTCATGTTCATCACAATCAAACGTCACCAAAATAAACTCTTCACCGCCATAGCGTGCAATCAAACGACGACGGTTAACAAATCTCTTCAGTGATTTTGCGACCTCACAGATAACCCTATCGCCTTGAGCATGACCATATTGATCGTTCACCCGCTTGAAATGGTCAATATCCAGCAAAATGACACCGACATTTGTTAGCGGATAAGGCGACCTTTGAGTAATTTTCAGTTTTAGCTGTTCGATAAAACTCCGTCGACTAGGAAGCCCAGTAAAGTAATCGAGGCTTGCCACATCCAAGATTCTAAGATGACGATGCCGCAGGTAAAGCACCAACACGACAATAATGCTCAACAAACTTACAACCAAAGCCATCAAGCTAATAAACAATAGGCTATGATTTCGATTAAGCTCTTGCTCTAAGATACCTGCAGAAATGACCCAATTAAGATAAGGGTAAAACTTATAGAAGATTTTTTTGTTGGTCGTGCCACTATCACTGGAAATCGAGTAACTGAATTGACCTTCTGGTTTGGTGGCGATTCGATCAATAAGCAGTTCAGACGAGTAGCCTATTAAGGATTTCAATGATTTGTGCTCATAATCTGGATGAAGTACTAAGTTACCCTGCAGATCGACAATGTACACATATCCGCTATCACCAAACGCATACTTTCTAAGTTTATCTTTTAAACCTTCAAGATCGACCAAATACATCAATTCTTCTTTATAGGTCGTCGCAACCAAAGTATTACCACTCGGTAGCCTCATCGAATAAGCGACTTTGGCTCTGCGGCTTATCTCATGAGGGTTAGCGTGAAAGTACTCGATCATGCCAGAGTCAATAGTGAGCTGTTTTTGGATATGAGTAAGATGCCCACGCTTCTGACCTTGCAAGAATGGATGGTAGAGATGGACGCCTTGGGGTGACATCAAATAGATATAACCCGATTGTCCAATATGCAATTCACGGGCAATTTGGCTTACCTGTTCAACTTCTTGTTCTGGCGTGGTATGCCATACATGAGACGCAACGGTATCCGTAATTCCTTTAAGATATGTCTTTATCGCCTCATTAACTGTGGTGTCGACAATATCGTAACTCGCGTTCACAATCGTACGAAAAAACAGTTGGTTAGATTCCAACAATGACCTTTCAGTTCGATTAAATTGAAAGGCAGAGAGGATCAGAGAAACTACGGCCAGCACAATTGAGAAACTAAGAATGTATTTACGTCTGACTTTCAAGATTACCCCATAGCTTTCTAATTTTAGGTAACGCTATTTTTTGTTATAGGCAGACTGTTTTATATCATACTTATCTTTTTTACTGAACGAGTGTCGATATTCTGAGAGGTTTCTATACGCAATCTGTGACTTATAGCAAAAACGCCGAACTGGATTCAGTTCGGCTTTTTGATTTTACGTCTAGATTGATTACTTAATTGATACTAATTCCTGATAAATAGACTTAAAAGCATTTGTGTTTATTACCTATTACTACACTCTATTGTCTATAAATAGTTTGCTTAGCATTAAATTAAGAACAAACTTGAGTCCAGCTACCATCGCTACCCGGTTCAGAACTTGTCCACCAGTTTGCTTGGTAAACACTACCGTTGTGAACCACTTGGTCTCCTGTGTTTGCATGGCTTGGGTTACCTGCCCAATCTTTCTGAGGTAAGTCTGGGTAAACCGCTAAACCTGCCGTATCACATGTACCTGGATTGGTGCCACCATCGCCAGGGTTACCGCCACCTGAACTGATATCACCTAATGGTAGATCTGGCTGCTCGAAGCTAAACGCGTAATCAACGCCACCGACATTCACCGCGTAGTTAGCAGGGCCAGAAATTGGCAAGTAATACACCATGTCTAACTCATACACACCGCCAGCAGGAAGCTCTTCCCATGTCGGCAACGTAAACGCCACTCGGTGCATGGTTCCATCTAGTCCACCGATGTTATCCGCGCGAGTATGACCTGAAGCAATCACGGTCAAACCACCACCCGATTGATCTTTCGCGTTATCAGGTGCAGATACTGGGATATCGAATTGGAACTCAGTTCCACCCGGAAGAGCTTGCCCTGTGTTGTTCGTGAACGTGATCTTAGGGTTGATTGGGTAGTTTTGGTCACCGACTTTGAAGCCACCAACCGATACCGCGATATCTAGCGCTTCTGTTGGAATAGCACCCGTCGCTACTTTGTTTCCATATGGTGTTGCAGACTTAAACTTATCGTAGATAGCTTTCGTCATGGTGTTACCCATGTGGAACTCACCGTTACCGCTGTTACACGCTTGCTCAGTCGTATCGATAGAGCTTCGGTTGCCATTCGCATCGAGAACATAACAGTTATAATCCCCTGCTAGTTCCCAGAACATAATGCCGCCGATCTCTTTGTCGATAACGTAGTCCGCTTTCACGTCGATAGACTGTTTATCTTCTGTTGAAAGGAATACGCCCTTCTCTGCGTTCCACAACCAAGGGGCAACCGCCACACTGTCGTAGTTTCTCGTGTAAGTGCCCGTTAGAACATCTGAAGGATCATTCACAGGATCAAGCTTGTAAGCTTCAGCGTAAGAGCCCCAAATACCCTTCTCTAGGTTCTTCGCGTGCCACATAGGGTTAGAACCCGCGCCCATTTCGTTACCTTTTGGATCGGTATCGTGCCACATGTTGTCGATACCAATAGCGCCATGGCCACAGTTGTTTTTCTCGCCTTCACCCGTACCCGCTGAACATTCAGATTGGTTTGGCAGTGCTGCTCGGCCCCAAAGACCATTCTCACCACCCGTTACGCCTTGCCAACCACGAGTGTAGTAAGGCACACCGATGTTAATACGGCCTGCTGGCATAGAACCACGGAAGTAATGGTAAGCCCAATCCGTGTTCAGATAACCAATACCACCGTAAGCCGCCGTGTCGTATACGTTCCACTGCGCTAGCTCTGAATCTTTACCCGTATCAAACAAGGCTGCGTTATGACCTACGTGATCGTTCCACGCACCGTGAAGGTCGTAAGACATGATGTTTACGTAATCGAGGTACTTGGTTACATCGAATGTTTCCATACCGCGTAATAGGTAACCAGAAGAAGGCGCTGCGATCGTTAACATGTAGTGATTGCCATCTTGCGCAGACGCCGCATCGAGCTTCTCACGTAGCACTTTCATCAACACTTGGTACGACGCCCACAGGTATTGACGACGCGGCTCCATGAAGTCTTTGTCGTATGGGTTACCTGCGCCAGCCATAGAAGTTGGGTATTCGTAATCGATATCTAGACCATCGAACTGGTACTTACGCAGCATTTCGACCGCTGAAGTCGCGAATGTTTCGATACCTTGATGGTTGATAGAACCATCAGCATTGGTCGTCATGGTGTAGAAACCACCATCAGCCACGCGGCTGCCATCAGTCGCGAAGTGACCACCTGTTTCAGCCCAACCACCGATTGAGATTAACGTTTTCACGCCGTGTTTTTTCTTCGCTGTCGCTAATGCACCGAAGTGACCTTTGAAGCCTAATGCCGGATCAACTTCCACACCCGGCCACTCTTTACCAACCGCTGCGTTATTTGGATCGTTTACATCACCGACGTTTACTTTGCCATCTGAACCGATGCTCACGAAAGCGTAGTTAATGTGTGTGAGTTGTTCCCAAGGAATATCATTTACTAGGTAAGCAGCTTGTGGGTCATCCCCTGCACGCCAACTTGTGAAGTAACCAATGACACGACGGGGATGGTCTGCGCCCATTTTCTCACGGCCTTCATCATCGTAAATTGTACAGTAAGGAACATCGACACCTTGAGTTTGATATAAGCCATCAGGGCGACATGTGCTCACTGTTGGAGCGCCGTTCACGGTCAAAGATGCCAACGCAGAATCTGCAGTCGCACCTTGGTCGTCTGTTGCTTTCGCGTAAACCGCTAAAGAACCCGCTTGAGTTGTTGTGTAATCTAACGTGTAAGGGCTCGTTGCAGCAGTGCCCACAAGAGCACCCGCTACGTAGAAATCAACCTTATCAACCGTGCCATCGCTATCTGCTGCCGTTGCTGTCAGTGTGACTACACCACCAACATCAACAGATGTCACTGAAAGTGCAACTGAAACTGTCGGTGCTTCATTCCCTGGTTGTGCTGAATCAACAGAAACAGAAACCGCACTTGCAACACTTGCTGCGCCTTCATTATCCGTTGCAACAACAGAAACCTGATGATTACCCGACGTTGCAGCCCAAGTCGCTTCCAAAGGTGCCGCTGTGACTACCGCAACAGATGCGCCATCAACAAAGAACTCAACCGAAGCCACACTGCCATCAGAATCTAGTGCTGTTGCACTCAATACAACATTATCGCCTTCAGTAATCACGTCAGAAGCAGAGGGTGCCGTTAATGAAGCCGTTGGTACTTCATTTGGCGTACCGCCACCTCCGCCACCACTACACACATCAATCTTTTTCCATTGTGCATAGTCACCCTCAAATTGGCTCGGGTTGTTATTTTGATTCCAGTAATTCGCTGAGTACGCGCTGCCGTCATGTGAAACCTGATCACCACCGGTGTACACCGTGGCGGAATCCCACGCTTCTAACGTTGAACAATCCACAGCCGCGTAGCTGTTGAACGCCATTAAGCATGACGCGGTGAGAGTACTGAGTGTAAAAACCTTCTTGGCCACTCTCCCTTGGTTTAGGTGCATGTTAGCTGTCCCTTAAGTTATTGTTTCAAGATGCTTAATTTAAGTGTCATATTTCTCATCACTTAAATCTCTTCGCAAAACAACTGTAGGTAACAGTGCCAATTTAACACCTAAAATATTCGATATTTATAAAATGACTCGCATTAATTTGTTTATAGCATGCAATGAGTCGACACTTATTTTGCACGAACAACTAATATTAAATTTATTTCGGTACGCTAAAAAATATCGCCTAATTCGTATCCTTAATTACAAAACTCTATTCATATCTGCTTTATTTGTTCGTTCTGAAATTTCGTTTTAAAACTAACCAAAAGGGATTGATTTCGCCGTAGAACTGATTTCTTTTCTAAATTTGCCCACTTTTTCTTAACAATTGTGGTAGTATCGCGGATTTTTTTGACGAACCTCACATTTCCAATGCAAGTGTGGGAGAAATACATAGGCTCGAAAGAGCCAAATATAGCGAAGAAATAATGTCCAACTTGACGCAAGTCGCCAACGAAAACATCAACGCAGAATCTACTTCTATCGATTTCAATAAAGCTCAATCTTTGGGTGAAAAACTGGAACTCGGAAACCCAGTCTTTTGGCTTAGTGGCAGTTTTTTAACCCTCTTTGTCATCCTAGCCTTCACCAACACCTCCGTGTTGTCCGAACTTGTAAACATCGGCTTTAGTTATTCAACTAAGTGGTTCGGTGCTTTCTGGCAAGTCCTACTACTTCTCAACTTCATTATCGGTTTAGTGCTTGCACTAGGTCGCACCGGCCACGTTCGCTTAGGAACGCTTGCCCTACCTGAAATGACCACCTTTAAATGGATGTCTATCGTCCTATGTACGCTGCTAGCCGGCGGTGGTGTGTTCTGGGCAGCCGCAGAGCCTATCGCTCACTTTGTTTCAGCTCCGCCACTGTATGGCAACGCAGATCCTCAAGCGATGGCGTTCAATGCTCTATCACAATCTTTCATGCACTGGGGTTTCCTTGCATGGGCAATCTTAGGTGGTTTGTCTTCCATCGTGTTAATGCACTTGCATTACGACAAAGGCCTTCCTCTTAAGCCTCGCACTCTGCTTTACCCAGTACTTGGCGACAAAGCGATTAACAGTTGGGTTGGTAACGTTGTCGACGCATGCAGCATCGTGGCTGTAGCCGCAGGTACTATCGGCCCTATCGGCTTCCTTGGCCTACAAATCAGCTACGCACTGAGCGAACTGTTTGGCATTTCAGACAGCTTTGCAACTCAAAGTGTTGTTATTATCTTTGCTATCGCAATGTACACGCTTTCTGCTTTGAGCGGCGTGAACAAAGGTATCCAACTGGTAAGCCGTTACAACATCATCTTGTCTGTGTGTCTAATCGGCTACATCCTTCTTGTTGGCCCAACGAGCTTCATCGTTGATGGCTACCTGCAAGGTATGGGCGAAATGGTTGATAACTTCATCCCAATGGCGCTATACCGCCAAGATACAGCATGGCTAGGTGGCTGGACTGTGTTCTTCTGGGGTTGGTTCTTAGGTTATGGCCCAATGATGGCGATCTTCATTGCTCGTATCTCACGTGGCCGTACTATTCGCCAAATGATCGTTTCTATTAGCATCGTTGCACCGCTTGTAACGTGTTTCTGGTTCAGCATCGTTGGTGGTAGTGGTCTAGCGTTTGAATTAGAGAACCCAGGTGTGATTTCTAGTGCGTTCGAAGGCTTCAACCTTCCGGCGGTTCTTCTAGCAATTACCGCGCAACTGCCGTTCCCAACTCTGATTGCAATTCTGTTCCTGATCCTGACGACCACGTTCATCGTGACAACAGGTGACTCAATGACTTACACCATCAGTGTGGTAATGACGGGTACGACAGAGCCAAACGCAGCGGTACGTACTTTCTGGGGTATCATCATGGGTGCGGTAGCGATCGCACTTATCTCAATGGGTTCAGGCGGCATCTCCGCTCTACAGTCGTTCATTGTAATCACAGCGGTTCCGGTATCGTTTATCTTGCTCCCGTGTCTATGGCACGCGCCGAAGATCGCGAAGCAGATGGCAAGAGATCAAGGTATCGCTTAATACCTGACCCGATTTAGTTTCGGGTAGCGTAGAACACTAAAAAGCCACTCAAGTGATTCACCTGAGTGGCTTTGTTTTATCTGTTCGTTACTTCTATCTACGAAGCTTATTTCAATCGATAGTTCGGCTTATTGAAACTTTTCACCCGCAGCAACCATAAACGACATCTCAACCAGTAGCTCAGGATTAGCAAGTTCTGCTTTCACGCATGCACGGCTTGGCGCGCAGCCTTCAGGGAACCACGCTTCCCAAACTTCATTGAGTGCATCAAAGTTAGCGAAATCCGTGAGATAAATAGTCACTGACAATACGCGAGATTTGTCGCTGTCTACCAAACTCATCATTTCTTCGGCTTGTTCGAAGATTTGCTGAACCTGACTCTTAATTCCTGCTGTTGTATCCGTCTCTGCCACTTCCACAAAGCTTGCAATACCGTTAAAAACAGTTACATCAGACCAACGTTTGGTCGGGTTAATTCTATGAATTTTCACTGGTTATACTCTTCTTATAATTAGGGTGAACATCAGCGTAATCTAATCCAAATCATGAATATTGAAAACAAAAATTAGAAAGCTCGCGTTACCTTTTGAACAGCACTATCGCCTACCCATTGCTTTGGTTCTCAACATCACTAGCCTTTGAGTTCCTATCGAGACAATAAGTCGCTACCTATTAAGTTTTTAGATAAATATATTAATTATTATTCTCAATGCGAAATTTAATCTGAGCTATTGCGGTCATATTCAGGGAGTTTATTAAATTGAGTACTTTTATGCATGTTCAAACCTATGATTTAAAACAGAGTAATGTGGGATATAACCTAGGCGTGATTGGCGTAGCGTTGGTGTTAGCTTGGATTGGTATTTACAAGTTTACGCCAACCGAAGCAATGCTTATCGAGCCTTTAATCGCAAACCATCCTGCAATGAACTGGCTTTACAATCTGTTCTCAGTCCAAGCTGTGTCTAACATGGTGGGTGGCGCGGAGATCATTGTCGCGATTGGACTGATCGTTGGATTTAATAAACCGACAGTTGCCTTCTACTCAGGCATTGCTGCAGCGGCTATCTTTGTTGTGACACTCAGCTTCCTGATTACAACGCCAAACGCTTGGAAAGTATCGGATGGCATCTTAGTCACTAACTTCTTCCTAGTGAAAGACATCCTGTTTTTGGCAATCGCAATTAGCGTAATCGAACGCAATAAACCTCAGAAGTAACTGTATAACTAGAAGTGGCCATGACCCTAGAAGTAACCTTAAACCTTGAAAATAAAGGCTCGAAGCTGGCTAGAAGGACGCTGCCAGCTTCTAATGTATAAGGCACTGATAGTCACCTAGTCAGCTAAAACCTTACGATAATAATGAGCATCTTGATGTTCTCCTTTAAACACCGCGTAGCTCTCAACATACTCGACCAATTCAAAACCGGTATTGGATAAGATTTTGTTGGAACCGATATTGCCCACTAACGCATAGGCATCAACATATTTAAGGTTGGTCTGTTCCTCCAAATAGAGTAGAAACTGCTTTACTGCGTTAGACGCAATGCCTTTTGAAGCAAAGGAACGACCTACTCGATACCCTAGCTCTCCACTATGGGCGATCTGGTCGATATCGCGGATGTTGATTCTTCCACAGACAGTGCCATTGGCATCTTTGATCAACATAGGAATCATCTCACCATTCTCGTATTCAGTTAGAAAGCTGGTGATTTGCTCGGTCACACCTGCATTTGAATAGAAGCTATCACCCCTAACTGGAATAAATTGCTCAAACCACTCTCGATTTTCGACCTCAAAATCCAAAAGCGCACTCGCGTCATTCGGTTGAAGTAAGTGTAAAAATACATCCATGACAAATACTCTAATGTTTCCCTAAAAAGCCGCACCTTATGATTCATGAACCACGGCTTATTAATACGGTTACGGTAAACCTCTCAATTTCTTGGCTGGGTTACCTGCGTAGATACCTTTTTCGGTGATGTCTTTCGTTACCACACTGCCCGCGCCGATTACTGCACCTTCGCAAATGCTGACAGACAGAACCGTAGCGTTAGAACCGATCGTGACGTTGTCAGCTATCAAGGTACGCCCCCAACTTTCAGGATTAGGATCTGGCTTGCCCTCTTTGAATAAGTCGTTGGCAAACATGACTCCGTGACCAACAAAGCAGTCACTTCCAATGGTCACATACTCACAGATAAAGGTGTGAGATTGAATCTTGCTTCTCGCACCTATCACGGTGTTCTTTTGAATCTCAACAAAGGGGCCAACGAACACATCATCTTTAAGCTCACAGCCATAAACGTTACTTGGCTCGATGATAGTGACATTCTCGCCACAGGTAATATCAGTAATCTGTGACTTTAATACTCTTGGACTTGCCATACTTCACTTCCTCTCGACATTAGCGTCACAATTCAACCTAAGAGATTGTGCCGTAGCCATTAAAGTGCAGCAAATAGATATGTTGAGAGTTGGCAATGGATCAGAAATTCTGCATAAATTAAAACAGTCCTACCAGCACAACTGACAACAGCACCCCACCGATAGAACTTGGGGCATGAAATGGCCGAGCCCGAGATTTAATGTACTCTTTCTCAAGCTCTTCTTGGTAAGTTTTAACGGCGAGTTCTTTTACGTAGTTATTTTGCATAATAAGCTCCTTCTTAATCAGTAAGAGAAGCTTAAGACTTGAAGTTAGGTTGAGGTAAAGCAAAAATTCAGATTAATTGAACACTTTAGTTTTGTTACTCGAGGACTACTCTGAACACATCGTTATTCACACCGCCAACATCCACTAACTCTCCCGGCTTCATAACAAGCGAGGCGTTCAGCTGTCGTGTTGAACGTGGCTCTTTCATTTCTCGAATCACTAACATATCGACAAAGTAGCCTGAGTTTTGCTTTGATATTGAGCCCGAGAAAGTAACACTCTCTTTTCTATTGGCTAGCACCGAATTAAATGTTTTATCCTCTAAAACACCTGCAGAGATGGATGTATCACCATAAAAAAGCGTGATAGTTGTCGGATCAGGCATTAGCTTTTGATTAGACGAACAACCCATAAGGGATAGGCACAGCAGTAAAATAATTCGAAATTGCATAAACTGGTTTTCTTTCGTTAAGCGTCTGTTTTTCATATTAAAACACTTCGACTTAATAATCACCATATGTCGGGTCGAAGCTTGGTTATATTGCTTCGAATAAGTTGTGTAGCGAGGCTTGGGATTGGCAGTATCTGTGGCGAGTTAGCAGATCAGACCGCCGGCTTATGTTTCGACTCAATGTTTAAGAGCTAAAGCTGGGATCTGATCGCTATTATCGAGAAGGGTGCAATTAATTTAAGCAACCACGTCTTGTGGTGGCGTACCTTCGCAGTTAGAAACGACGGCATCAATTTGAATTAGAGCATTCATAGGGATCTCTGAAACCCCAACCACCGTTCTTGCCGGTAAATCAGTGTTAAAGAATGCGGTGTAGATTTCGTTTACCGCATCAATATCTGAAATATCCTTAAGTTGAATATTAATTTTCACCGTATCGTCCATGCTATGGTCAACACTTTCAATTATCGCCTTAATATTTTTTAAACATTGTTCCGCTTGCTCTTTTACACCACCAGCAACAATTTCATTTGTTTTCGGGTCTAAAGGCAATTGTCCTGAAATATGATTGTAGTGAGAGAAAGCAACAGTATGCGAATAAGGCATGAATGGTGCTGCAACAGTATTATTGGTTTCAATAACCAGTAAGCGAGTGTCTTCTGGTAATTGCGGCGGTGTACCGTCACCATGTGAAACGGATGTATCAATTTGAATTAAAGCGCCCATTGGTAATTCAGCTGCGTTAACAACGGTACGAGCAGGAACGTAGCTTGGGAAGAATTTAGCACATATTTCATTTACCACTTCCGCATCTGCGATATTTTTTACGTAGATAGTCGTTTTAACCACATCATTCATGACATGTCCGATGCTTTCTAAAATAGCTTTAATGTTTGATAGACATTGGGCCGTTTGCGCTTCGATACCACCATCAACCAACTCACCTGTGGTTACATCTATCGGTAACTGAGCTGAAAGATTGTTGTAGTGAGAAAAAGCCGCAGTCTGCGTGGACACAGCACTTTGAGGCGCATTATCCGTATTCCTTGATACCTTAACTAGTGCGCAAGGTGCTTGTGGTTTAGTGCCTTCACCGTTAGAAATGAGAGCATCCATTTGAACCAGCGCATCGCTGCTTGGCAGTGCAGTGACACCCACGACAGTGCGTGTTGGAAGGCTGTTGTGGAAGAAGTTTTTGTAAACTTCATCAATAGCATCGATATCAGAAATATTCTTAACGAAAACATTAATCTTCACGACATCATCCATAACATGGTCGATGCTTTCAACAATCGCTTTAATATTATTCAAACATTGTGCTGCTTGATCTTTAATATCACCGATGACTATTTCACCCGTTTTAGGGTCAATCGGAAGTTGAGCAGAAAAGTTATTATAATGAGAAAAAGCGACCGTTTGTGTAGATACAGAATTAATTGGTGCGTTTTCAGTGTTTCTTGAAATTTTAATGATATCGCTACTCATCGGTATTATCCTTTAAATAAAATAGGTATACGTATTTATATTTAACAATCGTATTTGGAAGAATGATTAAAGTAGCGCCATGTTAAGTGAATTATTTTAGGGTAAACGTGATATCCATCAGACTCTCAGTTGACTATAAATCAGCAAGTTACAGAATAATTAGTCATCAAACGACTAATTATCCGTCGTACTAGGCTTTATCAACTGCTAAATTATCTTTAATTTTAAGTCTATTCAATAATCCTGAATACTCTCTCTGATAGTACGGTGAGTAATTCCAGAATTTTAGATAATATTTGATAGGTTGTTCACACTAAAACTTCGTTAATAGCTAAGTTAGTGAGTTTCTCCCCTATACCTGTGCATAAACTCTTAGGCTATTTAATTAATTATTTTCGAGAGCTTATTTTATATAAGTACGTTAATAATATATTCGAGAATCAAATACCTACAATCTGACAATGCCTATGATTAGATACATTTACTCATATAATTCAACAAATATGAGCAATCGTCACCATAGCTTTTGGCATTATAGCTCTCAACACATAGTTTCGTTGAAAGAAGAACTAAACAGCTCTTGGAGTGGTATTGAAATGGCGCTTAAATTCACGGCTAAATTGAGATGGGCTGGAGTAACCGACTCGACGTGCAGCATCACTAATACGAAGGCCTTCTAGTTGAATCAGCTCTTTGGCTTTATTAAGTCTAACCTTTTTCAAGTATTGAAGAGGTGATTCAAAGGTGACATTACGGAATGCATTGTGGAAGGCAGACACGCTCATGTTGGCTTCGTCAGCAAGCGATTGAACGGTGATGGTTTGGTCGTATTCTTCATGCACTTTAGACAGCGCTTTAGCGACACGTGCGTAATGGCCATCATGATGAGCTAAATCAAACAGCACACGCCCTTCTGAACCGGTTAATGCGCGGTAGACAATCTCTGTCACCATCGCATCGCCCAATATATTGGCTTCAATGTCGCAATGCAGCGTTTTCACCAACCGGGTAAAGCTCTCTAGCATTTGCTCTTCCATCGGCGTCGATTCTAAGCCACTCGAGTTCTGTTTATGCTTGTTGCAGTAGCTCTCTAGAAAGCCTTGGTCTTCGAGCTTTTTGACTAAGCTATGCAAACGTTGAGAATCAATGCTTATCGACAAACCAAGCAATGGTTCGCCATTAACAGGCAAGGCTTCGCACTCTAACGGCATTGGCACACCCACCACAAGATAATCACCTGCAGCGTAAGTCACTGGCCTTTCACCAATGTAGATGTTCTTTTTGCCCTGTCCGAGCATGATAATGCCAGACTGGTAAGTAAATGGCTGACGCTGATTCCCGCCACTGCTTCGATACAACCACACACCGCTAATTTCAGTTTCTCTGATCCCTTCAAGGTCATCCCAACCTTTGTGTTCAACATAAGACTGTAATAACTGAGCGAGTGTTTTCATAAGTGGCGACTTTCCATTCTAAGTGCTAAGAGTAAGTAAGCTAAAGCAGAGGAAGAATATCAAGTTTGTAGAAATAGGCAATTTATTTGGAGGAACAGCTCTTCATTGACCTAGATTACTGTACTAATATGCAAATATAGAAATTGAGCAATAAACCAAAATAACAAATTTCGCTTTACACAAGGAATCTCTGATGCAATTTACTTACGTTAACCCTACTGTTATCCATTTCGGTCAAGGCCAAATCAACGCTATCAGCCAAGCGGTTGATACTTCAAAGAAAGTACTAGTCATCTATGGTGGCGGCTCAATCAAGAGCAACGGTGTTTACGACCAAGTTGTAGAGTCTTTAAAAGATCACTCTTGGATTGAGTTCTCTGGCGTTGAAGCAAACCCAACCAAAGAGACGCTAGACAAAGCAGTCGCTCTTGTTAAAGAAGAAAACGTAGAGTTCATTATCGCTGTTGGCGGTGGTTCAGTAATCGACGGTTCTAAATACGTTGCTGGAGCGGCTAAATACGACGGCGACGGTTGGGATATCCTAACGGGCAAACACCAAGTAACTGAAGCGACGCCAATCGGCGCGGTACTGACTCTTCCTGCGACAGGTTCTGAATCTAACATGGGCGCGGTAATCACGCGTAAAGCGACTCAAGAGAAACTGGCATTCATGAACCCTGCAGTACAGCCTAAGTTTGCGGTTATGGACCCAGATGTAATGAAGTCTCTACCTGAGCGCCAGCTGATCAACGGATTAGTTGATGCGTGGGTTCATGTATGTGAGCAATACATCACGATGCCAACAGACGCAATGGTTCAAGACGGTTACGCAGAAACACTGCTTAAGAACCTACTTGTACTGGGTAAGCAATACGACGAGCGTGACAACGATGCATGGCGTGCAAACCTAATGTGGACAGCAAACCAAGCGCTTAACGGCCTGATTGGTACAGGTGTTCCTCAAGATTGGGCAACTCACATGATTGGCCACGAATTCACTGCACTATGGCACGTAGACCACGCACGTTCGCTTGCGATTGTTCAACCTTCACTACTTCGTAACCAAATCGAAGCGAAACGTGGCAAGCTAGAGCAAATGGGTCGTAACGTATTTGGCTTAGAAGCGGGTGCTGATTTAGCAGAACGCACAATCGCTGCAATCGAAGCGTTCTACCACAGCCTAGACGTAGCAACCATGTTCGACGGCTACGAAACAAACAAAGCAACGGCGATTGACAATGTTGTTGCTCAACTTGAATCACACGGCTACCTACAACTTGGTGAGAACCAAGCAATCACGCCAGAGAAAACACGTGAGATTCTAGAGTCTGCGATTCACTAAGAATCGGGAAAATAGAGAGAAAGTAAAGATATTGGTCATACAACGATGAATTTTCACATCTGACTGAACCCATTACTTTTTTCTTTCGTACAACAGAAGCAGCGTTCATTTTGGGCGCTGCTTTTTAATTTGCCCTACAAGATGCTATTAAATTCTCATAAGTCCCTAATTTTATGTGCAATCATATTTCTATATTGTTAAGGTAAACCTGTCTCTTTACTAGGTATGAACAACGATTTGAACAATCTCAAGGAAATGGTTAAGTTTAAGTCACTTAACAAGTGGTATGGTGATTTTCATGCCCTAAAGGATATTGATTTAAATATTGAACAAGGAGAGATAGTGGTGATTTGCGGGCCGTCTGGTTCGGGTAAATCAACATTGATCCGTTGTATCAATCAGCTAGAACCTTTCGAAAGTGGCGAACTTTCCGTGCTAGAACAAGTACTCCCGAGTAAGTTCAACACACCGGGCCAAGTCGGAATGGTGTTTCAGCACTTTCATTTATTCCCCCATCTTACCGTGCTTGAGAACCTAACTCTGTCGCCAATTCGTACGCTTAAAAAAAGCAAACAAGAAGCCGAGAAGATAGCAATGCACTATCTAGAGCGTGTGCACATTGCAGAACAAGCCAACAAATACCCAGTGCAACTTTCTGGCGGCCAGCAACAACGCGTGGCTATCGCCCGTTCCCTGTGTATGAAGCCGGAATTACTCTTGTTTGACGAACCCACTTCAGCGCTTGATCCGGAGATGATCAACGAAGTGCTCGATGTGATGGTTGAACTGGCGAGCGAAGGCATCACTATGGTGTGTGTGACCCACGAAATGGGCTTTGCAAAACAAGTGGCCGACCGCGTTATCTTCATGGATGAAGGACAAATTGTGGAATCGAATACTCCACAATCGCTTTTTGAAACCCCTCAACATGAACGTACTCAAGCGTTCCTAAATCAGATCCTGACTTATTGATGTTGATTCGAATTATTAAACCCGCCCTATCTGCTTTGGTACAGATTGTTGTACTGGTGGCTGCTGTTGTTTGGATTCTCGACTCTGGTGCACAAACAATGGGATACAGCTGGCAATGGGAGCGTGTGCCGGACTATATTGCTTTCTATGAAGATGGTGAATGGTGGCCTGCAGAATTAGTTGAAGGGCTACTGGTTACCATCAATATCTCTTTGATTTCTTTGGTTGCTACGCTGTTCATTGGTTTAACGACAGCACTATTGAGAAACTCAAATTCGGTGGTTGGACGCACCTTAGCCACCAGCTATGTTGAGTTGATTCGTAACACGCCGTTATTAGTACAAATTTATTTGCTCTATTTTGTATTTGGCCCCGTATTAGGGCTCGATCGCTTTAGTACTGCCGTTTTAGCCTTGGCACTTTTCCAAGGCGCTTACACCGCCGAGATATTTCGTGCTGGTTTAAATGGTATTGCGAGAGGACAATTTGAAGCAGCTCAATCCTTGGGCTTATCAAAGACCTATACTTACTGGGATGTGATTCTTCCTCAGGTGGTGCAACGCACCTTGCCACCTTTGACCAATGAAGTGATCTCTCTTATTAAAAACTCTTCAATTGTGAGTGTCATGGCTATTTTTGACCTGACGACTGAAGCCAGAAACATCGTTTCTGAAACCGCGATGCCATTCGAGATTTGGTTCTCTGTGGCGATCATTTATCTTGCTCTTACACTTTCACTTTCTGCCGTTGCTGCTTGGCTTGAGCATAAGCTCGGGGCTAACTGGCGAACACAATAAGGATTTATCAGCATGAAGCTATTTAAAACCGCGATTACAGCCCTACTTGCGCTTGCCGTAAGTTTGCCTGCACTTGCTTCTGAAACGCCTAACCTCGATAAAATCAACGAACGTGGCTCACTGCGCGTTGGTATGTCGACATTTGTTCCTTGGGCGATGCGTAACAAACAAGGCGATCTCGTTGGCTTTGAAATCGACGTGGCGAAACGCGTTGCCGAAGACTCTGGTTGGAAAGTCGAATTTGTACCTACGGCATGGGACGGTATTATCCCTTCTCTATTATCGAAAAAATTTGATGTAATCATCGGCGGTATGTCTATCACTGAAGCTCGTGCTAAAAGCGTATTGTTCACTGAACCTTACTCGCACTCTGGCGTTCAACTGGCGGCTAATAAAGAGCTAGCGGAAGGTTTTACTCAGATCTCTGATTTTGATTCTCGCCGTGTAAAAATTGCAGCACGTCGTGGAGCATTCACGGTTCAAGTCGCTCGTGAAACCTTCCCTAAGGCGAAAGTTCTACAGTTCGATGACGATGCTCAAGCATTCCAAGAAGTGTTGAACGGCAACGCACACGCGGTTATTGCGTCTAGCCCGAAACCAGAACACGAAACGATCAAAAACGCAGACACGCTATTTATTCCATTTGAAGAGCGTCTATCAAAAGGTAACGAAGCATTTGCAGTTCGCCTAGGTGAAACTGACAAGGCAGAATTCTTCAACGAATGGATCAAAGCACGTACTGAAGACGGTTGGTTGAAAGAGCGTTACGAGTACTGGTTCTCTACTCTAGATTGGCAAGACCAGATTGCTCAAGGTCAGTAATCAGAACTTTTGCTGGTGAATCGAGGCAGTGCGTTGTCTGCACTGCCTCGATTCGGCAACTTGATTCGCTTTATTGATGATCTAAAACTCAACAAAACAGCCTACTAATTATTATTGTTTAAACAGGAATGACGTGAGTAGTACTAGCGCATTGACAACACCTAAGCCCAACGTTCATATGAAGCCTTGGTATCAACGCCTTAACCTTTTGGATGGCGTGTTACTCGCTGTCATGTGTGTGTTTGCAGGCTGGCTTTATTATCGTTCTGCTGTTGGTATTAACTACCAATGGCGCTGGGAAGATGCGTTTACCCTGATTTTCATTCCACCTTCTCAAGGCAGTATTCCCTATTTTTTCCAAGGCTTGATCGCAACGCTGCGCTTAAGTTTATGGAGTATGGTGTTAGCACTCTCTTTTGGCACATTGTTAGGTGTGGCAAGACACTCAAAGATCGCTTTTTTCAAAACACCGGCACTGATTTTCATTCAGTTGGTTCGAAATATTCCGCCACTGGTGTTTGTCTTCATATTCTATTTCTTCGTTTCTAACCAGCTGATCCCATTACTTGGTTTAGAAAGCATTTTACGTGAACACAACGGCGAGATTAATGCTGTTCAAGATTTCCTGTTCGGCCCAGCTAACCTTTGGGAAAACTTGGCGTCTGGTGTTATCTGTATTGGCTTGCTCTCTTCTGCTTATATTGCTGAAGTGATTAGAGCTGGCTTAGAAGGTATTCCTAAAGGCCAATGGGAAGCGGCCGATTCACTCGGTCTGTCTGCATTGTCTAAGTATCGATTTGTTGTCGGCCCGCAAGTATTAACGGCTATCACACCGCCATTGGCTGGCCAAGCAATATCTTTGGTTAAAGACACGTCGATTGTGTCTCTGATTTCTATCCAAGAGATGACGTTTGTTGGTACTGAGATGGCAAACTCTTCAGGTTTGATCTTTGAGATCTGGCTCATTGTTGGCTTCGTATATTTTGCTTTGTGCTTTGCGCTTTCACGTCTTTTCAAAGTAATTGAGCAGCGCTCTAGTACCTATCTCAACCATCAATAACACCACCAATCAAAAATACGAATTCACCAGACTATTCATCGCCCTTATCAATTTCACCTGATTGGTTTAAGCTATTGACCAATCAGGATTTATCCCTTCATATTTCTTATTAGAAACACAGCAAAATGCTCGCCTAATCACTATACTTAAAGTATCGAACTACGTTGATTCTTCTCAAGGACATCACTCAACATGGACAATCATAAAGAAAGAGCTTTTTACGCCGTTGTTGGCGCATTGGTTGGAGACGCCGCTTCAATGGGGCTGCACTGGCTGTATGACCAAGAGAGGATCTTACACGTAGCTGGTTTTGAGCCTGAATTTCGCTCACCGAATCGGTTCGATTATCAAGACAAAGGCTACTTTGCGCACCAAGGTAAAACCGCAGGCGAGCAATCGCAATATGGTGCTCAGTTATTGGCGATGGTCGACAGCTTAGTCGAAAACCAAAAATACGATGAAGCGAACTATATTCAACATTTCCGCTTCTGGTTTGATTTTGGCGGCAGTTGGCAAGGCTACATTGATAAAGCAACGCGCATGAGCTTGTTGAACATCCATCAATTAGAACTAGAGGACGCCCCGATTACTGCCTGTGGCGCAGACGATACGCAACTTCCCGCAGTTTCAAAGATCATTCCATTAGTAGCCTGTACTTACACCTCTCACACTTTGCCAGCTATGGTAGAGAGTGCGGTTCGAGTGACCAACAACAACGACAAAGCCGTGGAATGGGCACAAGCCATCACGTTATTGGTTCAAGCGGCAATTCAAGGCAACTCTCCACTGCAATCGGTAGAAATGGTGCGACAAACTTGTAGCAAGTTCATACACGATCAAATCGACGAAGCACTGGCTGATCCTGAGCTTTCGATTACAGATGCCGCGAAGAAGTTTGGATTGCATTGTGAACTGAGTGCCGCGTTCCCCTTGCTGATTCGCATTATTGCAGGTGCTCAGAGTTATCAACAAGGCATTCGCGACAACATCTTATGTGGTGGTGACAGCTGCGGTCGTGCGATTGTAATTGGCGCGGTATTAGCGGCGTGTTTCTACGAAGGAGATGGCGAAATTCCAACCGAATGGCTAAAACAAGTCGAACTCAATGGTGGCGTGCTGTCTTTGCCTATTGAGTGATTTCCACAACAACGAACTAGAGCCTGACATAAGACAAGCACACTTCTAGGTCGGATGTCGTTCCTATAAAGTTGGAACACACTGCGATAACTCATTCTTCAGCCAAACAACAAACGGGCTTTCTGGCTCTTCATGGTTGCTATCTTGCGTGAGCAATATGTACTGGTGACCAGAAGGTACGAAGCCAAACGGCGCGATCAAGTTACCTCTTTCAAGATCGTCGGCGACAAGTGGATAAGACCCAAGCGCTATGCCTAACCCATCGACAGCCGCCTGAAAGCAAAAGTAGAAGTGTGCAAATGTTTGGTTCGCTCGAGCTTTTGACCACTCTCCACCATTAACTTTATCTATAGTGATAGCACCCCAATGACTCCAAGCATCTGGCCGTGTACTGCTGTGCAGTAATTTCACATCATCTAAGTTATCTTTTACCTGCTGCCAATAACCCGGGGAACACACAGGGCCTACCCACTCTTCAACTAGCGGCATCTGTTCGTAACGCTCGGTTAATTTAAAGTCATCTCGGCGAATCGCCATATCGAGCCCTGTCGCATTCAAGTTCACAGGCCCACCAGCAGTCGACAATCGAACATCAATTCCGGATTCGTTATAGAAATC
The DNA here is from genome assembly GCF_041473705.1 of Vibrio sp. 10N.222.55.B11. Lineage (NCBI taxonomy): Bacteria > Pseudomonadati > Pseudomonadota > Gammaproteobacteria > Vibrionales > Vibrionaceae > Vibrio > Vibrio sp. 10N.222.55.B11. Next base: position 61,442 of record NZ_JBFRST010000005.1, read on the forward strand.
ACCGAGTCGAGGCATTAACCAACGCATGGTCAATGTGGGTTCGCATGAAACTTCCAACGCTTGATGATTCAGCTGATTAAGCTTATGGACTCCAGTCTCCAAGGCTTGGAACGCTTGCTCTGTGTAACCTTTGAGTAATTCCCCTTCTTTGGTGAGACACACATTCCTGCCCTGTTTGTAGAACAAAACTTGGGATAAGTGATTTTCCAATACCTTGATCTGCTTACTCACCGCGCCATGTGTGATATTGAGTTTATCCGCCGCTTCACTGTAACTACTCGAATGCGCTGCTACGTGGAAAATATGAAATGCTTTCAAATGTCTCATGTGTGATTTTTTCTCACAGATAGGTAGAATTCATTTCGATTATAGGCAGCAATAAAAAACCATACAATGCTGGCTCATCAAATATAAAGAGTTGGAGTCATTATGGAGTGGTTAAGCCTAGCAGTATTGGGACTATTGATTGTTATCAGCCCAGGCGCTGATTTCGTTTTAGTTTTGAAAAACAGTGTCAACCAAGGAAGACAAGCAGGGATTTGGACTGCAATCGGTGTGAGTTTAGCGATTTGTGCTCACATCAGTTATTCAATGCTTGGGATCAGTTACTTAATCTCACAGAATGAGCAGCTGTTTGACATGATTAGATACGCAGGTGCAACCTACCTTATTTATCTAGGGCTAAAAGGTATCTTGAGTGCGGACAACAAGCTTGCACCGATGGAAGATGCAAAGCAAAGCACCAGTGTTTGGCGCTATTTAGCCCAAGGCTTCTTATGTAACGTGCTCAACCCAAAAACCATGTTGTTCTTTTTGAGCATCTTCAGCCAAGTCATCTCACCTGATGCAGAAAACCAGCATGTCGCGCTCGGCTATGGGCTTTACATGATCGTTCTTCACGGTTTATGGTTTGGCGTTGTCGCTATGCTGTTTACTTCGAATACATTGCAAAAGCATCTATTGAGAGCAAAGAAAAGGCTTAATCAAGCATGTGGATTTGGCTTAGTGACGTTCGGAGCACTGTTGGCGATTAAATCGTAAACAAGCGAGTCACAAATAGAGAGCGATTCAAACGACTGAATCGCATCTAACTGGGTCTTGGTAAAACTCTAAACAAGATTCATCGGTCTAATATCGGCACTATCAGGGAAGATAGCGTTGAGTTGTTTCACTTCTATCGATAAATGTCGGTTGAGCACACCCTTGATAACCGAACGCATATCAGTCGTTGGACTAAGGTCTCGGCCTTCATATAGCTGGCTTTGGCTCAAGCCCGGCCAATTGGTAATAACCTTACCACCCGCTCCTTTCAACGATGGCAGCGCACCACCCGCAACAAACATGACGTTGCCAGTGCCATGGTCGGTGCCTTTGGTGCCGTTTTCTTTTGCTGTTCGACCAAATTCACTGGCCGCGATGATCACTGTCTTCTGCCAACGATCACCTAGTGAAGCTTTGAGAGCCGCTAACCCAACATCCAAAGTTTTAAGCTGATTACTCAACCGTCCATTTACGTTGCCTTGATTGGCGTGAGTGTCCCACCCACCGAGTTCTAACGCTGCGATGTTTGGTCCGTTATCAGCCGACAATATGTCGCCTGTTTTACCCATCAATGATTTAAACTGTTTGCCGACACCTTGGTCGCCTACCAGTTGATCTATCTTCATGACACTTTCAAAGTTTGAAGACAGCATTTGGTCACTTTGAAACAACTCTTCCAGCAGTTCCGTTTGTTTATCACGTGTTTTTAAGCGGTTTGGGTACCAACTTGCAACGGTCGATTCGCCCTGCATGATGAGTGGTAAGCCCGAATCAATCGCTATTCCATCGTATTTTTCTGAGCTCAACGTGAGTAAACGGTTAATCCACCCTACGGTGTTAAACGGGTCGGAAGTGCCATTCTCTAATATTTTCTGTCCATCAAAATGTGAGCGCTCGCGATAAGCGGTTGAACAAGCGTGTACAAAGCTGAGTTCGTTACTCTCATACCATTGATGGCATTGCTTTAGGGATGGGTGAAGCCCAAAGAAATCATCCAACTTCACTAGCTGTTCAGGTTTTAATCCGATGTTGGGTCTCAAATTAGAGTAATCCGGATCGGCATGCGGCACTACAACATTTAAACCATCCATCGCGCCACGCAGTGATACCCAAATGAAGATATTGTCTGAACCTGTTTTGGCAAAGCTTGGAAATGGCAGCATCGCACTGACGCCAACAGCCGCCGCAATACCCATGAACTGGCGGCGGTTAATACTATGTGGCGCTTTATTCTGAGAACAATCTGACTTTTTCATACCCACTCCTAACGATATTGAAACTGCGGACTTAGCCACAACAGGGAAAGTTGCATTGCAGCACTGTCGGCTTTGTTCAATACAATTTGGGTGTGTTCATCAATAGCATCGCCATATAAACCCGCGATCACTTTATCCACTACCGCTTTCGGCTTAACTCCTGACGCTTTAGCCGATTTTATTGCAGTAGACGCAAGCCTATTCGCAACTTGCATACGTTGAGTCAACGCCGAAGGGCTATTGTAGTCTCTGTCTTGATCCGACCACCCTGCAGGTGAACCCGGTTTAAAAGGAGGCTGCCCTAAATTGTTGAGTGCATTGAATGCCTGTTTCTCGTTTAAAGAAATATCGGCACTACGAAGGACGGCAAACAGCCACTCCTTCGGCGGTCTAAAACGATTGGGGTTAGGTTTATTCGCCTCAGCGCTGTTCAATAACAAGCGATAGATAGGCAGTAAATCTCCCTCGCCTTTCAGATATTCAGCAACCATTTGCTCTGAGAGTTCTTTAGATATGTCGCCAATGAAATGCTGGCAAAGCTTATCAACCAAGTGCGCAGCAGTGTCTTTGTGGGTCGCTAAGGTTTTTAAACACGACTCTCCTTGCGAGACCCCGGATTGAGAATAGGACTTTCCAAGCAGTGTGATACTTCCTGGCTCATGCAGATTATTAGCGAATCGAAAACCAGCATCAGGAGATTTGAATTTAATGCCCCAGCCTGAAATGCCTTTTGCTAAAGCAATAACATCTTGCTGAGTATAAGAACCGTCAACGCCAAGAGTGTGGAGTTCTAAGATCTCACGAGCGAGGTTCTCATTGAGCCCCTTATTACGGCGCTTTCCGACTTTTGAATTGGGACCAATCGAGAGTTGATTATCGAGATACAGAAGCATCGCAGGATGTTTAGAAGAAGCCATCAGCATCTCGCCAAAGTTACCATTCCAATGCTGGCGAACCACATCGTTTTCAATGCTGGCGGCCAAGGGCATCAGTTTTCGATTATCGACCGAGATGGCGAAGTGATTGCTCCAAAACTGAATGATGCGCTCTTGAAAACCATAAGGAGTTTCAACACTTTGTAGGTGGCGAGCTTGAGCTTGTTGTCGATACTGCGTTCGAAGAAAAGACTGCGCTTCTTTCTTCGTGGCTTGCATCTGTTGTTCGTCACCCTTGGCCTTCATTCGTTGTACACGATTCTCTCCTACTTTAATCAGAGTAGATTCAGTACTCGGTAAGTCTTGTATAGCTTGGTGAACGAATGGCTTTTTATCCAACTGTTCTACAGGAGAATAATAGGTTGTTTGACCTAGTTTTGGCCCAAAGCCAAACCTTTGTTCACCCACGATTTTTGAAGTCGGGTAATAATTCATTGCACACTCCCTTACGCTCGATCTTTTCTAAGTGTAATCGCTTAGTCATCAAGCATAGGGAGCTTTACAAGGTTTTACGTTAGATAAGTGTCAGGTGCCTATCAAGTTACCGACACGGTGTGATCATTTTGAATGAGTGTCTATTTACGCCACATATAGACAAACTGATCGTTTTGCGAGGTGATTTCGAAGCCAAACCTTAAATACAACTCCCCAACTCGATTACCTTGCAGGTAACAAAGTTCGACGGGTTTATTGAGGCTGTCAGCCTTAGTTAAGCAATCTTTCAATACTTGGCTGCCAATGCCCTTTCCATGATACTCAGGCAGTAAGAAGAATCGACAAAAATAGAAGTGTTCGCCTTTGTCTTGCAACAACACACTGCCAATCGCTTTACCTTGATATTCAATGATTTCAGGCCGTTCTTCTGCCCACTCTTCGGCGTGTATATCTCGTTGAATTTGCTCATCCCAGCCAAATACGGCCTTGATCGGTTCAAACTCAGCGGCTTTCTTGAGCTCAAACAGAAATTCATAATCTGATGACTGAGCCGGTCTTGTTGAATACTTCAAAATACCTCCAACAATAATTGGCTATGGTTTCATTTTCGTTTAAGCCGGAATTCGGAGCCCCCGACACAACCAAAAATGCCACGCTTAAATGTTCATTTTGGTTCTAGTTGGTAACGTAAGACTTCGTGTTTATCTTGCTCTGAATAAAAGGTACTCAGGAATTGTCCACCGCACTTCTCAATGACCTTTTGCGAAGCAATATTGCCCCTATCACACGTAATAATAGCGCTTTCGGGCAATACGTGCCGTTGAACCCAAGACAACATATGACTTGCGATACCCCGCCCTCTGGTTTGCGGCAGGGTCTCATACCCGATATGTCCAATGACATCGTGAATGTACGGACTGGTGCCATGACGAACTCTTATCACTCCAAGAATACGTCCAGACTCGAAACAAAAATAAGTAGAAGCAGGCGTCCACCCTTCTGGCAAACCCTCACCTTTTGAATAAGCAATTCGTCTTTCCAAATAGGCATCACTGCCATCAGAAATGCCCGTGTAAATATCTAACCCATCTTCGGTACAGGCATTCACATAGTGATGAAAGGCAGTTGAATGTGAAAGAGCAGCTTTAACCATATCCATATGATGTTGATTCTCCAACGGCTTCTACGCTATTTAGTTCAGGAGCGACTCGCAATTTTGACCTATTATCGACTACTGCTTCTTAACGTACTTCGCCGTAACCAGCATTTCACCGCCACCATCCAGCTTGCAATCTAGTTGGTGATCTTTGCCTTCATTGATGCGTCGAATCACAGCTTTAGTACCAATTTTCAATACGCTAGAACTGCCTTTAATTTTTAGATCTTTAATGAAGGTAACTTTATCGCCACTTTCCAATACAACGCCATTCACGTCCTTAACACGCGCGGCTTCTCTTTCTAAACGCTCTTCTTCTGGGTTCCATTCGTAGGCGCACTCAGGGCAGATTAGGTTGTTTTGGTCTGGGTAAACATATTCAGATTGGCATTGCGGGCAAGGAGGTAGAGACATACGTTAATACTTAATTTAAATAGAATTTGTTCCATTTTAATGGCTCTTGTCAGGCTTAGCGAGCATAAATCTAACAAGTTTTACGGAGAGCTAATTGTCTTCAAAAAAGAGCAGCACCTAAAACGAACAAACACAGCCGCTAAGCTGTGTTTGTTTAAAGGTTTGAAAAGCGGAACGGCTTAACGTTCGACTTTTGGTGAGTAAATCGAGTAAGCGGTAATTTGCCCTGCCACGATTGCCGAGAACATGAATAACGCCGATAAACCAATACTCGGGATAGGCAAAATCGATTGTTCAAACACCGACTGGCTGGCACTCACTAATACTCGGCTACCCGGAACCAAGATGATGATCCCTTGCACGATATAAATAGAACCCGTGAGCTCCATCTTCTTGGCAATCCAAGTTCCGTACAAAGTAATAAGAACCGTCGTCACCCAAGTGCCGACAACCCAACCACTATCAAAACCTAGATAGAATGGGCCCCACATACCGAGAACGGCAACTGGCAAACCAAGTAAGATGTCTTTAGGGCGAGCATTGAACATCACACCGATAGACACAGAGATCAGCACCAAGCCAGATATGTGCATCCACATCGGTACCGCGTTGGTATAGTCGATGGAGACCGCTTGTCCCCATATCGCTTCACCGATGTTGAGCCCCATGATAATCCCGACAAACAGCTTAATCAGGGTTAAGGCGCTCTGCCCTAGCAAGCTGGTACCAGAAACCAAGTCATTAAACGCCAAACATTCTAATGCGTTAGCTATGGATAACCCGGGGACAAACAAGACAATCGAGGCGATACACAACGCCCACACCGGAATCGGCAACCCTGTGCTCGCCAGAAACGCCACGAAGATACCGGTTAGCAGTGCCGAGATGAACTCAACCGCGATAGCACGACGTGAATGAAGAACTTGCTGACATACCCACACCATCAAACCCAATAACGCAGAAAAGCCCACCGCTTCCAACGTACTGCCCACCAGCATCAAATAAGCAGGCGGAATACCCATATTGGCAAGTGCAGTCACAAATTTTGAGTAACCGACAGGTTCTGGTACAGGCTCACTGCTTGGCTGGTTAATACGAATGATCGTATTGGCCAACAAACTCAGGTTAATTGACGCAGGCTTTAGACGCTTAAGAATAACGGCGTTGTTATCGTCTGGAAATTGATAGTTAATCGCAGTTGGCGTTGCTTGGATCATCACATCCACACCATGCTTTTTTGCATAGAATTGAGTGTATTTCTCTAGCTTGTAAGGAGCACAGCCACTGCGGTGAAGAGTGTCACCAATTTCAACAATTTTGTTAATTCGGAACTGAGAAGGCATGGGTATTTTAGGGGAGACAAAATGTGCGGCAAATGTACCAAACGATAGACGGAATGACGAGACTTTTGCGTGAATTATCAACTGAACTCGTTACTTTTTTCTGCAAAGGCTTATAAGTGTCTATAACTCTACTCATTTGGGATTAGTTTACTGAATGTTTTGACAGGCTGATAAGTTAAATTTATGCATTCAGATTGTTATTATCGGATGCTAAAACACGAATAAAAATCAGTTTATGTTAACACTCCAAATTCCTTAATTTTCAGGAGATTTATGACAACCAAGCACCACTGAAACAGGTTTATAAATTAAGGCGGATTTATCGCAAAAAGCAACATGACATTTACTATTATTTCTCGCCCTCCTTTTTTAGAGATTTTAGTCACATTTTATTCACTCTGAAAACGCCGAACATGATGGAAAAACTAGCGGAGTGGTGGTTATGCGAGCACTTAGAATAAAAATGAAAGAAAAAGGTTTCGTTTTCAGTTAGATGTGGCATTATCAAACTCGTTAAGACGATGTGCGTGCATCGTATAATGGCTATTACCTCAGCCTTCCAAGCTGATGATGCGGGTTCGATTCCCGCTGCACGCTCCAGTCTTCTTGATACCTCAGTCTTACTCTTAAGACAGTGTGCGTGCATCGTATAATGGCTATTACCTCAGCCTTCCAAGCTGATGATGCGGGTTCGATTCCCGCTGCACGCTCCAACTTATCCTTACGCTCCATGACGTGCTTTCTTCCAGCGACACGCTATTCAAAAACTTTCTCCGTTAGTTAAATCCATAGTCATTAAATCTATACTGATTAAACTTATTTTGTTTAAGCTTAGATTGACCAACCAAAGCTATTAACTCCTTAATTCGCTTCGTATTTCTGACACCTATCCAAATCACACATTGCAGTTCAGCTTTTAATGATTTTCAAAATTGTTCCAATTTAATAATCTTGGTCAATATCTGCAAAAATCATTGTGTTAATGTGCGCGCATTAGCAACAACCCATAAATAATAAAAAATGTTTAAAAGCAATGAGTTAACAATTAGCATCGAAGCAATTAATGTCGCGCTAGCAAAAGTTGAAAATGCCAATAAAATTCAGCTAGATACATTGAAAGGTTATGTGAACAGCGAGCCTGAACAGGCTGTACTGGCTTTTCGATCGCTGAATGAAGCAGAGTCAATCGATGACAAGTTTAAAAAGATCATGGCAGAGCTACCGCATCTGAGCGGCGAAGCACACCATCTGCTTGAAACTTCTATCTTGCTACAGTGACTATAAATAAAGATAAGCCTCAGCGAATCCCTCACAGCAAAGCGCTTTAGGTATAAGTTAAGACTTATCTTTAATTTTCTAGCCCTCATTGAATTTCTAATTCAACAAAGCGCTATTGATTAACGTCTAAAGCGTTAACGACTTCACCATACCCGCTTCAGCGTGACCAGGGATATTGCACGCTAACTCTACGTTATTATCACCATGGAAATGCCACAGCAATTGCTTCGCTTTACCCGGCTGAACTGTAACTGTGCTGCCCGAGTCATGAGCGTGATTACCCATGTTTTTCATCATTTCACGGTGCTCTAGCTGCTCTGAAGCAGAACCAATCGAAAATTCGTGATCAATCTTGCCTGTATTCATCACAACAAACTGCACTACGTCATTTGGCTCTATATCGACCTTGTTTTTAAATGTGATTTTCATATCATCACTTAGCAGCACATGAACCACTTTATCGGGCTTCGCGCCTTGAGCTGGCATCCCCACTTCTGACATACCTTCCATGTCCATCATTCCATCCATATTCATCATCTTTGAATGGTCCATCTTTCCACTCGTCATCATACTGTGATCCATTTTTGAATGGTCCATTGCAGCAAAAGCGGTTGCTGTAGTCAGTGTTAGAGCGATAGCAATTAGTGTCTTTTTCATCGTCGTTCCTTAGATTAATTCAGTTATTTATTTGTTAGTTTCACATGTTCATATGGTGCGCCCTTACCTACTCCTGTCTCGCAAGTAAGGGCTTTATAGTCAGTGCGTTATTTACTTGTCTCGTTTTGGCTATGCGTAATCTCACGCTGTTTCCAGAGCTTAAAGATTGCAGGCAAAACCAGTAGGGTAAGCAACAATGCCGACGCCATTCCGCCTATCATCGGCGCAGCAATTCGCTGCATCACTTCAGAGCCCGTACCTTCGCCGTACATAATTGGAATGAGGCCAATGATCACCGTAAGCACCGTCATCATCACTGGGCGAACTCGAAGCCCTGCCCCCTCACGAATGGCATCGGTTAAATCAGTAAGTTGAAGTTTTTGTTGGTTCTGTTCGGCATCGAGTTTTTTGTAATGCCACGCCTGGTTGAGGTACACCAACATGATCACACCTATCTCGACAGCTACCCCGGTAAGGGCGATAAAGCCCACACCCACCGCAATCGAGAAGTTGTAATTGAGGACATGCATCAGCCATAGACCACCAACCATCGCGAGTGGCAATGTCAGCATAATCATCATCACCTCACCGACACGGCGGAAGCTGAGGTAGAGCAATAACATGATGATGGCGATGGTAATTGGCACAACGACACTTAAACGTTCTTTGGCGCGCTCCATGTATTCGTATTGACCAGACCATGCCAGTGAATATCCGGCAGGCAAGACGATTTGATCGGTAACGACTTTTTGCGCCTCTGCCACATAAGAACCAAGGTCGCGACCTTCGATGTCAACGAACACCCAGCCATTAGGACGCGCGTTCTCCGTCTTAATCATTGGTGGCCCATCTTCATAGCGAATATCCGCGACATCAGACAAAGCAATTCGCGCTCCATTTGGTGTCACTAACGGCAGGTTCTGCAGCTTAACGACAGAATCACGATAGCTTTGCGGATAACGGACATTGATTGGATAACGCTCTAGCCCTTCTACCGTTTCGCCGACATTCATACCGCCAACTGCGGTCGAAATAACCTGCTGAACCTCTTTGATGCTTAATCCGTAACGAGCAGCAGAGCGGCGCTTGATGTCTATCGTGACATAACGACCACCCGCAACACGCTCAGCGTAGACAGAAGCAGTACCACTCACGCTATTGAGGATGGGTTCAAGTTGAGAGCCAATATCCTCAATCACGCTCAGATCTGGGCCTGCGATTTTGATACCAATTGGCGTTTTAATACCCGTCGCCAACATGTCGATACGTGTTTTGATTGGCATGACCCAAGCGTTGGTCAAACCGGGGAATTGAATCAGATCATCAAACTCTTTACGCAGAGACTCCGTAGTGACACCGTCACGCCACTGTTCTCGCGGTTTAAGCTGAATAACCGTTTCAATCATAGTCAGTGGCGCAGGATCGGTTGCTGTCTCTGCTCGACCAATTTTGCCCCACGTGGTTTCGACTTCTGGAATGGTTTTGATGAGCTTGTTGGTTTGTTGCAACAACTCACGAGCCTTGCCTATTGAGATACCCGGATACGTGGTTGGCATGTACATCAAATCCCCTTCGTCCAAAGGAGGGATGAATTCACTACCAAGCTTACTGGTTGGGTAATAAGCAGACGCCATTAAGCCAAGTGCGATAACAATCATCACCTTTGGATATTTTAGGCTGAGATTTAGAAGCGGCTTGTACATCGCCACTAGGCTGCGGTTTACTGGGTTTTTGTGTTCAGGTAGCACGTTGCCACGAATGAAGTAACCCATTAGCACAGGCACAAGCGTGATAGCCAAACCGGCTGCAGCGGCCATTGCATACGTCTTGGTAAACGCAAGTGGCGAGAACATCTTGCCCTCTTGCCCTTCTAGCGCGAACACAGGCACAAAACTCAAGGTAATGATAATCAGAGAGAAGAACAGCGGCGCGCCAACTTCTTCTGCTGCCTTACCAATCACTTGCCAACGGTTTTTGTCAGTGAGCGGAGTCCGTTCAATGTGTTTATGAACGTTCTCGATCATCACTATGGCACCATCCACCATGGCGCCAATCGCAATCGCGATCCCGCCAAGAGACATGATATTGGCGTTAATACCCTGCCAATGCATCACAATGAATGCAACTAAGATACCAACAGGCAGACTTAGCGCGATAACCAGTGATGTTCGGATATGGAACAAGAACAGCGCACACACGACGGCGACCACGATGAACTCTTCAGCCAGCTTCTTCCAAAGGTTTTCAACGGCTGAATCAATCAAAGTAGAACGGTCATAAGTTGCGACAATCTCGACACCATCAGGCAAGCCAGCTTGCAGTTCAGCGAGCTTGGATTTCACCGAGTCGATCACTTCACTGGCATTTTCACCAAAGCGCATCACAATAACGCCGCCAACCGCTTCACCCTCACCGTTGAGCTCCGAGATACCGCGACGCATTTGCGGGCCAAGATTAATGTCAGCAATGTCACCTAATAGCAACGGAGTACCTTTGTCGGTCACTTTTAGCGGCAGAGATTGAATGTCTTCAATGCTTGTGAGGTAACCGGTTGTACGAACCATATGCTCGGCTTCGGCAATCTCAACAACAGACGCCCCTGTTTCTTGATTACCATCTTGGATTGCCTTGTTGACTTGCTGAAGCGTTAGGTCATAAGCACGTAACTTGGCAGGATCAATCTGTACTTGGTACTGCTTCACCATGCCGCCAACGGTCGCCACTTCAGACACGCCTTCTACGGTTTGCAACTCATACTTCAAGAACCAATCTTGCAAACTACGAAGTTCCGCTAAGTCGTGCTGACCTGTTTTATCTTGCAGAACATAGCTGTAGACCCAGCCCACACCGGTTGCATCTGGCCCTAGTGTTGGCTTAGCACTCGAAGGCAAGTTAGGTGCAACTTGGCTTAGGTACTCCAGCACTCGTGAACGTGCCCAGTACATATCAGTATCGTCATTGAAGATGATATAGACATACGAATCGCCAAAGAACGAGTAGCCACGAACCGTTTCAGCACCCGGTACAGCTAACATGGCGGTGGTTAATGGATAAGTCACCTGATCCTCGACCACTTGCGGCGCTTGCCCCGGATAACTGGTTTTGATAATTACCTGAACATCTGATAAATCTGGAATGGCATCGACCGGTGTATTTTTAACGCTGTATAAGCCGCCAAATACGATGGCTACAGTAGCAACCAGCACTAAGAAGCGGTTGCTAATAGACCAGCGAATGATTGCATTGATCATAATGTGCCCTCACCCTTGCTATTCGTCGGTTCGAGAGATTTGAGCACATAATCTGAACCCTGCTTCGCTACTAGAAACCGAATGGTTTGACCCTCGGCAAACTCCGATAAATCAAGGTCATCACTGGCTTGGAAATTCATTTCACCCGCTTTCCAATTCCACTCAGGGACTGGCTGATGTTTTACGGTGATCATGCCAAAATCTGCCATCAACATAGTGATGTCACCCGTTACCCAAACTTCGCCAGCGATCTTGTGTTTGTTCACCTTGTAATCCACAACCTCGTACTGCCCTGACTCTGTCTTTCTCATCTCAAAGTCAATTGCCTTACCACGTTTCACGTCACTCATGTCTAAGCCTTCCGCAAAGGTGAAATTCATCACCATACCCGGCCAATCCCATTCAGGAACAGGCTGATGGTTAATCGTCACCATACGGCTGCCTTGCATAACGTCGGAAATTTCACCGTTTGCCCACACGGTTTCAGCTTCTTCCTCAACACCATTGATGCGTGACAGATCAGCAGATTGGCTCGATTCAGAATCCAACATGAAGTGCGCAGAAGTGACAATGTTCTCACCTTGCTCTAGCCCTTGAAGCACCTCTATTTTTTCGCCAGCTTCACGACCAACCTCAATACGAGCAGAGCGATACTTGCCAGAACCTTCTGACATCACCACTCGAGTCATACCACCGGAGTGAATCACCGAAGATCTTGGGATAGTAAGAACCGCTTCATCACTAATGGGTTTTAGCGCAATATTTGCAAACATATTTGGCTTAAGCTCGCCATGGGGATTGGAGAACTTCAAACGAACGCGCAAGGTTCGAGTTTTCGGGTCCAGAATTGGGTAGACATAATCGACGTTGCCCTGCCACTCCTTACCGGGAATCGCATCCAGTGTCATTTCGGCATTGCTGCCTGATGAGATCCAGTGTGCTTGGCGCTCAAACACCTCAGCATCAACCCATACCTCGCCTAATGGGCCAGCACTGATCACCGCTTGTGCAGGTGAAAGATAACCACCTTCTCGAATATTCAGGCTAGCGATGACACCATCCGCAGGCGCTTTGATTTCGATGGTTTGCGAGGCTTTCCCTTTACGAGCGATGGATCGTATCTGCGCTTTATCTACACCTAGGGTGACCAAGCGTTCAGTCGAGCCCTTGATCAAACCTTTACGACCCGTTTTATAAGCACTGATCAACTCTTCTTGTGCTTTAACAAGCTCTGGAGAATAGAGTGTGAAAAGTACATCACCTTTGTTTACCTTCTCACCCACTGCGTTGATGTAGAGCTTCTCAACCCAACCAGCTGCTCTTACGTTGGTTTGCCACAATGTACTTTCATCGAACGCCACATAACCCACGGTTTCAATGCGCGGTGATAGCGCTTCTCGTGTGACTTGTGCGGTTTTCACGCCAAGGTTATTTTCCACGGAAGAATCAATAAACACGGTTCCGGGCTTATCTTTAGCTCCGCCGTTCACATCGTCTGCATACACAGGGATAAGATCCATCCCCATTGGCGACTGGCCCGGCTTATCACGCTGATAATTTGGGTCCATCGGAGCTACCCAATACAAAGGCTCATCGCTGGCCTGTTTACTTACATCTGCGCCTGTACTCGTTGCTATTGCTGACATGTCGTGTGCTGGATTAATCAGAAAATGGTTCACACCAAAACCCAATGCACCACCGACCAATAAAGCGATTGTTGCTACTTTTACTGAACTCATTATCTATCCCTTACTGATTCTCTGTGGTTACAAGCTGTGGTTGATTTACTTGGTATTCAAAGCCACTGACTAACGCCGCCAGTTTGCTGTTAACGATGTTGAGATCGGTGATCAAACGTTGTTGCTCTAACTTAAGCGCCAGCTCATCGGTCGTTGCTAAAATGACATCGTTAAACTGAGCGGTATTGTTTTGATAGCCCCTCTCAACCGCGCTGATTTGGGCTGCGGTTTGAGGAAGCAAGGACGTTTGATAGCGATCTAATCGCTGGATCAGATTTGATCTGTCCACCAGCAATGCGTTCACTTGGGCGTTCATTTGGGAAAGTAAGGTGTCTTTTTGAGATTTGGCCGCACCAACTTGATACTGAGCAGCCGATAAGTTCTTATCTTGTCGATTCCCCGTAAACAGCGGGATGTCGACAGTCAGATAGGCACTCACCAGATCAGAAGCTGGTTCACCCGCCATGTTATTGGCTTGACGGTGTGCATACATCACTTCCACCCCAAATTGTGGGGTATAAGCTTGCTCGGCTAACTCAACCTGAGTTTGATTAGAGGAAATACTGACATCGGAGATCTTAATCAAAGGATGGTCAGTCAGTAGCTGGTAGTGCTTGGTTGAATCGATATTGGTCGCTAATTTGCTTTCCAACAACGACCAATCGATTTGGTTAGTTGCATTCAGTGTGCCCTGAGAATCAAGAACCTGAGAGCCTAACCAATCAGATCCCAACCATTCAGAAAGCTGAGAGATTAAGCGGCGCTGAACTTGCTGGTTTGCCTGAAGTTTATCATCAAGCTTGCTCACTTGGAGCTGAGCATTAAGCAGATCTTGCGCTTCGCTTTTACCAATCGAGTAATTGGTTTGTACATAGTTTTCAAGCTCAACCAACAAACGACGATTTTGACGAATCACCGACTCAGCCTTTTGCTGATAACCTAACTTAAGCCAAAGCTGCGTCATGCTATTCGCAACCGTCAATTCTCTTGCTTGCACCTGCAAAGCTAAAGCATCTGCCTGTTGGCCTGCCTTTTTTTGTTGAAGGTTAAGCGTATCGCCACGCTCAAACTGCTGCATCAACCCTACCGATATATTGGTCATCGGGTCTTCGTCGAATTGAAAACTATCGACAGGCAAACCGCCAAATCCAACTTTTAATTTAGGATCCATTAAGGTCGAGCTGGCAATGCCCGTTTCTCGCATCGCTTGAGACTGAGCAAAGTACTGTTTGCGATTTCCATCTTCGCTTAAAGCAATCTCAATCAGTGTATTGAGTTGCTGCGTCGAGCTTGCTTGGTCATGTGCTGAAATGTGTTGAGCATTTGAAGCTGACGCCGTGGTAGCCGCGAGCGTAGCACTTGAAAACAAGGCCATAGGCAAGGTAGCAGCAACCACTAAGCTCGTGTTCATGACAAACACAGAGGTTGTTGGTTTCATATTCACAATGAATGTCCATATCTAGCGCTAATTAGCGCATAAAAAAGAATGGCTTATCAGGTTTATCTAACTGATAGAGCTGTATTTTTAGATATAGATTTATGCGGAAGGTGGGCGTAGCAAAGATTGAGCGCGTGCGACTTTCTGGCCAATCGTGACCGATTGAAAACGAGCTAATGAAAAGGAAAGTTGATCAACGGCTTGAACAGCCTGAATTGGATAGGGACTTGCAGAACACATTGAGGCACAGCAATCGGCACTCGAACAATGGTTACCCATCATCGGACTGCCGTCTTCGCTCATTGAAGAAATATCGAATTGAGCCATCAAAGCATGAGCACTCATGTTAGAGTCTTCAGCGTGTACTTCTTCACTCATCACATGACACCCTGCCATTGATTCATTAACCGAAGTATCGCTGTGGTAACAAGCCGACTTGCTCGACCCCATTTCCATCATCATTACTTCAGTCATCAAGGCTGAGGAGCTTGAGGCATAGCTAGACATCAACATCGCAATGATGCTGAAAACAATAATCCAAGTTTTTCGGAATGTGTTTGTCATAGCTTACCTTTGAATTTAAAACGCAACTATAAACGTTCCCCTTAGGGTAAGGTCAATGCCATTGTGCCGATATTTACCTGACCGTTGAAAAAGTATTCATCCTCTCTTTCATCAAAATGAGATAATTCTTCGACTTTGCAGTTTTTTCTTTAAAAATTATCCAATTAGCTAGCGAAACCTCTATCTGTGTATTTTACTTAAGATAGTGCAACCACGATTCACGGATGATAAAAATGGCTAACAAAAAAAACGTCGAAGCAAACAAGAAAAATACAGAAATCAAAAATAAGAAAAGTAACAAGCTAGAACAAAAGAAACCAACACAAAAAAAGAAGCGCAGACTGCATTCACATCTAAAAGTGAATATCCCACTTTTTCAGTCACTCATGATGATTTTACCATCATTGGCTAAACACGCTGCTGCAGAAAGTATAGACAATTCCAGCGACGCTGCAGATCAAGTAACCGCAAATAACGTGACCGAAAAAGATGTCACCGATGACCATAGCAAGGCGGACTCATCAGCGGTTGCTCTCCAAGAAGCTCAGACGAGTGACAGCGACGTAAACTCAACCTTAAGTGCAAGTCATGCCGCCCATGGTTCGAGCTCTCACTTGGTTCCTTCTCATCATTTATCGACGCTTTCTCACCCGCAAGTCCATTACATTCCTTCAGTATCGATGCCTACTATCTCCTCAGGGAGTAACGGTCAGCCGACTCATTCGAATGCGCCTACGACGCCCGCTTTACCCGTCACCTTTATGCCAGAAGTCATAAAAGGTACGTACGGAGAGCTTCATGTTGATGCAAATGGTCAATACACATTCGTATTGAATCCAAATTCTCCTCAATACATCCTGTTAAATCAGCACCAACCAGGTACTGACCATTTTGCGTTACATCTATCTAATGGCTCGAGCATCATTGTCCAGATACCAGTAACAGGTAAGCAAGACACGCCAAGTATTTCTGGAGACTTAACAGGTGTCGTAACAGAAGATCACAATATTGATTCACAAGGCTTGTTACATGCCAACGGCAAAATCGATGTCATAGACCCTGACCAAAATGAAAGTTCGGTTACACCGGAAGTTATCTCAGGTAAATATGGTTCATTAACTATCGGTGCTGATGGACATTGGCAGTATCAAGTTGATAACTCGCTCTCTAATGTTCAAGCTTTAACCGCAGCCACTTCACTGCACGAAAGCTTCACTATTCACACCAAAGACGGCACACCGCAAACCATCGATATGACGATTGGTGGGAACGACGACAACGCCGTTATCACAGGTGTGGATGCTGGCACGTTAACTGAAGATTTAACGACACAAGTTCAAGGGCTGCTTTCGGTCACGGACTCTGATCTTGGAGAGGACCACTTTCAAGCCTCACAAGTGACTAGTAATTTCGGTACGCTAAGCATCACCAAAGACGGTGCGTGGACATACAGTTTAGACAACAATAACCCAGTAGTTCAAAGACTTAGCCAAGGTTCAACTGCGACAGACATCGTCACTGTTCACTCTGCCGATGGCACACCACATCAAGTCACTATTACCGTTAATGGCACTAATGATACTGCTGTTATTTCAGGTACAAATTCAGGGGCGGTAACTGAAGAGTCGCAACTGAAAACGTCTGGGACTCTGACTATTACAGATACCGATAAAGGCGAAGATCACTTCTCGAATACCGATATCGCAGGTCAATTAGGCACCCTACATCTTAAAGATAACGGTAATTGGACCTACGATTTAGATAACAAAAACACGGCAGTTCAAGCACTAGCGCAAGGTAAAACGGCGACGGACACTATCACCGTTCACTCTGCCGATGGCACGCCACATCAAGTTACTATTACCGTGAATGGCACTAACGACACTGCGGTGATTGCAGGCACTAACTCTGGTGCGGTAACTGAAGAGTCGCAATTACAAACGTCTGGGACTCTGACTATTACAGATACCGATAAAGGCGAAGATCACTTCTCGAATACAGACATTGTTGGTTCATTAGGTACCCTACATCTTAAAGATAACGGTGATTGGACCTACGATTTAGACAATCAAAATCCGACCGTGCAAGCGTTAGCTCAAGGCAAAACGGCAACCGACAGCATCACCGTTCACTCTGCCGATGGCACGCCACATCAAGTTACTATTACCATCAATGGCACTAATGACAGTGCGGTGATTGCAGGCACTAATACGGGTCAAGTGACTGAAGAAACGGTATTAACCACATTTGGCACATTAACTATTAGTGACACAGACACAGGTGAAGCCCACTTCTCTGATAGCGATATTGTTGGTCAATTAGGCACCCTACATCTTAAAGATAACGGTGATTGGACCTATGATTTAGATAATAACAATCCAACCGTGCAAGCGTTAGCCCAAGGTAAATCGGCGACGGACACCATCACCGTTCACTCTGCCGATGGCACGGCACATCAAGTTACTATTACTGTAAATGGTACTAATGATACTGCTGTTATTGCAGGCACCAATTCAGGAGCAGTGACTGAAGAGTCGCAACTACAAACAGCTGGCACGTTAACCGTTGCTGATACCGATACAAGCGAAGCGCACTTCTCGAATACCGATATTGTTGGTTCATTAGGCACCCTACATCTTAAAGATAACGGTGATTGGACCTATGATTTAGACAATCAAAATCCGACCGTGCAAGCATTAGCGCAAGGCAAAACGGCAACCGACACCATCACCGTTCACTCTGCCGATGGCACGCCACATCAAGTTACTATTACTGTAAATGGTACTAATGATACTGCTGTTATTGCAGGCACCAATACCGGTGCGGTAACGGAAGAGTCACAACTGCAAACCTCGGGAACACTCACCATCACCGATACAGACAAAGGTGAAGCCCACTTCTCGAATACCGATATCGCAGGCCAATTAGGTACCCTACATCTTAAAGATAACGGTGATTGGACTTACGATTTAGATAACAAAAACCCAACGGTACAAGCATTAGGTCAAGGTAAAACCACCACCGATAGCATTACCGTGCATTCCGCGGATGGCACAACACATCAAATAATGGTGACCATAAATGGTAGCAACAATGTGGCCACTATTGCTGGCGTTGATACTGGTTCAATAACCGAGAATACCGCTGGCGTTAACATGTCTCCCGATTATGCCCAACCTGGCATAGCCACACTTGGCAATACAACACTCTATGCGGATGGTAAGCTGACCATTACAGACCCTGATACGGGTGAGTCTATTTTTGAAAAGCAAGGCAGCAATGGTTACGACTATCACGGTACCTATGGAGATCTGATTTTACAAAATGATGGTACATGGCATTATCACGCCGATGCCGGACATAGAGCCGCTATTGGTGGCGTAGCAACAACGCGTGGCACTGCAATTGACCAGCTTGGTGAAGGGCAAAGCCTAACCGATACGATTACAGTCCATTCAAAAGATGGTACAACACACGATATTGTCATCACCATTCACGGCAGTAACGACAGACCTTACTGTTCATCTGAAGTTGTGCTTGCAAATGGCAGTGAAGATACACGCCAAACCTTAACCACTGCGCAACTATTAGCGAATACCGTCGATGTGGATGCCAATGACGCCGGTAAGCTAACCATTGAAAACCTCCATGTCGACCATGGCTCTATTCTAAACAATGCCGATGGTACGTTTACGTTTACCCCAGAGAAAGACTATAACGGCGATGTACACTTCAGCTATGACGTTAAGGATGCACACGGTGGTGTGACCCACACCGGCGCAACCACCAACTTAGCTGCGGTTAACGACAACCCTGATGTGACGCCTTTAACAGACAGTGTCAGTGAGGGGGCCGATAATCATCACACCCTCAATCTGCTAGTAGGTGCCACAGATAAAGACGGCGACGCTTTAACTATCAGTCACCTTGAATATGCCATCGATGGTCAACCTCAGTCGGGCCAACTTCCAACGGGCATTACCTTAGATGCTGATGGGCATACGTTAATTGTTGATGCCACTGATCCCGCATTTAATCCTTTGGCCAATGGTCAGTCGCAACAAATCGCTATCACCTATCAAGTAGAAGATGGCCATGGTGGAAGTACGCAACAAACCGCCACGCTTACGATTGCCGGGACAGATGATAAAGCCACACTGGTTTCTAATGTCATTCAGCTCACTGAAACACAAGCGCTGGATAGCGAATTTAAATCCTATAGAGGCCAGCTTCAGCTGATTGACCCTGATAGTGGCGATAACACTCAGTTTGTTTTTAGCGGTAAATATTTAGGTCAAGGGTTTGCACCTGGTTACCTTGATGTTTGGCCTAATGGCACTTATCAATTCAGATTAAATACAGGTACCAATCATCATCCGGACGATCTAATCAGTAGCCTACATGCTGGCGAGTCGATGGAGCTCCCCTACGAAGTCGAAACCACTGATGGTCAGAAGCTCACCATTATGGTGAAAGTGACCGGTGAAGATAACCAAGCAAAAATTGCAGTGACGCCCTACTCCAGCCTAGATAATCATGTTTACGAAGATCACACTTCCTTTGGCAATACCACCCATCAGCTCAGCAGTGGTGGCACGTTACAGGTCATTGACCCGGATCACGACCAAGCCGGTTTTATCGCACAAACCATCACCACCACCGAAGGTGGTCAGTTCAATATCAACGCACAAGGCCATTGGTCATACAACATTGACAATGATAAAGTCCAACATTTAGGCGCAGGGGAAAGCTTCCAGCAAACCTTTACCGTTGAATCTATCGATGGCAGTGCTAAAAAAGATATCACAGTGACCGTTCATGGCACCAATGATGCGCCAGTTGCGTCAGCTGAAGTACGTTTAGCGAATGGCTTGGAAGATAGCAAAATTGTCCTCACCTCAGCACAGCTTCTGGCTAATACTAGCGATGTTGATGACAACGATATTGGCAAACTATCCATTGAAAACCTACAGGCTGACCATGGTGCTATTGCGTTAAATGCCGATGGCACGTTCACTTTTACCCCAGAAAAAGACTACAACGGCGATGTACACTTCAGCTATGACGTTAAGGATGCCCACGGTGGTGTGACACACACTGGCGCATCAACGACGCTCTCGGCAGCTGGCGATGCTGCGATCTTCACCGGAGATAAAAGCGGTCAAATTACAGAAGATCGCCATGTACAAGGTGATGCTCAACATACGATATTTGTCACTGGCGTGTTGAATGTTATCGATCCTGATGCCAGTGAAGATCATTTTTACGCCACTCGTAATGCCCATGCGCTCAGTGATCCCTATGGCGGTCACCTGACCATTGGAAAAGCCGGTGATTGGGCTTATTCGGTTCCCAATGCCAATATTCAACACTTAGCGGCAGGGCAAGTCGAGCAGGTTCAATATGAAGTAACGACTGCTGGCGGTGATAAGCAGGTTATTACCCTCTATGTCCATGGTACTAATGATAAACCAACAGTTTCTGAAGTTATCGCAGGTGCACATAACATTGATGAAGATGCTGCAAATGCGACCTCTGGGCAAATTATTATCAGTGATGTTGATCATAGCGATCAACATGCTGTAAGCATTGACTCACAGCATCCACCACAATATGGCTCTGTCAGTTATAACAACAATAGCCAAACTTGGGTTTACACCCTCAATAATAATAATGCCAAAGTAAATGCATTAAATGATGGTGATAAGTTAACGGATAAATTTTCAATATTAGTGGATGATGGCAATGGAGGTGTCACCCAACAAGAGATCGAAATGAGTATTAATGGTCACAGCGATATTCCCCCTATGCCGACTTTGGTTGCACCAGCACAAATATCGGGCAGTGCTGGACATCAAGATTTACATGCCTCAATCGGTTTCCCTCCGATTATTCACCAAGGAACGCCTACGCCGATGACAGGCTGGGGAATATCAGATCACCACGGACATTCTCTCACTGCATTACACGGTCAATTTGGTACTTTGCATGTCAATCCTGCAACGGGAGAGTTGAGTTACGATTACCAACAACCTTCATCAGGCGTCGTTAAGACACATACAGGAGGCTCTTACGGTAATGGTACAGACGAAACCGACTCCTTTGTTTTGACGTTAGGGGGTAATCAAAATTCACAAGTCGCGGTGCACCTACATTTGCACTCGCAATCCGTCCATGGAAACAGCGGACATCACATTGACCAAACCACACTAACTGGCATGGATTTATCGCCAATCGCTCCATCACCTCCTCCAGCACCCGGCATGAGCCAAGCGGATGAACCGGATGCCTCTTTCAGCACCCCTGATGAAGTTACTCTTAATTTTGATGAGGTGACGGCAAACCTAGAACATACAGCGATAGGCGAACACGAACAGCGTTCTGGTGCCCATGCTTACCTAGACGCTCTGGGTATTAATGCTGACTCGCCGTCTATAGATTCACCGTCACACAATGTACCAGTAGCGCATGATATCGATATCATTTTCAGTGATGCCGAGAGTGCTTATGGGGCTGAGCAAACTGACGATGGTATGAGTGATGGGCTGTCTCACCATACCGATAACCCATCTATTGATGATTCTTTACACCATCATAATGACGTTGACGGACTGCCTGACATAGACCCAAATAACTAGAACATCACCCCTTCGGTTAGATAAAAAAAGGAGCACGGCATGTGCTCCTTTTTTATGCAAGCCAGAGTGGAGGACTTTACCTCTCTCCAAACGCCACGCTAACATTGGTATAAATCGGTTTCCATAAGTATTGGAACACCGACTTCTCGCCAGTTGTGATGTCTACTTCACCCGTCATACCCGGCAGTATGGAAAAGCTTTCAGGGTTATCACGGAAGTAAGGCGTATCAACCGACACTACAACTTCATAATAGATCTCGCCACGTTCGCTTTGACTTGTGGTCGGTGAAATACTCTCTACCGCCCCTTTTAAAGCCCCAAAGCGGCTGTAATCAAACGCATCAATCTTGACTCGAGTGGGCTGCCCAACACTCACAAAACCAATATCTCTTGGGGACAAACGTGCTTTGAAGTCAGCGTTCCCTCCGACAGGCACAATTTCAACTACCGTGCCACCCGGCTGAATAACACCACCATCCTGCGTGCTTGGTATGCTTTGCACCAAGCCTTGTAGCGGTGACACTAACATAGTGTTCGTCAATTTAGCTTGGCTTGAACGAACTCTAGCATTCAATGCTGATAAGTCAGATACGGCTTTAGAACGATCATCGCTCACTTTAGCTTTCGCTTCCGCCAGAAGCTGTATGATTTTTTGGTCATTACTGTCAGCTTGTCTAATCAATACCGACTTCTTACCACGAGCTTCTTCGATTTTCTGTTCGATACTGGCCAATTTTTGTCGCATTTCAAGCACACGTAAACGTGAAATGTTACCCGCTTTATAACCCTTCTCCAGTATGTTCAACTCTTGCTTAGTCGCATTTAACTCTTTCTCATAACTCGGCAAGGCCTTTTCTACGCTACGAAGCTGCTCTGCAATTTGCTCGCTCTCTTTCTCAAGCACCACACGCTTTTGGAAGTAGAGGGCTTTTTGCGCGTTCAGCTGCGCTTTTTGCTGGCTGACGATCTCTGGGTAATCGACCTCAAACTCAGCAAGGTTAGGCTCACGTTGCTCAAGCAGCGCATTCATACGTTCCACACTGGCTAGAAGCGTCACTTGTTGGGACTTTAGCTCTTCAAGGGCGGTACGCTGGAAAGTGGCATCAAACTCAACAAGCGGCTGGCCTTTCTCTACCAACTGGCCTTCTTTAACAAGAATTTGCTTTAACTTACCGCCAATCGCACTTTGTAATACTTGCTTCTCGCCTTCCGGAATCACAGCACCTTTGGCTTTGGCGATTTCATCAACTTGAGTGACTACAGACCAAGTGGCAAAAGCAATAACACATAAGGCAACCGACCATGTGGCCAGCGCCAATGTACGAGCCGTATTTTGTGATTCAACAAGCTCACCGTAGCGCTTGCCCTTCTCGATAGATTGTTTAGTCATTAGCGACTCCTTGCTTAGACTCTGATTGTTCTTGTTGGGCTGCATTTTGTTGAGCAGACGCCTCTTGAGTTGACGGCTGTAGCTCTTGAGATAACGGTTGCTCAGATAACTGCGGTTCTTGAGAAGCTTGAGGCTCTGAAGGCTGTTCCTGCTTCGAAGACTGCTCCGGCTCTAATGGACCGGCATAAACCACTGCACCTTCATTTAATACCACCACTTTATCGGCAAGCTTGATTAAATCCGGATCGTGGGACGTGTAAATCACCGATGCTTTTCCTTTTTTCGATTGCACAAACTCACCAAACATACGTTTAGCATTTGGGTGAGCATCAGGCACAGGATTATCCATTAAGAACATTGGGTAGTCATAAACCAGCGCTTTCGCGTCAATGAGGATCTGCGCGACGCTGCCAGACAACATGTCAAAAAGGCTGTCCGGCTGAATACTGCTGATGGAAGTATCGAGCCCACCTGATAATGTCTCGAACCAACGCTTTCCACCGACCATTTCAATTGCAGAGATCATTTTCTGATCTTCGACTTTGTGACCGTCGTTTAGCCACTCTCGAATACTCAGCGTGAGCAAATCAGGATATGCGGCTCGAATGAAACACCAGTGGCGATAAAGCTGCGGATCGTATTGAACGAGGTTAACGCCTTCAAGCTCGACCATGCCGTTTTGGATAGGCTGCAAGCCAGACAGCACTTCAATTAATGTTGATTTACCGCTCCCAGAAGGGCCGGTAATCGCGACAATTTCACCGGCTTCAATATCAAAACTCACACCATTCAAGGCCGGGCGACTCTGTTTGGGATAGCGCAGTGTCACTTGCTCTAATTTCAAGTTAGGCGCTACCACAGGTAACGGGTGATGCTGGTAACTGAATTCACGCTCAGACGGCTGAGACAAAATACGGTTCACTTGCAGCTTGGATTGATTAAAGCTATTAAAACGCATCGCACTGTTTGCCAACACCTGAGCTGGACCCGTCACCTTAGATATCAACATCATTGAAGCAATCAAACCACCAGGGGTCATCACTTGTTCAAAAATAAGTCCTATGCCTAACCCCATCACGGCGAGTGTCGAGCCCACACCAATGAAATAGTAAATCGAGGTGTACCGACTCTGGAGAACCGATTGATTAAAGGTCACTGTTGAAGCAAGAAGATTGGCTTTTTTGAAACGTTGAATCCAGTGCTCTGAGAATCCAGCACTGCGAATAAAGGCAAGCTTGGATGACAGTTCATTGGTCATGTTTTGACGATTCGTACCTGCCACTGTCGATTGCATAGAGCGCTTGCTGCTAGAGCGTATCGAGCGTTTTGCTAGCAAGTAATAAAGGATTAAAGAGACGACTGGAACCAGTACCAACCACCCGCCTAAAACACCTATCGCAAGTACAAAAATAAGAATGAATGGCAGATCAAACAGCGCATTTCCTAATGGCCCCGATAGCACACCTGAAATACGCTCTGACAGCATCACTTGGTTTTGCTGACTAGAAGAAGCTGTTTGCTGATTTTGAGCATAGCTATTACGAAGCAGACGCTGCACGAGGGATTGAGAAATCTCACGACTTACTCGGTTGGAAACTGAAGCAAACACTCGGCTACGTAATGTTCTCAACCAACCCATCATCACAAACAACAACGCCGCGCCAATGGCGATACCTTGCAGCTCATGCCCTGCATCACCGCCAACCACATGGTCATAAATCGACATCGTGATGAAAGGAACGGCAAGCGCAAATAAGTTAGTGATAAAGCTGACCAATAACAATTTAGGAATGATGGGACGAAACGCATGTAACCTTTCGCCAACCCAATCAGGAGAGGCCTTCTCTAATGGTGGCCCTTCGATAACAATACAAAACTGAGGGACATCGGTGATGTCGTCATTGGCATTAAAGGCAACAAATTGCTTGGATTCTAAATGACCAGAGACCAGCTCATGTTCACCAAGTACCAGTAAGACCAATTTATGTTCACCAACTTCATCTAGGTTGGCAACCAAGCGATAAGGCAGTGCAAGCCTGTCGAACAAGGCAAACATATCGTCGATTGATTCAATGCCATTTTCATCGACCCATTGATGTGCGAACAACTGGATATTAGCATTAACTTCCAACTGCTTAAGAACGGAAAGGCTCTCGGTTTCTAAATGGTTCATCACCTCTTGTCGACCGCTGGTATCTGCACGGTTGTTCGTACCTGAAGGGTTACCAATATCTAAACGATTCATACGACGGCCTCCTGATTGCTCTCGCTGTCGACCGTAATAGCTCGACTTTCCACTGTAATGATTCGATTAGCAAATTCGCGTAGCTTCGAATGGTAGCTCACCATCAGTATCGTGCGCCCTGCCGTTACTTCTTCTTCCAACACCTTAGCTAGATTCCCAAGGGCGTCTAAATCAAGTGAAGAATCCGGCCTTTCCAACATGATTATGGGTTTATCACTTGCCAATTGAGCCGCGATATTGAGCATTTTCACGTTACCCATACTCAACAAAGAAGCACTCGTATGGCCAATTTGTGTCTCTAGTCCATCGGGTAATCGAGTAATCTCTTTGGTTAAACCCAAACGCTTTGCATAGTCACTGGCGCTTTGCGTTTTCTCAGGGTCAAAGCCACACAAGTTGTCAAGAATGGTCCCCGACACCAGTTGTCCTTTAACGCCACAGTAGGCAGCAATATTGGTTACGGATGCGATTGAAACTGCAGCTCCGTTAATGAAGCACTCACCCGCTTTTAGATCATCAATACCTGCAATCGACGACAATAAATGACTGTTGGTGTGGCGATCTTCACTCTCTAACAATACCAACTCACCTTTATTCAAGGTGATATCTGCATGAGAGAGTTCACCGTATCTTTCAACTGTCGCTTGCTGAATTTCCAACGTCTCAAAGTCAGATAAGTGGTTCTCGGCTTGCTCAGAATCTGAAGAATCCGATAGTGATAAGTCACTCAATTTTTCTATTGCCTGATTAGCACTGTGTATTGAATTAAGCTTAATTCGAACTCCCACCAAAGCACTTAAAGGTGCGACGGCTCTGCCCGATAAGATAGAACATGCCGCCAATCCACCAGTGGTTAACTGGCCATCCAACACCCACAAGCTCCCCGTAATCACAAGTAAAACTGACGTGGCTAATGCAGCAAGCTGAATACATTCTTGGGCGAAGGCATTCTGTTCTTCTTCTCTCGCTTTAGACTGAGAGCGAACATTATTGAGGGATTTAAACTGATTGAAGATTCGAGACTCAACAGCCTGGCGTTTGATTCCCTGAATGGTTTGGCTCAGTAAAATCAAGAACGCTTTTCGCTCCTGCTCATCTTGGGAAGCTTCTTCACTTAAGCTTTTAACGCGAATAGAAGATAACCAAACGATTCCGAGAGTAATCAGCCAAACTGCCAAAGGTATCGCCACTAGCTCACCGCCGATGTAAGCCACCAAGCCCAAGAAGATCAATGCAAAAGGCAAATCAATAAAGCCTGCAATCACACCACCGGAATACCAATCTTTGACTTTTGATACTGAGCCCAGCCCCTCTTCCACGCCACCAACACCAATGTGGCGAAGATGGCCTGATGAAGCCGTTGTTACTCTTTCAACCAAGGTTTGATAGGTCGCTTTCTCGGTATTGCTGGCCGCGGCTGACAAAAGCCAAGTACGCACAAACCGGATCAATGCTTCCATGGCAACAGCCAACGCTGCACCCGCCAACAACAAAGTGGCAGTACCGTAACTTTGGTTAGGTAAAATACGATCGTAAATTTGCAAAACCGTTAACGGAACGGCGAGAGAGAGAAGATTTATGAGTAAAGAAGGCAGTAGGACTTTCCCCACCACCCCTTTGTTTTTCATTGAACTTGCGGGCATACACAATCCTTATCCATGCTTATGAAATAAGATTGGTACACCATGTTGAGTATTGCAAGGTAACGGACTGATTTAACGTGTTTTTCAATATAAATATGACACAGATCTTTCTATACAAATCTGTGGCTATACCTGTACCTTAAAAACGCTCGTTACAAGTGCTCCTTACAAACAATTGTCGTAATCCGTTATCGCCTGCTTTAACTTTGAAAAGTCTGAGTTACATAAATACGGTTTCAGCGCTTCAAATTTATCTGAGGGCCACTCGTATATTTTGAATGACATGAGTTCGTCAATAACGGACTCATCAAAGCGGTATTTGACGACTTTAGCTGGAGAACCACCGACAATGCTGTAGGGTGCGACGTCTTTAGTCACCACACTATTCGCTGCAACTACAGCGCCTTCGCCAATCATCACACCGGGCATCACCATCGCTCGCATGCCTAACCACACCCCATCTTCAATGTGAGTGTCACCTTTGCCAATGTAGGCATCGTCGATGACATCCATAAATGGATACAGCGAAAACCAATCAACTCTGTGGGTATGGTTGCCACCCATCAAAATCACGACCTCTGCGCCAATACAGACATAATCACCGATATAGAGTTCGTCGATTTCCCATCGAGGCTCCCACTGGCGGCTGACTTCGTCGCCGTGTAAATAACGCACTACCGATTGTTCAAAACCATTATCCCAGCAATCGCTGTAATAACTGTGTTGACCTTTTACATGAATATTGGGGTTGGTTACGACTTCATGCAGCAACTCGAATTTGGACCAATGCTTCTTTTGCATTTTTACCTCTGAATGATCTATTTAGTTTTATTCGTTAACTATCAAAAATGTTCGACGATGCAAATCCAAGGTGCACAAACTAACGCCCTATAAACACAGGGTTCACTGGGATGAATAGTGAGTATCACGCTTAAATCATAGCAATGTCGCTAAAACTAAAGAGACGTCAGTGGATTCGAGGTTGCTTAAGAAGAGGAAGTAGTTTCAAAGTTTGTCCAGTTTTTATCGATAACTTGGTTGGATAATTTACAGGCGTAGTGTATCGGTTTAGTCGCACCCATTTGACAGGAAGATGTGATTACTAAGGTTTCAAATTTCGTTTCGTAGAATACGGCATGAACAAGAGCCTGCGCGATTACACAGGCTCAAACTTAGACTCGGCTATAAATTTCGGCTCACGCTTGGAGTTGGGCTCAGCGACTACATACGTGCAAGCTGTACTTTTCTGTCTTTATTCATCACGCAAAAATTACCGCGCTTAGTACGACACTTAGAGCATCGTTCGCATTCAACAGGGCTTCTATCCCCTTCCTTCCAGCGCTTAACTAAATGGGGTTCAGAAAGCAGCGGTCTTGAAAGCGCGAAGTACTCAATGCCCGTGTTGTTTGCAATCGCTTCTATAGCATCAAAATCCGTTAGGCCGCCAACCGTGATCACCGGGATATTAACGTCTTGGCTGATCGCGTGACCATACTCATGGAAATAGCCTTCAGCTTGAATGGTAAAACCATCGTGCGACTCGCCAATCATAGTGTCTGCTTTGCCATGAATATTGCCTGACACGACAATGCCATCCACACCCACTTGTTCAAGCTTTTTACAGACAATACGTGTTTCCTCAAAGGTGACGCCACCTTCAAAAAACTCGGATGCCGTGAGCTTAACCAAGATAGGGAAATCATCACCCACCAGCTTACGTGTCGCGGTATAGATCTCTAACAAAAATCTCATGCGGTTTTCTAAGCTACCGCCGTATTCATCTTCACGTTGGTTGTAATAAGGGCTTAGAAATTGGTTAATCAGGTAAGTGTGAGCGGCATGAATTTCAACGCCATCAAAGCCTGACTTTTGTGCTCTCAAAGACGCTTGAGCAAACGCATCAACAATGTAGTCGATCTCGTCTGTGGTCATCGCTTTACCTAGTGTTTGAGTGCCTTTTTCTGGAACCTCACTTGGTGCGTAGATCACTCGTTCGCCAAGATCATGCGTGGTTTTGGTGCCACCATAAGCTAATTGCATCACGATTTTAGAGTCGTTGTCGTGCACCAGTTGAGTCAGCTTTTGATACTCTTCAATGAATGAGTCGTTATACATACCCATCATGCCTGCATTCGGCTTTTCTTCTTCAACAATGTTCGCGTAGCCCGTCACGATCAGGCCGACTTCACCTTGAGCCAACTCTTCATAGATAGCGTACAGTTTATCTGTCATATGCCCATCTTCGGTGGCCATATTTTCCCACGTTGCACTTCTCATGAAGCGATTCTTTAGTGTCATCTTGCCAATGTGGGTTTCTGTAAACAAAGTGCTCAAGTGTCTTCCTCTCAAAATCGTGTTACGCAAGTTACCCATTAAGCATGGGCACTGATTCAGGCGGATACTACAGAGAATAAGGCAGCGAAAACTTAATCTAGATTAAGAGAGCGGCACTCTCATGTGAGAAAGATATAGAAAGCATCAAAAAGAGATAAAAAAGATTGGAGAAATGGTAACAAAAGAAAGTCGCTAAGTTTTAATAAGCGACTTTGTTCAATTTAATCTGGACTAAGTCAATGGTTCTTACGAGAGGTGTCCACCTGCGAATTTCTGCCTGCTAACAGTTATTTGAACTCATAGGTGTAAGACGCGCCAACACTGTTATTTTCACCGAAATCGTCCTCAGCAAAAATAGTGAAGAAGTTGAATGATTGAGCGTCACTCAACTTGTAGCTAGCACCGACGCCTGCCCAATACCCTGAATAATCATCAGACCCCATTGAACCGCCACCGAAGCCCATGATAGACCATTCATCAGTAATCGTTTTTAAACCAAACGCACCAATGTAGCCACCGTGTGTTGAGCTCGACATCAATACATAGTCAGAACCAACATTATCATCATCGAAAACCGCTACTTCGCCGTCATTATAGCTGTAACCAGCCATAGGGAAGATTTGCCAACCGAACGGCTCAATATCGAAATAGCTCAGTGGTATAAATGTGCCAATACTGTAGTTGTTCTTATAAGCATCGTTGTCATATTCAGAACGGCTAAAGTTGAAGTTAACAATACCCATAGGCAACAGCCATGAGCCGCCTATTCGCCATTCTTCGCCATCTGCGTTAACACGAGCATTGATCATTCGTGCTTCATCAAGCCCAATAGACCCAGAGAACTGCAGATCTTCGTTATAAGCAACGCCAGCTTTGGTTACGATTTTAGTCGGATCATCAGGGTGCTTCTCTTCAGCAAAAGCACCCGTTGAAAATAAAGACACTAAAGTAATGATTAGTAGATTACGTAATGTCATTAGAAGGTCGCGCTAACACCAACAAAGTGGATACGGCCATCGAACGAACCATTCAACAGATTAACTTGACCAAATCGACCATATCGATCCATCTCAACTGAACCCAAATCAGCGTATTCATAGAACACATCAATTAAGATGTCGTCCCAGTAGGTAGATGCGCCAACTGAGTAGCGGTACTGTTCACCCACAGGAAGGTCAACCCATTGCATTGACGGATCGTCTTGCGGAGAAGTTTCGTAAGAGAAGCCAGCTTTCAAACGCCAGTCTGAATTCAATTGATAATCCGCACCTACCGCAAATTTCCAAACGTCATCCCAGTCACGTTCAATCGGAACACCATTAATTGGACTTCCTGCTATTCCAAAATCAAGAACGGTTGTATCCCATTCACTCCAACGGTGGAACTGAATACTAGCAAGCAGGTCAAGTTGAGAGTTCAAAGCATAGCTCGCACTGACATCGATGATTTCAGGTAAAGCAATATCAGTTGATAATGAATTCAATACGCCTTGGTTAATAACGCCATTTACATCATTGTTAAACTCATGCTCTAGCTTAGAACGGTAACTAGCACCCAATTTAAGCTTGTCTGTCGGTGTGTACATTACGCCAAGGTTATAGCCGTATGCCCAGTCAGTATCTTGCTTCGCAGTAAGCATTGACGTTGTTTGTTGGAATGCAGCCCAACTGAATTGCACACCCGCGCCTACTGACCATTGGTCATTCAGCTTATAACTCAGTGATGGGTTCACTTGCATTGCAGTAAGAGTGATATCTTCTAGAAGTGCAGCACCCGCCCAATCACTGCCGTAATCAAGGCTAGAGCCGCCAACAGCGCCAAGCGCGATACCAAGGTGTAATTTGTCTGTGACTTGATGAGCGTGGAAGGCACCAAATGACGGCATTACGGAATGAGCTTTACCATCTGGATTACCACCGTTATCTTGATACTTCATTTCAAGATCGAATGCCATGGTGTTGATGGTCGTTTTGCTTTCGTCCATGTGAGACATAGTGGCAGGGTTTGTCCACATCGACGCTGCAGATCGAGTGTAAACACCGTCGCCAGCACCAGTAGTACCAGCGTTGGCAACGACAGCTTCTTGCAAAAACAGGCCACTTGCGAATGCATTTAAGCTCGTAAAAATTGCAGTGGCAGCTAGAGAGTAAGTAAAAGTTTTGTTCATCAGAGCGCTCATTTAGCCTTAGACATTAAATTGCTCTAAGGTTACCGCAAAGCCCCATAAACAAAGGGAATATCGATTATTCCTGTACAAACATTATTTGAACTTTCTTGCTAAGTAAGAGCGTGGCTTGTCAGGATGAATTTCACGCTGTGCTGCTATCGCTCGGTTCTTACCTAACCCTACTTTGATCTGATACCAAGTTTCGTAGAACACAGCCATTCCGGGGCTTGACCACCAAATCTTGTTGTAGAGTTTCTTATTAGCAGCGACGACATCTGGCGACCGATTCGCACACTCAAGTGCCAACGCATAGGCTTCAGCGTAAGGATCTTCGGCAATCTTGGTCACCAACCCATATTCTTTAGCGGTTTCACAGTCGATCACTTTGGCCGTCATCGCCATTTCAAGGGTGTGATCTTTACGCATCAGCTCTCTAAAAGCGATAGCGCCTCCCATGTCTGGAATCAGACCCCACTTTGCTTCCAATATAGAGAAGTTCGCATCCGGGCTAGCAATTCTAAAATCACCCCCACTGACCAATTGCAGGCCGCCTCCCCAACAACGACCATGAATCGCAAAAATGACAGGGCATGGAATATCTCGCCAACCCAATGAAAAGCGTTGTGCAGCGTTAGGCAATGTCGGTAGCCATTTAAACAAGAGCTTCATCGCCCCAGATTTACTGGTTAATAGGGACTTAACATCAAGCCCTGAACAAAAATCAGAACCCTCACCTTTTACTATTACGGCACGAATCTCGGTGTTCTTTTTCAGCTGAGTCACCATGTTATTCACGCCTTGAAACATTGCCATATCAATAGCATTGAGCTTATCGGGTCGATTCAACACAACCGTCGCAATTTGGTTTTCATCGATAGAACAAGTAATACGATCGAGGTTTGGCATGGTGGCTACCTTATCAGTGGTCAGACCTTTAGGTTATACATTTTATTAACATATGCCAAACTTGCACATTAAGAAGCGAGACCTGTGTTGCTTAACGTCTTTCCCTTTACACAAACGACATCAACAAAAAAGCAGTGATGGATCGCTCCATTCACTGCTTTTCATCCGTAGCTTTTATCGCCAATGGCTTTGATTGCCAGTAGCTTTGATTAGCAATGGCTTTCGGTCATGAGCAAAACCTATGTTCTTCGAGATTTCAGTAGCAAGAAGATAAAGTAGCTGCCAGCAATAATGGAAACCAACGTCCCTGCCGCAAGCTGCGCTCGGAACACTACCACTTGCCCTAAGCAGTCAGAAAATAGCATATATTCTGGTAACTTAAACCAAAGCGCTGAACATTAAAAAGGCCATTGAAATTCATCATTTCAATAGCCTTCTCGTTCCTACTAGCCAGGCAGCTAGCTAATTACCTAAGCAACTAACTGAGCTGAGACTCTCTCGCTTCTTGGCTACTGAAACCACGCAAAATGTTAAACAGGGTAATCAATGTGAACAGCATGATAACGAGCGATAAATGCCACGCTTCCCCTAACCCTAACTGAACCAGGCCCATACTCACCATTGAAGACACCACCATCTGCCCGCCACCAGACATCGCAGCCGCCGCGCCAGCGTTCTTCTTATAAGGCAACATCACTAACGCCTGAGCACAAGGTAACGCAATACCATTACCAAGGATCATCAAGAACTGGCCAAGCATGAGATACAAAGGTTCGAGTGGACAGAAGAACAGCCACAAGGCCGCAGCAACGTGCAATACAGGTGTGCATAACAGAGTTTTCTTGTTACCCAGCATAGGGCGAATACGGTTACATAAGCCTGTTCCGCCAAGCATGCCTAATGCTGGAATCACCGCCCACATTGCGTATTCATCTGACGTCATACCAATCTGGTTCTGCATGATAAATGGCATCACCGACACAGTGGTGATCATCAAGCTAAAGTTAAGCCAACCGATACTCGCAAAGCTCATAAAATAACGAGAAGTGAGTAACTCTTTATATTGAGAAACCATTCTCTTAGGCGAAGGGATCGCCGAAACCTGAGTGACGGTTTCCTTAAATTTGAACGCTAACACCACCCAAGCTAATGAGACATAGCCAAGTAGCGAGATAAACACCATGCTCCAGCCAAAATGGAAGTTAATGAATCCACCGATAACGGGCGCGATCAAAGGTGTTATAGACACAACCATAGCAATGTAAGACATCGCCAAAGGCAAGTCTGCCCCACTGAATCTGTCTCGCGTAGAAGCACGAGCAAGTACCGCGCAACAACCGGTTCCTAAGCCTTGCAGGAATCGCCCCATCACCATGCTAGTAAACGAATGGCTGAAGAAGATGATCATCAATAACCCAAGCATGGCAATCAACAAACCGCTTAGCAGTACCTTCTTGCGTCCCAAAGCATCGGAAATAGGGCCATAAATAAACTGGGAAGGGCCAAAGCCTAATAAATACACACTCACCAAAAGCTGGGCTTGCTCTAGCGAGACATCAAAATCTTTTGCGATCCAAGGCAAAGAAGG
This sequence comes from Vibrio sp. 10N.222.55.B11, assembly GCF_041473705.1. Taxonomy (NCBI): domain Bacteria; kingdom Pseudomonadati; phylum Pseudomonadota; class Gammaproteobacteria; order Vibrionales; family Vibrionaceae; genus Vibrio; species Vibrio sp. 10N.222.55.B11. The sequence continues at coordinate 95,860 of NZ_JBFRST010000005.1, forward strand.
AAACACCAAGCCCATACTGAGCTGGCCGATACTGATGACCAAGCACGCAAGTAAGATCGATTTAAAATCAAATCCACGACTCATCGTTTAATAGGTCCGTTCGAAGAAAAATCGTGCGTATCTAACTCACAACATAAAAACTGAGAAAATAGCGAAAATGCTGCTGGTGAGTTGTTCATAATGCTCCGACGGGATCAAATAGAGAAAGGCACAGTAAACATACGTGAGCTTGTATAATCATACAATAGGCGTTCAACTAAATATGTGAATAGTCACTTTTCAGCAACCTCGGCTTTCCGCCAATCGGTCACAAGCGCTAGACTAACACTAGATGCTCATAATCAAGGGATTTCAATGAACACTCATCACCGTATTTTTTCATGTGCTTTGGCGCTGCTTGCCTCTGGTCCTATAACGTCAGCCTTTGCATGGCAGGCAGAGAAGATCACCGACGGACTCGTGATCCCTTGGGGACTGGCTTATGTCAACGATAAGTCCATGTTAGTCACAGAAAAATCAGGCGTCATTAAACATGTCGATTTAAAAACAGGCAATCAAAACACACTGTTCAGGCTGCCCAATGTATGGGCGAAAGGCCAAGGTGGATTATTGGATATCGCACTCTCCCCTTTTGAAAACGGAAAGTTCTACGTCACTTACAGTAAAGACGTCGATGGTGAAGGCGTAACGACACTGGCTTTTGCTAATTACAGCAATAATGAAGTCACCAATTGGACAGATGTGTTTGTATCTAAATCTAGAACGGACACCGGACGTCACTTTGGTAGCCGTATCACCTTTGATGATAGCCACCTGTATTTTTCAATCGGCGACCGTGGTGATCGAGACAACGGCCAAGACACCATGATTCACGCCGGATCAATATTACGACTGAATGCCGATGGAAGCACACCAAGCGATAACCCATTCACGGATAACAACAAAGTGCTCAATGAAATTTGGAGCTTTGGCCATCGTAATCCACAAGGTCTGTATTACGATTTCCCGACTCAAAAGCTTTGGTCGATTGAACACGGCCCTCGCGGTGGTGATGAAATTAACCTAATAAAAGCGGGTGCCAACTATGGGTGGCCTGTCACCTCACACGGAAAAGAGTATTGGGGCCCTACCAGCGTTGGCGAATCGGAAACCAAAGATGGTATTGAAGCGCCAAAAAAAGTCTATGTTCCTTCAATCGCTCCGGGCAGTTTGCTTGTTTACCAAGGAGACAAATACCCAGAGCTGAAAGGCAAACTGCTGGCTGGCGCACTAAAACTTACTCACATCAATATTGTGACAGTCAATGAACAAGGTGAGGCAATCGAGGAAGAACGCATTTTAGAGGACTTGGGCGAAAGGATAAGAGACATCGAAACTTCACCAAACGGAGACATCTTCTTCAGCACTGATAATGGCAACCTGTACCGCTTGAAAAAGTAGCCGAGACCTCGTTCAAGTAAAGGCACTTACCTTACAACGACATTTATAATATAAGCCGTTAAAAGTGGGCTCAACGCCCAGTTAGCGGCTTTAAATTTGCAAAAATGAATGCGCTAAAACAGTGCATTGACTCCAAATTCGTCATCAATTTCGACCACCTTTTTCACAAAAACTACAACAAATCACCATACAACTGTAACTCCATGATATTTAAGGAATGCAAAGTTTGACTACCCCCAAGTTTCTGCAACCTTTCCCTATGTATTCGATTGACTATCCCCTGATTTGATTTAGACTCGTTTCCGGCTAGAAAGAAAGTTCTTTGTATATAAACATTTCGTTGGATTACTAGTAACCCCGTTGTGTTGTACGCAATAGCAATAAACTTTTCCGCGCTATCAGTGCCACAATTGGCTCAAAATAAAAATTTAATTTTAGGATATCATCATGTCTAACACAGTTACTGGTACAGTAAAATGGTTCAACGAAACTAAAGGCTTCGGCTTCATTCAACAAGAAAACGGCCCAGACGTATTCGCACACTTCTCTGCTATCACTGGCGACGGTTTCAAAACTCTTGCTGAAGGCCAAAAAGTTGAGTTCGTAGTATCTCAAGGTCAAAAAGGCCCACAAGCTGACAGCATCAAAGTACTTTAATTTAGTATTTTAAAGCTTTCTAAAAATAGCCAGCCTCTGCTGGCTATTTTTTTACCCGCTATTCAGAGATTTAAGGTAATATTCCCCTTCACTATTTCTACCTAAGACACCCTCTCAATGGCTCTTAAACCGACAATCTACAAGTTTCGTATCTCTTTAACCGATATGAATCGCGACTATTACGACTCTTTCAATCTAACGGTTGCACAACACCCTTCTGAAACAGAACAGCGAATGATGGCTCGAATCATGGCTTTCTGTATCAATGCATCTCCTGAACTTGAGTTCACTAAAGGATTGTCTAGCATTGAAGAACCCGATTTATGGCAGAAGTCGTTAGACGATCAAATCCTAGAATGGGTCGATGTGGGCGAACCCGATCCAGAGCGTGTTAAGAAGGCAACTCGCCTATCTAAATCAGTACGCGTATTCAGCTTCAACACTAAATCAAACGTTTGGTGGGAGCAGAACAAAGGTAAATTCGGCTACCTAAAAGCTCAGATCGTTCGTCTAGACAACGATGGTATTGAGCAGCTAGCGGCGATGACACAACGTACGATGGATCTTTCAGTCATGCTGACGGGTAACTCTGCTTTCATTAACAGCGATACTCAATCGGCAGAAGTAACGTGGGAAGAGCTACAGAGTAATGACTGAGCGTCCAACCCCGAATAATTCGCAAACAGCAGCTAGCCAGCTAGAAGAAGCCAAGCAAAAAGCCGACGCGCAGCAAGAAATCAAAGCTAAACAACAAGCTAGAACCAAGCTTCACCAGTGTTTAAAAGAAGCAGGTTTAGGTTCAGTCAAAGCGCTCTCGACAGGCTACGAGAAAGAGCTGTCGTCATTTATTGATGAAAACCACGCTTTGTTTAAACACGCTTGCGAGAACAAGCCGGAGAACTCTGCACGTCAGACGTTGCTTGGCTTGCTAACCAAGGAACATATCGATGTAAGCTATCGCTTTGAAAGCAATAAAGAAGCGAATGAGGCGATGCAAAATGTATTCGATAATACAGTGGGAACTGAGCACAGCGACAAGTTTCAAAACTCTAACGCTCAACAGTTAAAACTAGTCACGCATTTGTGGTTGTTCATTCAAGGACGACTAGGAATGGATTACAGCCTAGCCAATGATCACGCAGCTGTAGCCGCTACGCTACTGTCTCGTATATCGAGAAGCAGTGATGATGAGATTCGCGTAGAGTTCATGGCGAGTTTTTACGATGGTTTGAGCATCTATCAAGCCGAGAACAAGCCATCCGGTATTGTTCACCACTTAAAGCGTTTGTTTAACCTTTCTTAAGCACTCCACCAGCGACTGATTCTAGTTACGCTCTATATGCTTTCAACAAACGTTAAGATATAGAGCGTGCTTTTTCTGCTTGGCCGCAACAGATTCCCTATTACGTTCATTCTTCACTTTAGGGAATAACAGCATTCTCAGCCATTACAGTTGACTTCATTACAGGCGTAAAAAAGCCCCGCATAAAGCGAGGCTTAGAATATATTTCAATGAACATCAATTTACAGAGGCTAAATTGAATTCATCTAATAATGCAGTGAATCAACGCAGGCCGTGTAAGAACTCGTGGCGCGTTGCTGGGTTTGATCTGAAGATACCGCCTAGAGCTGTTGTTGTCGTTTCGCTGGTTGCATCCATTACACCGCGAGATTTCACGCAGTAGTGAACCGCATCCATGGTTACAGCAACGTCATCGGTTTCGAGTAGCGTTTGCAATGCAACAAGGATCTGCTGCGTCATACGCTCTTGAACTTGTGGGCGCTGAGCAAAGAATCGAACAATACGGTTAATCTTTGAAAGACCAATGATTTTTCCACGCGGGATATAAGCGACCGCAGTCTTACCATCAATCGTCACTAAGTGGTGCTCACAAGTACTGGTCACGGTAATGTCTTTTACTCGTACCATCTCACGAACGCCCATCTTGTTTTCGATTACCGTAATTTTAGGGAAATTGGCGTAATCCAAACCAGAGAAAATTTCATCCACGTACATTTTAGCAATACGTTGCGGTGTTTCTTCCAGACTATCGTCCGTAAGATCAAGTTCAAGGAGAGTGAGAATCTCACGCATATGGTGTTCGATTCGTTCCTTTTTCTCTTCTCGGCTAACCTGGTTTGGACTCATTGGTGTCTCTAAACCACGGCTTGCTAGCGCATCTTTAACCAACTTCGCTGATTCGCTAAGACCTGACATTGAACTTCCTCTTTTATTACCCCTTCTGGATGGCAAACAAGGATACTCGGAATTTTGAATAAATACACCCATATTTTAAGGGAGGTCATTATTTACGGGGCTTAAACTGTGCTAGAGTGGCTAGAATTTCGTTGGCGAACCAGGTGTTCTGATCATTATTTAACCACCATTGCCAACCACAAAATCAAAACAATAACGATCAAAGGATTTCAATTATGGGCTGTTGCGACGCTCCGGGCTTGATGCCAATTGAAGAAGCACTAGATAAGCTGCTATCGCCAATTCAACCTATTCGAACGACCTTATCACTGCCATTGGCAGAAGCATTGGGTTACGTACTTGCTGAAGATATTCTATCCCCTATTTTCGTACCTCCTTTTGATAACTCAGCAATGGACGGCTATGCACTGCGCTTAGCAGACCTAGAGAACAGTAAAGTGCTGCCTTTAGCGGGCAAGTCCTTTGCAGGTCAACCTTTTGAAGGTGAATGGCCAGCAAACACCTGTATTCGCATTATGACTGGCGCAAAGATCCCGGAAGGTTGTGACGTCGTAATCATGCAAGAAAACACGGCTGAAACTGACGCTGGCATTGAGATTCAGCAAGACGACATCAAGCTGAACAATAACATTCGCCCTACCGGTGACGACATCAAGCAAGGCGATATCGTTCTTAGCCGTGGCGAACGTTTAACACCTCGTGACATTCCAATGATTGCTTCGCTCGGTGTGAGTCATGTAACTGTGGCACACAAACCTAAAGTCGCTTTCTTCTCTACTGGCGATGAGCTCAAGCCATTAGGTCAGCCTCTTGAAGATGGTCAGATCTACGACAGCAACCGCTACGGTATCAAACCACTGATTGAAGCGTTTGGTTGCGAAGCAATTGACCTAGGTATTATTCCTGATTGCCCTGCAACGCTTAAAGAAACCTTTGTAAAAGCGCAAGAACTGGCAGACGTAGTTGTCACTTCTGGTGGCGTAAGTGTCGGCGAAGCTGATTACACCAAAGACATTCTTGAAGAGCTTGGCGAAATCGGCTTTTGGAAACTAGCAATCAAACCAGGTAAACCATTCGCATTTGGTGAGCTAGACAACGCTTGGTTCTGTGGCCTACCGGGTAACCCAGTGTCTGCAATGATGACCATGTACGTGTTAGTTCAACCTATGCTGGCTAAACTTGCCGGTCACACTGCGTGGACAGCACCAGAATCGATTCCTGCGATCACTAAATCTGCATTCAAAAAAGGCCCAGGCCGTACTGATTATCAACGTGGTATTTACTCGATTGAAAACGGTAAGTTTGTAGTAGAAACAACAGGTAACCAAAGTTCAGGCGCTTTCCGCTCAATGAGCTTAGCAAACTGTTTTGTGGTCCTAGAGCGTGAACGTGGCCGTGTTGAAGTCGGTGAAACGGTTCAGATTCAACTGTTTAACTCGACGCTTTACTAACGAGGCTTGCTGATGGAAATACTGTCTGACGCAGAGATGCTTCGCTATAACCGCCAGATCATTCTCAAGCAGTTTGATTTTGAGGGTCAAGAAGCGCTGAAACAGAGCTCGATTTTGGTGTTAGGTGCGGGTGGTTTAGGCTGTGCCTCTGCTCAATACCTTGCGACTGCGGGTATTGGTAAGCTAATGCTGATCGACGACGATGTTGTCGAGCTTTCAAACTTGCAACGACAAGTGCTTCACACCGATGCTGATATTGGTAAGAAGAAAGTCGTTTCAGCCGCTGAATCATTACAGGTGTTAAACCCACACCTTAGAGTTGAAACGGTCGACCACAGACTTGATGACGAGGCACTAGCAAAGCTCATTGAAGCGCATTCGTTAGTACTTGATGCCAGCGACAACGTTGAAACGCGCAATCAACTTAACCGTTTGTGTTACGCCTCAAAAACGCCACTTGTATCGGGCGCTGCGATTCGCATGGAAGGTCAGATTAGCGTATTCACTTATCAAGATGAAAATGCACCTTGCTACCAGTGCTTGAGCGCTCTATTCGGCAACGCTGCTCTAAGCTGTGTTGAAGCCGGTGTGATGGCACCTGTTGTTGGCATGGTTGGCGCGGCTCAGGCTTTGGAAGCTATCAAGGTTATTGCCGGGTTTGGACAACCAAAGCAAGGCAAGCTTTTGATTCTCGATGCCATGTCTCACAGCTGGCGTGAAATGAATTTAATGAAGATGCCTAATTGTTCGGTGTGTGGATAAGCTAAATCATATCCCCTCTTATCGAAAACTTAAGCCTTGACTATATGTTGGGGCTTTTTTATATCTCAACGTCAGCATCTCAACTCGCTTTATCAATTTGAAATACTCTATGAGAGATTAGTTTCATTTGAGTTCTCATTTTGAGAATACAATAAAAAAATCAGCACCACAAAATATAATCGTTAAAAATCAACATGTTAAATTTGGCACATAACTTGTAACTGTATCTGTACCTTCCATCACAAGGATGTAGATATGAGAATTACAACGTTAAGTTTGCTATTAAGTGCCCCTCTAGTCGCCAACGCAGCGCCATTCGATACCTGCCCTAGTCAAGCATACCTCTTTCAGTCGAAACCCGTTGAAGTTTGGGGTGTAAACCTAGTAACAGGTTCAACCACACTGTTAGAAGACGATACGGGTATGAATGCCAATATCAATGGTGTCGGTTTCGACTTTCAAGACAGATATATTTATGGCTATGACACCACCAACAAACGTTTAGTGCGTCTTGGTCAAGACTTCCAAGCAGAAGTTATCAATACCAGTGGCTTACCAACCGATCACACTTTCTATGTCGGCGACGTCTATGACCATGTTTACTACTTGTATCGTACAGGTAAGGGACTATTTACTGTTGACCTCTCTCCTTTAGACTCTGATCCGAATGCGACCGTCACGGTCAACAAAATCGCAGGCAGCCCTGCAACTGTAAAACTGACTGATTTTGCTTTCCATCCAAGTGATGGCTCTTTATATGGTATCGACAATAACTCGGGTGGCTTGTACAGCTTCAACCCAACTACAGGTGCAGAAACCTATATTGGTGATACCGGAGAAACAGGGACGTTTGGCGCAGGTTATTTTGATGTAAACGGCTACTATTACGTATCTCGAAATCAAGACGGTAAGATCTACCGTATCAACCTATCCCCAGATAACGCTGCAAACATCGCTGCAGGTGTCGTTCCTGCTGTAGAGTTCGTATCGAATGGCCCTTCTTCGAATCAAAATGATGGTGCTCGCTGTGCGAATGCGCCTGTCGTAGATGAAGATTCCAACATCGACTTCGGTGACGCTCCAGATACCTATCTAACGTTACTGGCGAGCAATGGCCCTCGACATGAACTCGATGGCATCACATGGTTAGGTACAACTCCTCCAGATGCGGATTTAGATGGTTATGTCACACCTCAATCAGATGAAACTGTCGGGGTGGATGATGAATGGGCAAACGGTGGTATCGGTTTTGTTACCGCACTTGAAGCAGGGCTTGATTCAAAAGTAGTAATTGAAGCTTCAACAACCGGTTACCTTTCAGCTTGGATAGACTGGAACCAAGATGGCAGCTTCGATGGCGCCAACGAGCAAGTGTTTACAGATTACGCGCTCGATGCTGGTGAAAACGATCTATTCCTAAATGTCGACATCAACGCACTAACCGGTACTACGTGGGCTAGATTTAGATTCAGTCAACAAACCAACCTAAGTTACTTTGGCGGTTCAACCTCTGGTGAGGTGGTCGATATTCAAGTCGATGTCCTTAACGATGGCGCCACCGCTCGTTACTTCCCAAGTGCTTCTGGCTACGCAACGCTCGCGTACGAAGATAACTGGCCTTATAAAGCCGACTACGACATGAACGATGCTGTTCTTATGTATCGTATTACTGAAATCCTTAAAGATGGAAAAGTCGTTAAATCAACTATCGACGGCCGCCTAGCTGCTGTCGGGGCATCGTACAGAAATGGTTTTGCTGTTCGACTTCCTAACCTCGACCCGAGCTTGGTGAGTAGTGGTAGCTCTTACATGAAACACAACGGCGTATTCACTGACCTTGACCTAGAAGATGGACGTAGCGAAGCAATCTTTGTTATCGCCAATGACCTGACAGAAAAAATCAGCACTGGCTGTACCTTCTACCGCACCAGTAATGGATGTAAAGAAGATGAGCAGTTCTCGTTCCAAATTGGTATTACTTTAGCCGGTGACGGTGTGAGTACTGGCAGCTGGACCGATATGCCTTACGACCCGTTCATCTTCGCAACGCCTGGGTATTATCATGGTGAAAACCTACCTCTACATCCAGGACGCAGCTGGGAGGTTCACTTGCCAGACCAAGCTCCAACCGAAGCATTTGATACCACTAACCTCTTTGAAGCTGGTTTAGGCGTCGATGACAGTAATCCATCAACAGGTAAATACTTCAAAACAGTAGAAAACCACCCTTGGGCACTAATAGTGACTTCGGATGACGAATGGGAGTGGCCTTTAGAGTACGTCGATATTGTTACCGCTTACCCAGGGTTTAAAGAATACGCAGAATCCGGCGGTGAAACGAACCAAACATGGTACCAATCACCTGCAGACAACCAACGTTACGAACCATAAGGAGAGACGTTATGACTATTCACACTAAACAATATCGAGACAATCATTGCGTTGATTCAAGTCGCAATCTCTTTGAGGAAAAACGTATGTCTGTACAAAGCACTTGGAACATCAAGAAGTCACTAGCCGTTATTTTAGCTGCAGCGCCATTAGTATTAGCCGGCTGTGGAGGCGGCGGCGGTGGGGGCGGAAGTACATCTACGGCATCACCATCTACACCCTCGACACCTGCAACTCCGTCGAATCCGGTAACAGCAACGCCTTCGCCGTCTCCCGCGACAAGTGCGGTAGCAGCGCAGAGCTATACGATGAGTGATTTGGTGGTACCTGATGGATTTGACTACAACTCTGTTGAACAGTTTGATCTCAACATTGACATCAGCAGCATTTCGACAGACCGTTCTTTTGTGACCGTTTATAGCCGCTTTAGTACAAGAGATGACTCAACCTTGAAGCCGGATTACTCCAGCAAGGTCATTACGGGCCCACTAGATAACGGTGTGTTCGCCTCCAACTTTGCAGCACCAGTAAACCATGACGCACTCTTGATAGAGATTTGGTTTTACGATGGTCAACCTCCATTACAACAAGTGGTTTCTAGCGGCGACTCTCAGATTGTCTGGCAGTAAATTGTTTAACAGCAGGTAACTTGTCGTTAGCGAGATCTCTGACGAAACAGAGTCAAAATGGATTGTTTGTAAGTAGGAAGTGAGCAGAAATGCTCACTTTTTTATTTTCGTCGAAGAGCAGTTAATTCAGCTTTCTTAGCGAGTAGCATTCACTTTACCACCAACCTCACTTATATTTTCAACATAACCTTCAAAGACTTACTCTCATGAAACAGTTAAAAATAGGTCTATTTATCTTAATGTGTGGCGTAGGCGTGTTAGTTGCCCTTGCCTATTTCCCGCTAACATCAGAGACGGGGCAACGTATTCAAGCCAAAGTAATTTCGAACACGCTTACTCAATCCTTAGATGGGCACAGGCGTTATCTGACGGTTCAGACAAAAGATAATGACGTATTTCGGCTCTCTATTGCTCCTACCACAGACTGCCCTATTGATTCTGTGGTCGCGCTTGATACATTAAACAATCAAATAACCGGACAAAGCAGTTATCAGTTCATCCACTGTCGAGCTGCACAGTAGCCATCGATGCAACAACGGTATTCGTAAAGCAACTGTATTCGCAAAAGCAACAGTAATCGCTCTACCACTGTATTCGCTAAAACAGTAAGAATCGCTAAAACAACAAGAATGGATATAACAATAATGAATCAGCCACTCATCTCACCACAACAACTTCAACAACGTTTGCTAGCAGAAGACAATATCATCATCCTCGACGCCAGCATCGAGTTTCAAATTCCAAGCGAGTCAGAAAAGATCAAAGGACAAATGATTCCTGGTGCTATTCGTTTTGACTACGACAAAGACTTTTGTAACAAGCACACTCTGCTTCCTCACATGTTTCCGAGCGAAAAACACTTCAACACTCGCGCAAAAGAAATTGGCATCAATCAAGACAGTACGATTGTGGTTTACGATAACTCCGGAACCTTCGCTTCTCCTCGTGCGTGGTGGATGTTTATGGCAATGGGACACAACGACGTATTCATCTTAGATGGCGGTTTGCCAGCTTGGATCGAAGCCGGTTACGCGACCGAGACTGACTATCGCACCGAAGTAAAAGCGGGCAATTTTGAAGGCCATATTCAAGACAACTACTTTGTCAGTGCTCAGCAGATTGAAGGTTACTCAACTGACAAGAGTGCAAACATTGTAGATGCTCGTTCTCAAGCTCGTTTCGATTCAGAAGTTCCTGAACCACGTGAAGGCTTGCGTAGTGGCCATATACCGAATTCTATTTGCCTACCATTTGCCCAAGTACTCAAAAACGGCAAGTTAAAGTCCCAAGAAGAGCTTATTGATATCTTTTCAACGCTAGAATTAACGCCTTCTCAACCTATGTTCTTTAGCTGTGGCTCTGGCGTAACAGCTTGCATCATATTATTAGCCGCTAAACTCGCTGGCTATAACGGTGAAATGGGTGTTTACGATGGTTCATGGACGGAATGGGGTGCTAACGACAAACTCCCTATCGCCGTGACTAAAAAGTAATTCAACTTCGCTTAATGCAACTATTAGAATATACTGCGCATGCATAAAGAGCTTACTGATAATGATGGCTCCACGTCTCATGAAGTAAGCCTCTATGTCGCAGTTAACGCTATGTTCATTTGAGACCAAGACTCGATTCACGCCGTTTGATTTGTAACCCACATCAACTTGCTAACCATAATTCGTGATTAATCATAAACTAATCGTTATCGACGTTATGAATACTAATTTTTCACTCAAGAATCTCTGCTCGTAGTCGTTACACTATTTAATCATTAATACTTTCATCATTGATGTTTGTATTTTTCGTTGCATGAATCGCGCTGACAACCCAATAGTTTGTCACTTGCAGTCTGTTAAAAGTAGTAACCAACAAAGGCACCTCATGGCTCTATTTAAGCAAAATATCTGGTCGCTGTACGCGTTTGTCGTACTACTGACCCTGATACTTTTCGCCGCGTTGGGAATAACAAACTGGAAAGCAAACAGAGACGACTTCATAGAGCAGCAACACATTCAGGTTGAGCTTTTTTCTAGCTCCGTCAACTCGCTGCTGACCAGTCAAGAAGCCTTGTTAGAAGTGGTTGGCCATCAACTGGCTCAACAGTCTGATTTCACACGTACTGCATCTATCCAGATTAGGCCAATATTAGACAAGCTACTTGAGACCCACCCTGCGATAGCAGCGTTTGGCTTGTTGAACACCGACGGTGATTACCTCTCGATTAGCTCAAATCTCGAACTTGCGAATCAAAGGAACTTGCTGCAATACGCGCCAACCAGAGGCTCCTTCCTAGACGCCCTATCAAGCAGTAGCATGGTGCTTGGCCGTACCTATTTTCAAGATTCGTTGAATAGCTTAGTCATCCCGCTGAGAAAATCCATTTCAATCGATGGCAAGAAAACCGATGCAGTAATGACCGCAGGGCTACGATTAGACGCAACGATCGTATTTGAAAATAATGCTCACGCCGGAAGTTTCAATACACTAAGCCTGATCAGAAAAGACAACTATCGCCAGTTTTATTCAAGTGATATTGAATCTGAGAGTGCCTATTCCTCTCCAGTCGGCAAAGATGTCATACAGCGTATTGCAAGTATCTTTACCGACCACTTCGGAATTAGCGTACAAGAAGCGATGAATGGGCAAGAAACCTATTCTTTTGTCGTCGACGATGAAGAGTACCACTCTTTGATGAGCGCGAAATACATCCCAAACTACAAATTATGGGTGGTAGGACGTACGGATCTAACTCACGTCGATAGTATATTCATACAAGAGTTCAGCATTCTTTTCGTTGCCTTTATTTTTCTTCAGTTTGGTTTCTACTTTTTGGTTAAGTCGATTGCCAAGAATGAACAACGGACTCGTAGCCAACTCATTTATCAGGCGAACCATGACCCTTTAACCTCTCTGCCAAACCGTTTGTACATGCGTAGAAACATTGGTAAATGGATTGACGATGAGTCAGAGCCGTTTTCGCTGTTGTTTATCGATATCGATAACTTTAAATGTGTCAATGACACCCACGGGCATGACTTTGGAGATAAGGTTCTCAAACAGATCGCTTTGCGTTTGATGAGGTTCCGATCTCGCCTCAGCCTATTGGTACGTGAATCCAGTGATGAGTTTTTGTTCTTGACACCCTTGTCGAATGAAGCTGAAATTAAACGACTCGCCAAGCGCATTATTGAAGTGCTTTCTCAACCTTATGAAGTTGAAAGCGCTCAGTTTTTGTTAGGTTGCAGCATCGGCGTAGCGCGTTTCCCAGAACACGGAAAAGATCTGGATAGCCTGTTACGTTCTGCCGATATTTCAATGTACAAAGCGAAACAGCAGCAAAACTCGTACAGTATTTTCACAACGGAAATGCAAGATGCTCATCTCTACAAAATGAAAGTAGAACAAAGGCTACGCATCGCTATCGAGAAACAAACGCTGTTCATGGTTTTCCAACCGCTGGTTCGTGCAAATGAAAGTATTCATGGTGTAGAAGCACTCGTGCGCTGGATTGATGAGGAATTGGGTTTTGTTCCGCCAGATGTCTTTATACCGATAGCAGAGAACACGGGTTTAATGCAAAAACTGGGGACTTTTATTATTGAGTCCAGCATTATGCAGATCGCCCACTTGCACCGAACAACAGAACAAAAGATCGGGCTGTCGATCAACATATCAGTGCGTCAGTTTTCTCATCAATCCTTCTCTGAGCACTTGTTCGCGACACTAGAAAAGTATCAACTCTCTCCTAGCTGTTTAACGCTAGAAATTACCGAGAGCTTGTTCATTGAAGATGTGACTTTGGTGAAACCGACTTTTGAAGCCCTCAAAGAGAAGAATATAAAGATCTCTTTAGATGATTTCGGGACAGGTTATTCATCACTAAGTATGTTGAAAGCACTGCCTATCGATGAACTTAAAATCGATAAGAGCTTTATTGAGAACATTGCTGTCGATCAGCAGTCACTCACCATGGTGCAAAACATCATCGCAATCGGTAAGAACTTCGGCATGGTGGTATTGGCAGAAGGCGTAGAATCAAACGAACACTTCGCAATTCTAAAGGCATGTGGATGTGACTTAATGCAAGGCTATTACTTCTCTCGCCCTATTCCTTATTATGAGCTGGCTACTCACCTAAACAAGAAAGTGACCGAGCACGCGGAATGTTCTGTTTAAGAACGCGAGTTAAATAGACGAGCTAAATAAGGTAGGCAGATAAACACCTACCTTATTTTCTAGATATTTTCTGTTCGGTTATTTATTCATTTCACTATGCATAACATCGATCAACTGTCCGGAAGGATCTCCTGATAATTCCCAAGTAAAAATGCCGCCTAGGTCTGATTTCTTCGCCCATTCTGCCTTTGCTTTAATAGAACGCTGATCTTCAAAAGATATGAATACTTTTTTATCTGGGTTCCACAAATAAGGTGCTTGAGCTTGCTCATCATACTTATACTCATAACCTTGTTTACTGCTGTAGTTATTCATAAGATCCCAAAACATGAAGTAACCGTTTTCACCGGTACCAAACTGCGCCCCTTGTTCAGAAACTAGGTCACCTTTAGGCAGCTCTCCAGCAAAGTCTTTTGTCCCTTGCCAACCTCGACCATAAAAAGCCGCCCCGATCACGAGCTTCTCGCTAGGAATACCTTGCTCTATCATCTGATTAATGAAGACATCAGCTCCCATTCCCCACCAACTACGCTCGGTGGCATGTAAGTTTGTTGTGTGACCTGTTTGAGTTCCCCAGCCTCCGAGGAAGTCATACGTCATCGCAAACATGTTCGTCAGATATGGGCTAGCTGCGTTCCAGTCAATTTGAGCTGCCTTAGCACCAACACCGACAGCCGTTGAAAGCTCGTAATCTCTTTGAGTCGTCTTTGATAGAGCGTCCAAATCACTTCTGATTGTTTTTACTAAAAGAGTAAAAGCTTCACGCTCTAGCGCTTTTTGCTCATCCGTTAGTTTCGTCTCTGGGTTCCAAGGCGAAGTGGTTAAGCCGCCGCCTCCTGGGTATTCCCAATCAAGATCAATACCATCAAAGAAGTCGTATTTTTGGATCAATTCAACAGCAGTTTTTGAAAAGTGCGCAATGGCTTGAGGATCTTTCGCCATCGCATGGAAAGGTTCAGACATTGTCCACCCTCCAAATGAGGGCAAAATTTTGATATTTTGATTGTCGGCCTTCAGTTGAGCTAACTGGGCAAAGTGACCTTTATAGGCGACATCAACACCCACGTCTCCGAAATCGACTTCTAACGCAGCTTCTTTATCCACAATAATCGCGGTATATGGTTGTTTGTCTGCACATTGCTGCTGAATTTGTTTTTGGACGGGCTCACCAGCACCGCTATGAGGACCACACATGCTCAAGAAGGCGTAAATAATATGTGAGAGCTTGTCTGCAGGTATGTCGTCAACGGTATAAGGGTTGTCTTTATTCAGATATTGCCAATCCGCAAAATACCCTGCGACGACTTTATCATCGGCATGTACTGTAGGTGTGAGCATACAAACCGTGGCTATTGAGCTAAGCCCAAAGATAGAAATAGATTTAAAGATAGAACTTGATTGGTCACTGTTGCTAGAAATAGCGTGTGTGATAAATGACAGTTTCATAATTATCTCCTTTAGTGTGGCTTAACATTAAAGAGTGATAATTCTTTCAACCGCTGAACAAATTCACTATTCGAGTCATGTCTAATAGTTATCCCCCTTATTGCACTGGTTTCATCAGGGGAATTTCCATGATTACTCAAATAGTGAATTCAACGAAGCTTAAGTATCTTACGATTCACTGCTGTTTGGTTTATTCACGCTAAGTTGTTCGTCCAAGTTAAGTACCGTCAAAGCATTACTTACGCTGGTCGCTATCACATCGACCACACCGGTTCTTAGTGCGCCTAATAGAGCTAATGGCTTACTGTTCTCCGCTGCAATGGCAATGACTTCCGCTATTGGGCGAAATTCTTCCAAGGCCAAACCAATCACACGGTCACTCATTACTGTGTTTGCTGTTTTACCGTGAACATCGAAAAAGTCATAACCCGCAAAGTCACCGACGACACCTTGTAATAAACGAGATTGAACGACCTCACCTGCGGTAAACCAGCCTAAGTCGACCATATAGCTGTTTTCGCTCATATCACCGATACCGACCAAAGCGACATCGGATTTTCGAGCGAGATCGAGGGTCTGCTTAACGGTGCTGTTTTCCATGAATGCGGTTTTTTGCGCTTTATTCTCGGCATAAGCGGGCGCGTATAAGGTTTCAGAAGATCCACCGTACTTTTTGGCTAACTGCCTGCATATATGGTCGGCATTAAACATACCGCCTCTTGGGTGAATACCGCCGATACCACACACGAATTTGCAGTCTCGTGGCGTAATGACGCCAGTGTGATGAGCAACAGACGATACGTTTCGCCCTTGTCCTACTGTCACTACCATGCCGTTTTTCAGTGTACTGGTAAGGTAGTTAGACACTAAACCAGCAACCTGTAATCGCTGCTTCTCTTCATTTGGTTGGTCTAGTGCCACAAGCGCACGCTTTACACCAAATCGTTCGATCAAACGTTGCTCGATCTTCGCACTAAAGACGGGGTGATATTTCACGGTGATCTCAACAATGCCCTCATCTCGGGCTTGCTTGAGCATTCGACCAACCTTTGCACGGGAGATAGAGTACTTTTTAGATATCTCTTCTTGCGTGGCACCATCTTGATAATAAGCAACCGCTACTTCAGTGAGGAGATCAGTGTTTTCTTCGGAAACATCTTGGATATTCTTACTCATATACCACTCAACCAATATTTAACAATTATTTTACCTGCTTGAAGAACAAATGTTCGATGCTTAAGCAAGTGATACACAAGTTTACACCCCAAACATATGTAACAGCAAGCTACATTTGCTCATAGTCATAACCATGGTTTTGTTGTTGATTAATTCACCTCACTTTGCTCGTTAAACGTTTGCTTGCATAGCCCATGATTACTAGAGCGAAATATATTTGACTGAAGTCACCATACAGTACTATTTACCGTTGACTTTGGGGCTAGATCGGATAAATATGGCTACATCATTTACTCATCGAGCGATCAAATGTTCTGTGCAAATGTTCGTTCGGAGAAAAATTTAAATTAATGTAAGTTTGGCTCACTGGTACAACCATTGAGAACTTCATTAGTTAGCTTGCAAATGCCCACACCTCTCCCATTAATGAGGTGTTATGCGATACATAGGATGATCAAAATGAGCAATAAATTAGAGCAACTTCGTAAACTAACAACTGTTGTAGCTGACACTGGCGATATTGAAGCTATCAGCAAGTACACTCCTGAAGATGCAACAACTAACCCATCTCTAATTCTTAAAGCTGCTCAAATTGCTGAGTACGCTCCTCTAATCGATGCTTCTATCGAATACGCAAAAGCGCAAAGCGGTGATAAAGCACAGCAAGTTCAAGATACTTGCGACATGCTTAACGTGAACATCGGTAAAGAAATCCTAAAAGTTGTACCTGGCCGTATCTCTACTGAAGTCGATGCTCGTCTTTCTTACGACATGGAAGGCAGCGTTGCTAAAGCTCGTCAACTTATCAAAATGTACAACGACGCTGGTATCACTAACGACCGCATCCTTATCAAACTGGCTTCTACATGGGAAGGCATCCGTGCTGCTGAAATCCTAGAGAAAGAAGGCATCAACTGTAACCTAACGCTTCTATTCTCTTTCGCTCAAGCTCGTGCTTGTGCTGAAGCTGGCGTATTCCTAATCTCTCCTTTCGTTGGTCGCATCATGGACTGGTACAAAGCGAAAGAAGGTCGTGATTTCGAAGCTTCAGAAGATCCAGGCGTAATCTCTGTTTCAGATATCTACAACTACTACAAAGACCACGGCTACAAAACTGTTGTTATGGGCGCAAGCTTCCGTAACATCGGCGAGATCCTTGAGCTTGCTGGTTGTGACCGTCTAACTATCGCTCCTCAACTTCTAGCAGACCTAGAAGCAGCAGAAGGCGAAGTAGTAGAGAAGCTTATCGACTCTAACGGTACTAAAGAGCGTCCAGCAGCGATGACTCACGCTGAGTTCCTATGGGACCACAACCAAGATGCAATGGCTGTTGAGAAACTGGCTGAAGGCATCCGCAACTTCGCCGTTGACCAAGGCAAACTAGAAGACATGATCGCAGCTAAGCTGTAATCACTCTTACCAAATTCAAATAGGGGAACGTTCAGTTCCCCTACTTTTATCAATTTTGTTTTTCTTAATTTTTATTCGGAAGTTCTTATGAATCGCAAACATCTAGCTAACGCTATTCGTGCTCTAAGCATGGACGGCGTACAACAAGCAAACTCTGGTCACCCAGGCGCACCTATGGGTATGGCTGACATCGCTGAAGTACTTTGGCGTTCTCACTTAAACCACAACCCAGCAAACCCAGAGTGGGCTGACCGCGACCGTTTTATCCTGTCTAACGGCCACGGCTCAATGCTGATTTACTCTCTGCTTCACCTAGCAGGTTACGAGCTTTCAATTGAAGATCTTAAAAACTTCCGTCAACTGCACTCTAAGACTCCAGGTCACCCTGAGTACGGTTACGCTCCTGGTATCGAAACAACGACTGGTCCTCTAGGTCAAGGCATCACTAACGCTGTTGGTATGGCTATGGCAGAGAAAGCGCTAGCAGCACAGTTCAACAAAGAAGGCCACGACATCGTAGACCACTACACTTATGCATTCATGGGTGATGGCTGTCTGATGGAAGGTATTTCTCACGAAGCATGTTCTCTAGCAGGTACGCTTGGTCTTGGTAAGCTGGTTGCTTTCTGGGATGACAACGGTATCTCTATCGATGGCGAAGTTGAAGGTTGGTTCTCTGACGATACACCTAAGCGTTTCGAAGCTTACGGCTGGCACGTAATCCCAGCGGTAGATGGTCACGATTCTGACGCTATCAACGCAGCGATTGAAGCGGCTAAAGCAGACCCTCGCCCTACTCTAATCTGTACTAAAACAGTGATTGGCTTTGGTTCTCCAAACAAAGCAGGTACGCACGACTGTCACGGCGCTCCACTAGGCGCTGAAGAAATTGCAGCAACACGTAAAGAATTAGGTTGGGAGCACGGTCCTTTTGAAATTCCGTCGGAAGTTTACTCAGAGTGGGATGCGAAAGAAGCAGGCGCAGCTAAGGAAGCAGCGTGGAACGAGAAACTTGCAGCTTATGAAGCAGCATACCCTGAGCTGGCAGCTGAATTCAAACGCCGCGTAAACGGTGACCTACCAGCTGAGTGGGAAGAGAAAGCATCGGCAATCATCGCTGATCTTCAAGCTAACCCAGCAAACATCGCATCACGTAAAGCATCTCAAAATGCTCTAGAAGCGTTCGGTGCTATGCTACCAGAATTCATGGGCGGCTCTGCTGACCTTGCGCCTTCTAACCTAACTATGTGGTCTGGTTCTAAGTCTCTTGAAACGAACGACTTCTCTGGTAACTACATCCATTACGGTGTACGTGAATTCGGTATGACGGCTATCATGAACGGTATCGCTCTACACGGTGGTTTCGTACCATACGGCGCAACGTTCCTAATGTTCATGGAATACGCGCGTAACGCTATGCGTATGGCTGCTCTGATGAAAACTCAGAACATCCAAGTTTACACGCATGACTCTATCGGTCTTGGCGAAGATGGTCCAACTCACCAACCAGTTGAGCAGATCGCTTCTCTACGTCTAACTCCAAACATGAGCACATGGCGCCCATGTGACCAAGTTGAGTCTGCTGTTGCTTGGAAACTAGCAATCGAGCGTAAAGATGGTCCTTCTGCACTTATCTTCTCTCGTCAAAACCTTGCACAACAAGATCGTGACGCTGAGCAAGTAGCAAACATCGCTAAGGGTGGTTACATCCTGAAAGATTGTGAAGGCAAGCCAGAGCTTATCCTTATCGCAACGGGTTCTGAAGTTGAGCTAGCGGTTAACGCTGCTGCTGAGCTAACGGCTGAAGGTAAGAAAGTACGCGTAGTTTCTATGCCTGCTACTGATGCGTTCGACAAACAAGACGCGCAGTACCGTGAGTCTGTACTTCCATCTGACATAACGGCACGTATCGCTGTAGAAGCTGGCATCGCTGACTTCTGGTACAAGTACGTTGGTTTCGGTGGCAAGATCATCGGTATGACAACGTTTGGCGAATCTGCACCTGCAGGTGAGCTATTCAAGATGTTCGGTTTCACTACTGAAAACGTAGTAAACACAGCGAAAGAGCTTCTAGCTTAATCTTGAATACATTGTCTCGCCCTTCAATGGGTTGATGCATACAGAAAGCCCCGCATGAAAATGCGGGGCTTTTTTTGTCTTTTCTCTCATTCGGATTAAATCTAACGGCTATTTTTCTTCGAAACGCTTTGCCAGTTGGTAGAACTCATTGACTTGTTCTTTTAGCTCTGTGGAGTGGTCTTTCACAGAATGCGTTGCCACTAAGTTTTGTTCTGCGGTCGAGGCGATAGACTGCATATGCAGATTGACTTCACTCGACAGCTCACGTTGCTTATGAGCAGAACTTTCAACAGACTGCATGAGTTCATTCATGGATTGCATTAGGTTTTCGACTTCCGACAAGCGCTCTGCACTCACCTTCGCAACATCACCACATGCGTCCGTTTGCTCACGGTTCGCCAGAATATCTTTTTGCCACCCTTCAATCGTCGTTAGCATGGTATCGATGCTCTCTTTGATCTGAACCGTAGCCTTTGAGGTTCGACCCGACAATGCACGGACTTCGTCGGCAACAACGGCAAAGCCTCGTCCTTGCTCGCCCGCTCTCGCCGCTTCAATCGCAGCGTTCAGGGCCAACAAGTTGGTTTGTTCGGCGATTCCACCAATCTCTTCCATTATCTTGCTTACGCTCTGCGCTTGATCGCTCAGTTGGTAAGTCGCTTGAGTCGCCTTTTCAGCCTGAGAAGCTAGGCTCTCTAAGTTTTGATGAGTTTGATTAATGCTTTCTTTAGCGCCAGCACAGGTTTGCAAAGTCACATCAACAATCTGGTGCGCTTCTTCTGTGCGAGAAGAGACCTCATTGGCGGTGACTTCAACCTCTTCAGTCGCCTCTCGTACTTGAAGAATGTCTTTTGTTTGTTGATCTAAGGCTTCTGATACTTCAAATGACGTCGCATTTAGGTTGTCAGCCAAATCTTGTAACGGCTTGGCTGAGTCTGTCATGCGACCTAATACGGTGTGGATTCTTGCAGACAATAGTTTTAAGTGAAAATCGGCAATAGAGAACTGACTATTACCTGAATAAACAAGACGACTAACACTATCGAATTTAGATTGCAGCTTTTTCAACTGCAGTGGAGTATCAATCAGCTCTTGTCGGAAAAGCAGTGCTAATGCTGAAACAGGAAGTAGGCTCAACAACCATTGTGATACTTGCCCTACTTCAATGAGATTTGAAATTAACGGCGCAGCCAAAGAGCCTAGCAACACGGCGTAACGAACACTGTCACTGATCTTTAATGACCATTGGCGACCCGACTTTTCAGCCTTCAAGAGGCCTTGGTAAGCCTTATCTGCAACTTGTATCCATTCATTCTTTGGCTTAACACGAACAGATTGGTAGCCACTCACCTTACCATTGTCGTAAATTGGAGTTACATAAGCATCGACCCAGTAAAACCCACCAGATTTGGTTTTGTTTTTTACGATGCCACGCCAAGCTTTACCTTGCTTTAGGTTAACCCACATATCAGCAAAAGCGGCTTTCGGCATATCGTTATGCCTTACGATATTGTGGTGTTGCCCTAGCAATTCTTGTTGGCTGTATTCCGCTATGCGACAAAAAGCATCATTACTGTACGTAATCACGCCTTTTAAATCAGTGGTAGAGACAAGTTGTTCGTTTTCGCTGAGAAGCGTTTCACGAGATTGAGTAGATGAGCTGACAGTCATTATATTAACTTAGGTTAATTATTATTTTAGGCGAGGAATATATACAATTATTAAAGTTATGACAAAATGTGAACGTCACATTTTGTGTAAATGCCTGCTATTTATACAAATATTAGCTAAGTACCTCACAAAGCTAATAACTTCACTATCTTCTCATGCCAACAGTCACGACTCATCTAAGTTTACGGCAGTGGTAAATTTCACGGTTCTCATTGAGACAGAGGTATGGAATTTACGAATATTCAGATCTTTGCGTAGTACTCGCTCCACAAAGTCTTCGTAGGCTTGAATGTCTTTGACCGTCACAATCAGCATGAAATCAAAGCTGCCTGATATCTGATAGCACTGCGTGACCTCTTCTGCCTTTGAAATAGAATGGCGAAAGATTTGGTAAATATCCCCTCGATCACGCTCCATTTCCACGGACACAACCAAAGTCATCTTACTGCCGGTCAGTTCTGGATTAATGATGGACACACCACCGACAATCACGCCCTCTTCTCTCAGCCGTTTCACTCGCTTTAAGCAAGCAGGCGGTGACAACCCGACCAGCTCTGCTATTGTTAAATTTCACGTCATTGAAACACTGAAAGTTACTCTCAATACCCTAATTATTGATATTTTGAGTAAAAATAATTTGAGCATGGGTATTTACTAATGACTCAGTTATTACATGCGTATTTTAAAACACCGATAATAAAAAATTATCTTATTAGTTAGAACCCAACGCCTTGTATAAAGCGCCCTCCAGAATAATAACCACGACCTAATCAATGTTATTAAACATCCAAACTATCAACTATTCATTCAACAAAACCCATTAAATAACTGACAATAGAATAAATAACACTCCTTATTTTATATTAACTCTAAATGTTGAAACCGGAACGAATAATTAATTGTAATAATTATCCATTTGATTGGTAAAATTTATAAATATACTTTGTTACATAATCAAAACTGATGGCTTGATATAATAATGTCACACAAAACAATGGCTTTAATGGTTCTAATTTTTTCCTCACTGTCACAGGCTTCCACTATTGAGAACGACGAACTATTGCTGAAGTCATTGATAAAACAAGGTGTTATCTGTTCAGGCTTAACCTATGAGGAAAATCAAGAAGCTTTGCGTATCTATCTCAACGCTAAAAAAGTGAAGAGCACTCCGTTTGATTCAAAAAATAGAAAAGAGACAACCAATACAAAAGAGATAGAAGATAAAAAAAATACAACAAACACACGTCAGTTAAATAAGACACCACAAGAGTGTATTAGGCCAAACTCGGACAACAGATCCGAATAAGGCAAGTTGATACTGATATCGACATGGAAATATAAAAAGGAAATATAATGAAAATGATGAGAAGAACATTGTTGGCTTCAGCAATGCTTACTCTATTTAGCGTCAGTGGTTATGCAAAAACACCTATTGATTTAGGCGTAGTTAATGAAGACAAACTCATTGAAATGCTAGTTAGACAAGGCTTAGTCGACCAAGATGCAACCGATGTGGCAAAGCAGGATGCGCTTGACCGTTACTTGAAAAATAAAATCAATTCCGGTTTCAAAGGCGATGCTCAATTCGGAAAAAAAGCACTTGAGCAACGCGCAAAAATACTCAAAGCCATAGAAAAAGGGTCTGGCGTTAAAAAAGCGAGTGTCTTTGCTTTAGAAGTCGGCACCAAGCGCACCGATAAAGTACTCGCTCTATTGGTCGATTTCCCTGATTTGAACTGGGATGACAACAAGTTGACCGAAGAGCACACGCAGATGCTCTACGAGAGCTACAACCCTGAACATTATCAAGAGTTGTTGTTTTCAAATTCTGGCTACACAGGGCCAAATGGCGAAAACCTAATCTCGATGCGCCAATATTACCAAAGCGAATCAGGCGACAGTTACAGCGTTTCAGGTCAAGCGGCAGGTTGGTATCGCGCCTCTAAGCCTGCGCCATTCTATGGTGGCAACTCCCCTACCACCGACAACGACCTAAACGCCCAAGAACTGGTTCGTGAAGCGCTGAATCAACTGGCTCAAGATCCGAGTATCAACCTTGCCGATTACGACATCGAAGATCGTTACGATTACGACGGTGACGGAAATTTCCGCGAACCCGATGGTGTGATTGACCACCTGATGGTGTTTCATGCATCGGTAGGCGAAGAAGCCGGTGGTGGCGTGTTAGGCCCTGATGCGATTTGGTCTCACCGATTCAACCTTGGTCGCACTCATGTACTGGAAGGTACTTCTAGCTCGCTTCCAGATCGATTTGGTGGCCAATACGCGGCGTTCGATTACACCATTCAACCGATTGATGCGGCTGCAGGTGTTTGTGCCCACGAATATGGTCATGATTTAGGCTTACCAGACGAGTATGACACGCAATACACAGGCAGAGGCGAACCGGTTTCTTACTGGTCAATCATGTCTTCGGGCAGTTGGGCTGGTCAAATTGGTGGTACACAACCAACGGCATTCAGCTCTTGGGCAAAACACTTCCTACAGAAATCGATTGGCGGACGTTGGGTTAACGATGATCAGCTCTCGATTGATGACCTAGAAGACAATCCACAAGTGTATACGCTGTTCCAAACAACGGATAACAGTCGTCCTAACATGATCAAAGTGGATCTTCCTGAAAAGCAGATTGAAAGTCTGAAACCCTTTGAGGGCGAGTATTCATTCCACTCTCAAAAAGGCGATGATCTGAAAAACAGTATGACTCGCAAGTTGATGATCCCAGCGGGTGATTCTGCACTGCTGTCTTTCAAAACTTGGTATGAGATTGAAAAAGACTACGACTTTGCGCGCGTGCTAATCAACGGACAAGCCATTGCAGGAAACATTACCTCAATGGACGATCCATACAACACGGACCTCGTTCCTGCTATTGGCGGCGAATCTGGCGGATGGGTCGACGCTGAGTTCGACGTTTCACAATGGGCAGGCCAAGAAGTGGAACTGTCTTTTGAATACATCACCGATGGCGGCTTAGCAATGGAAGGCTTCTATTTAGATAACCTTGCTGTTGTTGTCGATGGTGAAGTGACCTCAATAGACGATGGTGAAAGCAACTCCACCTTCTCCCTTAATGGTTACAAGCTGAGTAATGGATTCCATCAAGCGCAGCACTACTATCTATTGCAATGGCGCAGCCACATGGATGTTGATGAAGGCCTAGCGAACATCAAACGCATGGGACAACTGATGTCATTCGACCCTGGCTTGATCATTTGGTACGTCGACGAATCACTAACCGACAACTGGGTAGGTAAACACCCTGGTGAAGGTTGGTTAGGCGTGGTCGATGCAGACCAAAATGCCATGGTGTGGGCAAACTCTGGTGAAGCGGCTCAAACACGCTACCAAGTTCGAGACGCAGCGTTTTCACTCAAAGATCATACTCCAATGCGTCTTGTAAACAGCGACAACGATGTACTCGAAGATACCAGTTTGGTTGGCAATGCTAGCTTCTCGGATGACCAAGATTACACATCGCCTCAAGCACCAGATTCAGGACGCATCCTGACGGAGTTTGGTTTAGCGGTCGATATTGTGAATCAGAGTGACAACAACGAATACGGCGTGGTTCGCTTATCTAAAGTAAGCCAACACAACGTCGCTCCTACTGCGAACTTCGAGCTGAATGTGACTGGCCTGAATGTTTCTGTAAACAACTTCAGCTCAGACCAAGACGGTGAGATCACCCATTACCTGTGGGACTTTGGGAACGGCACAACAAGTACTGAAGTGGCACCAACTTGGTCTTATGAACAGGCCGGTGAATACACGTTGAACTTGACTGTTGTCGACGACAAAGGCGCTACCGATTCATTTAGATCTGTAGTGAGTGTTGAATCTCCAAACGCCCTTCCAGAAGCGAGCGCGAAGTACATTCACTTGGGCCGCTGGGTAACCATGTGGTCTACAAGTTCAGACAGCGATGGTCGTATTGTTGATACCGAGTGGACACTTCCAAACGGAAAGGTGAAACGAGGTCGCACATTCACTTCTATCTTCCCTTCATACGGAAAGCACGAGGTGAATCTGAAGATAATCGATGACCAAGGTGGGATTACGACTAAGACAATTTTGGTCGACCTGTAGCTCATCTTGGGGCTTAGGTTTTAAACGATAGACCATCAAAATAAGTACGCGGCTCTATCACACGTACTTACAAGCAAGCTTAAGCACTGTTGTCTTCGAGCATGAGCCAAGACAGCAGTTTTAAGGAAACGTTATTATTTAAGCCGTAAGCAAAAGCCCTACCGATTTGGTAGGGCTTTTTATTGGTCGCAGTTCGAGATACTAGGGTTTTAATCACAGTAACGAATTTACTGAACCACTATTCGATGAGCCATTACACAGGCTGCTTTTGAATACGCGATTTACGAGCACTAAATGCAAACAGCAAGATAACAGCTAACACGAATGGTAATACGTAGATATTAAGGTTCTGCCACCCTGCTGTCGATTCTAGCCAGCCAGAGAGCATCGCTGTAATAGTCACACAGCCAAAGACAATAAATTCATTAAACGCTTGTGCCTTAGCTTTATTCTGCGATTGGTAGGACTGACTAAACAAACCTGTTGCCGCGATAAACATAAAGTTCCAACCGACACCAAGCACAACTAGAGCCGCTCTGAAGTGCCAGATAGATTCGCCATGAATGTTAATCGCGATACAGACGACGAACAGAACCCCGCCTGCCAAGATCATCATTCTTGAGCCAAACTTCTCGATAAGTGAACCAGTAAAGAATGCAGGAACAAACATCCCCAATACGTGCCACTCAATGACGCCCGCTGCTTTGGTAAAGTCAAAGCCACAACCAATCATTGCCAATGGCGTTGCTGTCATCAGGATATTCATCACCGCATAAGCGACCATGGCAGCAAACACTGCGCCAATAAAGTTAGGCGCTTTTACTATCACACTGAGAGGATCGGATTTAGGTGCCTGACTATTAAAAGAGACTTTTGGAAACTGAATTGTTTGTAAGATGAGTAACGCAAGAATGTTCAATCCAATCAAAGAAGCAAAAGCACCAATGTACAAGCCATCTTGCGACCACTGTTGCGACATAATCGCCAAATTTGGTCCTAATACCGCGGCTAAAACGCCACCAGCCATCGAGATAGAGATCGCTCGGTGACGGGCATTTTCATCACACACCTCGATTGCAGCAAAACGATAAAGCGTGCCAAAACCTATGCCTATCCCAAGTAAGAACGTAGCGAAACAAAACAAATAGAAATGTTGTTGAGACAGTGCGTAGGTGGCAAGACTAGCTCCTGTAATGCCAACCACATTACCAATGCTAAATCCTCGCTTTCTCCCTAACTTGCCTGAAATTAAAGATGCTGGAATAGTGGCTGCCATTAAACCCAAAAACTGCAGTGCAACCGGCAAGGTGATCATGCTGACACTGGGTGCAATCTGCTTACCGATCAAACCAATCACAGAGATCAGTAATATGTTACCCGTCATCAACAAGGCCTGACACAGTGAGAGCAGCCAAACATTTCTATTCATCTTCGTTCCTAAATATGAGCACAGTTGGTCAATAGACCAAAAATTCAACAAAGTCGCAACACTTTGTTACTCATAGCAACTCTACAAAGCGGCCAATATAAAGTGCTACCACCACATGACTTTGATTAGCGTTACTTAAGACGCTAGAGTTGAAATTATCATTACTTAAGATAATAATAATTTTCTGTTATTTATAGGCTTTAGTATTTGAAGGTTAGTATGATTAATCCACTTTGGCTCAATACGTTTAAGACTCTGGTTGAAGTTGGCCATTTCACCCAAACGGCAGAAAAGTTGTATATGACACAACCTGGAGTCAGCCAACACATCAAGAAGCTTGAACAAGCTTGTAATTGTGACCTGCTATCTCGAGAAAACAAGAGCTTCGAACTGACCGAACAGGGTCGGATTATGTATCGCTATGCGATCAAACTAGAGAAAGACCAAGAAGATCTTTTTGAGTCTCTGAGTTTTGATAACCCTTATGCTGGGCAATGTCACTTGTCTTGCTCTGGCTCACTCTCTTTGCGTCTGTATCCCAAGCTTCTTGAACTTCAACAGCAACACCAAGAGCTCAGCATTAACTTAGAAGCCGCTCCAAACAAAAAGATATTGAATGACCTAAGCGAAGGCACTACCGATATCGGCATTGTTAGGCATTCCCCGAACGACAGCTACTACCAAAGCCAAGTCATCGGCAAAGAAGCACTGTGTCTTATTGTTCACCACAGCCTTGCTGATTTAGAGATAACGCCGCAAGTATTGAATGACATTGGCCTGATTGCCCACCCAGATTCTGCACACTATCTGTCTTTGTATTTCGACCTTTGCGGAGATAAAGACTTAGCGAACATCAACGTTAATGAGATACCAAGATCTGGCTACATCAATCAGCTTCACCAGATCTTGCTACCCGTATCAAAAGGATTAGGTTTTACCGTGTTACCGGCTGGCGCGGTTGAACACTTCCCAGATAGAGACAAGCTACACGTTGTGCCGCCAAAGGTAGAAGTAGAGGAAACGCTGTATCTGGTTCAAAAACGAAACCGAAAACTGCCGCACCGATACGATACGGTTGTTGAGCTAATCAAACAGAACGTGAGTCGTTAGTTCGGTATAGATAGATTTAAAGCCTTTAGCTAGCTCGGTATTTCGCTATAAGAGCTAAAGGCTTTAATGTTGAAGTGATATTTATAAAAGACAACTACTCAGAAGCGCCAAGCCCCTCTTTTGCTCGTTCAAAGTCATAATTATCTAACGCACTTCGAACATCTTTGAGAACAACAGAATGTGGATACTGTGCCAGTAACTCAGTCACATATTGAGTTGCATCGTTATCATAAGCATCCAGCAGTGATAGCAACTGAGCATGCTGTTCTGACGTGATGCTCGGTGAATCAGAGGTATCAGCAAGACTCGCATCGGCTTCTTCAGTACTTGTCGTATTGAATCCCCCAACACCAGACACATCAAAGCTGATCTCAACTGCTTTAATCAGTTCGATTAACCCAAGTTCGCCTTGCTTAAGATCTGCTTCATCACACGCCTTGTTATGCGCTTTGCTTTCTAAATCACTGAGTAACTCTGCCAATCGCAATCCACCAATCGAAGCTGCCATGCTTTTTAAGGTATGTAGATTACGCTCTAACGTCTCCCAGTCGCCTTGTACTAAGTTATCAAAAGCATCCGACATAATGTCTGGCGATCCTTGGCAGAACCTATCAAGCATTTTGGCTTGCAGCTTCACATCATGATAAGTCAGTTGCTCAAACCTCGACTGAGAGAAAACAGGCGGCTCAATTTGGGGATCGGAGTGCAATTCCGCACTCTCACCAGAATCACCTGTCTGGATCGCATCTGAAGAGGTGTCTGATGGCGCTCGACCTTCAACTAAGACCTCAGGAACAATGTATCGAGTAATCAAAGACATCGCTTTATCAATAACAATAGGCTTATCCAAGAAGTCCGTGATGCCCGACGCCCTCGCTCGTTGTTTCGCATCATCAAAAACATTGGCTGACATTGCAATAATCGGTACATCTATATCGAATTCACGAATCAAACGGGTAGCTTCAAAGCCGTCCATAATCGGCATTTGAAGATCCATGAAGATTATTTCGTAGTCGTTGTTTTTAGCTAACTCCAGCGCTTCCTTTCCGTTTTCAGCAAGATCGGCATTTAATTTAGAGCGACTGAAAAATGCTAAGGCTAGATCTTGGTTCAGCTCATTGTCTTCAACCAATAACACTCTTTGGCCTTTGAACTCTATCTGGTAATCCAGTTGCAGTTCTTGGGCTTTGAAGTCGGCTAACGCATCCGAGCTTGATCGTGGCAATGTCAGTACAAAGGAGAACTCACTGCCTTGCCCGTAAACACTCTCCACCGTAATTTGACTGCCCATCGCATGCACTAATTTCTGGCTAATGTTGAGTCCAAGCCCTGTACCGCCAAACCGACGTGTCGTTGTGGTATCCGCTTGGCTAAAGGCTTCAAACAGCTTGTGACGGTTCCCATCCGAGATGCCTATCCCGGTATCCATCACACTCACCTTCATGGTTAGACTGCTATCGTTCGAGTCAACATGCTCCACCGTTAACGCTACGCTGCCTTTTTCCGTAAACTTAATCGCGTTACCCACAAGGTTGAGTATGACTTGGAACAACCTCAATGGATCGCCTTGCAATGGCGTGTCTAACTCAGAGTCTATGACCATCGACAAATTGAGCTGCTTCTCAGCCGCTTTCGACTCCATCAGCTCAATCACATCTTTAAAGGTCGTTACGGGATCAAACGGGACGTTATCAATAACAAGTTGTCCAGCTTCTATCTTTGAGAAATCAAGGATGTCATTGATGATACCGAGTAACGAATGGCCAGAACGGTGCACTTTCTCAATATAATTTCGAGCGACAGGATTAGATATTTCGCCAATCGCCAGATAAGACAAGCCAATAATGGCATTCATTGGGGTTCTTATCTCATGGCTCATATTAGCTAAAAATTCCGATTTAGCTTGGCTCGCCAAATCGGCTCTCTGTTTTTCTTCTTCCAATTGTTCGTTAAGGCGCTTCATTTCTGAAATATCGAATGCCCAAAATAGTGTGGCGACTTCCCCATCAATCTCAAAAAGATAGTAACTGACCAAAGCAACAAATCGGGTTCCATCAGACTTTCTGAGTACCAACTCCCTATTTTCAACTTTACCGTTAAGGTCGAGCTCTTTATGCACGCCATCACGAACGCTCAGCGAGTCATGGATAGCAGCGACGTCGATAGAAGACAACGCCTGATTATCCACGCCAAACAAACGTTTCGCCGTATCATTCGCGTAACGAACCTCTTCTTCAAATACCACGCTGGCTGCAATTGGAGAGCTATTTAGCATGTTGTAGAGTTGGTTCTGCGCCTTTTCCAGAGCTTCGGTCGCTTCCTTAGCAATACTGATCTGCTTCGCTAATTTACGATTCCAGAAAATAATAAGAAGAAGGATCACCAGAGAAAAAACCGAAATGGTGTAAACCAATTGATAATCAACTCTTTCTATCGCTTTGGGTGCAGCCCATTTTGCAGAGATCTTCTGGTGTTCTTCAGCTGAGATACTGCCTATCGCTTTGTTCACAATAGACAACAGCAAAGGTTCAGATTTGATGACATGCAGAGTTGGCGACAGGAAGAAGTCTAATCGACCGATGATGCCAATTCCTCGATAGCCAAATGAGTCGATTAAGTAATTTAAGACGTCAACGGTATCAATCATCGCATCAAACTCACCCGATTCGACGAGCTCTAATCCATCATTAGTCGATGACACCATCGACCAATTGATCTCAGGGTAACTATCCACAATAGCTTCTGTGTTGGCTCCCCCTTCTAAAATACCTATTTTCCAACCTGCAGCTTCTTCTAAGACAAGGCTGTTCACATCTCGTCTTGAGGCAATAGCCAAACGACTAGAAAATAACGGCTTACCCGCCTTCACGCCCTCGCCAAGCGAACGATTCTCCACAGCGGCCGACACAAGGTGCACTTTTCTATGGTCAACGAGTCGTCGAGTCTCCTGCCAACTGCCGACATCAACATGTTCCAAGCGTAAACCTGTTTTCTGCTCGATCAGCTTTAGGTAATCATCGATCATGCCGATGTATTCCCCTTTGCTCGATACGGCTTCATAAGGCAAAGAGTTAGGATCAATACCGATTTTCAATACTGGATGAGATTTTATCCACTGACGTTCATTTTGACTAAGATTAAGAAGTTCACCGGCTAAACTGTTCGATTGATAAACATCTGAAATATAACGTTTTGCACCATCTCCGAATGAATCAAACTGCTCAATGGCAGGGAAATAAACATAACTTCCTTCCACGGAATCCACATCGAAATAGAACGTCATAAATCCAGCATTGGTGCTGCCCGTCTGCGTTTTATAGCCAACGCCTTTCGTTACGGATGACAATTTAGAGGTGTTTTTCTTGTCCAATGATGGCGTTGATACATCTCCTAGGAACCAAGATTCAAGCGGTCGCTTATTATTATCAGCCAGTGCCGAAATAACCATGAAAGTATTATCTGCATCAAATATGTCAAAAATCTTAGGCAATTCGTCAAAGCGATCATTAACAATAAAGTACGCTGAGATTTGAGCAATAATATCGGCCTTCTTCAGAACCGGAGTCAGGTCGTTCTTAATTTGTCTTCTAAGAATTGGCTCAAACTCCCCGTCTTCCCTTTTCAGGTTTGCCAATGCGGCATTGAAGCGGTCTCTTAGCTCAGCCCCCCTGAAATCCACGTAGATGGGATAACTGACTTTATAATCTTCATGGATCTGAATCTCGCGCATTTCAATAAACCGGGTATTGGTGACAAACCAGGTTAATACGCGCCTTTCTACCATCAGGAGATCAACATTTTGAGCTCTCAGTTGGGAAAACGCCGACTCTAAGCTGTCGAGATCATCTATCCGATCAATGCTCAATTGGCTTTCCAACACTTCTACGGAGTTTTTAATCGGCGATGTTTCATCGAACAACAATGCACCTAAGGACAAATTTTTTGCCGACTTCAAATCCAGCTTACGCCTCTTTAATGACACTGGCACAAAATCAACATCCATCACCTTGTCACTGACAAAGTGCAATGAAGAGTCATCAAGTTGAACGCCAGAAACAAATGATATTGAGTTGTTGTTATCGATAGCTTGACGAGCTGCAGCACGAGGCAAAGTGACAACGTCACCCAGTCGATACCCCATATCGTTCAATGCCCTTTGCATAATGTCATGCTCTAAGCCAACAGAAGTACTGTCTGGATACATGTAAGGCGGGTTGCCGAATCCAAATACACCTTTAATGGGAGAGCGATAAGGCGAGTCATCTAACCATTTAGATAAAATGCGGTTCTTTTTACTGATATCAAACGTTGCAATCTGTTGATTCAATAAGTTAAGCAGCTCATTGTCGTTTGAACGAATAACCATGGCTGCTTTGATGTTCTTCCAGCGATCAAGTACATGGTTGACCGCTAAATTCTCGACTCCGCTTTTATGAGCAAGATCCATGGTGGTTACAGGTTCAGCCAGTAAGCCATCAACCGACCCATCTTCTAATGCACGAATAGCATCAATGGCCGTATCGAATTCAACTCTCTCAATCGAACTAAGCTGCACGCCAGATCGCTTTAGGTCGATGCTTTCTCGAACCATGGCAATTCGCCTTTTGGCCTCTTGCTCTATTTTATTATTGAGATGATCTTCGGTAGAAAGAATGACGGCAATTTGGTACGAGATATAAGGATCAGTTTGAAGGAAACGTCCTCCTTCGCTGGGATCAAACTGTTGAAACGGAAACACATCGCCTTTCCCGTCTAACAAAGCTTGCTTTGCTTCAGCATGAGAATCTACGCTGATGAAGTTGGTTTTTACGTTGAAACGCTCTTCAAGATCGTAAGCCCAATCTCGAATAATCCCGTCGACTTTTCCGTCATCACCAATAAATGAGTAAGGATAATGACTGGATAGTGTAACAAACGTGATTTCACGATCAGGATCTTGCCATAGGTTTGGTTGTTGATCCGGAGCAGCCTCAGCGTTAACGCTAGCGGCACGAACAACGAATACAACAAACAAAATTATGGCGATGACATAACGCTTACCCCACTTACCCCACATCTGCCAGAGGTCACTCATCTTTGAACTTCTCTTTAATCTCTAGAATCTCTGGCAATTTAATGAAAAACAGATCAACGATAGTCGGGTCAAAATGCTTACCTTTCTGCTCAGTGATTAAAGCCAAAGCATCTTCGACACTCCAAGCTTTTTTATAAGGGCGTTCTGCCGTTAGAGCATCAAACACATCAGCCACAGCAGCAATTCTGCCAACCAGTGGGATATCTTCCCCTGCCACTTGACTCGGGTAACCAGAGCCGTCCCATTTCTCATGGTGATACTGCGCCACTTGAATCGCCATGCGCATCAGTTTTGAATCACTTTGCTGCCCTAAAATCTCCACACCATACTCGACGTGCTTCTGCATGATCGCCCACTCTTCCGCATCGAGTTTTCCGGGCTTAAGCAACACGTTATCAGGGATACCTATCTTACCAATATCGTGCATTGGCGCCGCGTCACGGAGCGTTTCGGCATCTTCGTCAGTCATGCCCAACGCCTTGCCTAGCACCTCACAGTAGTGGCTCATGCGCTTAACGTGCATACCCGTTTCGTTGTCTTTAAATTCCGCTGCTCTACCCAGTATGTTCAGTGTTTCTAGCTTACCGAGATTGATCTCTTGAGTTTTCTCTTTTACCTGACTAAACAACGCGCGTTGTTGGTCATAAAGTGCGATATGCGTTTTCACACGCTGGAGTGCAATTGCAGGGGTTATCGGCTTGGTTAGGTAATCGACAGCCCCCAAGGAGAGTAATGCCGTTCACTTA
>NZ_JBFRST010000006.1:0-632 GCF_041473705.1 Vibrio sp. 10N.222.55.B11
GGCAGTGCTAAAAAAGATATTACAGTGACCGTTCATGGCACCAATGATGCTCCCGTCGCATCGGCTGAAGTGCGTTTAGCGAATGGCTTGGAAGATAACAAAATTGTCCTTACCACGTCACAGCTACTTGCTAATACTAGCGATGTTGATGACAACGACATTGGCAAATTATCCATTGAAAACCTACAGGCTGACCACGGTTCGATATTAATTAATGGCGATGGCACATTCACCTTTACCCCAGAAAAAGACTACAACGGAGCGGTGCACTTTAGCTATGATGTCAAAGATGCCCACGGTGGTGTGACACACACTGGCGCATCAACGACGCTCTCGGCTGTTGGCGATAAAGCCCAAATCGCTGGCGTTGATACTGGTTCAATAACCGAAAACAGCGCGGGTGTCGACATGTCACCCGACTATGCTCACTCAGGCATCGCCACACTTGGCAATACAACACTCTATGCTGATGGCAAGCTGACCATCACAGACCCCGATGTAGGCGAGTCAGGATTTGAACGCCAAGGCAGCAATGGTTACGACTATCACGGCACCTATGGCGATCTAATCTTACTCACCGATGGCACCTGGCATTACCATGCCGATGCTGGGCATAGAGCCGCTATTGGTGG
>NZ_JBFRST010000007.1:0-72193 GCF_041473705.1 Vibrio sp. 10N.222.55.B11
GATCAAACTCTTCAATTTAAAGTTTTGATTACCTAAATTAATAGGTGTGACTCAACGAATACTGACTTCAAAACTAATATTTACCGAAGTAAACATGTAATTCTAAAGCTATTACCCCTCTCTTCTTAAATAAATAGGAACAGAATGGTAATGAATTGACTGTGCCAAGTCCTAAGACTTGATTGGTCACTCTGTTCATTGAAATCAATTTGTTACCGAAGTAACTGCCATTCCTGAGAATGACGTTTTGATATTCATCAACGAGTGCCCACACAGATTGATAGGTTTAAATTGTTAAAGAGCTTTGCTTGTCGAAACTTTCTTTTTACAAAGAAACCCTTGAAAGCGGACGTGAATTCTAGCGATTTAATCTTAAGTGTCAAACACTTTTTAAAATTAATGTCTTTCGAACTTTCCGTCTTACTGATTACCGCTGAAGCCTTATGGCATCTGCCGTGTCAGTGAGGCGGCATTATAGAGATCATCGAAAACATGGCAACCCCTTTTTTGATAAAAATTCAAAAAACTTGCTTAAGTGGCTACTTTTACGTCAAAAGGCTCTTTCGTAGCTCAAAGCTCATACAATAATGGGTGTATTACTTAAAACTTTGCGATTAGATCTTTCGAAAAAGCCTCTATATCTAGCTCAATGCTCCATTTCTCACTCACTTCTAGGATGTTATCTAGCGATTGCTGAACTGTTTTTATCGTCAATGTGTTGTTGTCTAGGTCGTATACCTGTTTTTGCGTGGTGTAATAGAAATAAAGGATGGTCAGCGCGTCTCGGTCGCCTTGCTCAGCTTTGGGTTGAATACGCTTGAGCTTACGATAGATTTGATTATGGATTTGTTTAAGGTTCCATACATAAAGCGCTTCTTTGAAGTAATCATGCCCTTTCACACGGCTCGCGATAAATGCATTCAATGCGACTGATAAGATCACACCTAATACGTTCAAGTGGAAATTACCTGTCGATTCGCCTGCGATTGATTGCCCTGAACCGAATAGCTCGATCAGTATGGTTCCGAATACAATGGCGAACACTGCGAGTGACCCAACCAACGAAACCAACAGCAGGTTCATCTTCTTTCTATATTCTTCTTTATTGATCTTCTGTAACTTCATCGACTACTTCCTTATGTAAGTCACCTAATAATTTGCGCATACTATCTACGTAAACATTGGGTCGCTTCAACCCTTACCATCTTGTAATGTGGTCATTCTCTATTTAATACGCAGAGTTCTTCTGGTTGGCGCTATACGCAACTCTATTTGACTTCATTAATAGAAAAGAGTTACATACCGCCACAATTTTGGTTATTCATCAATTCATGTTGATAAAGCCTGTTTCGCTTTATCACATACTGACAAGGTACATTCCATGCGTTCATTTGTATTACGCGCTCGCGCAGCCCCTACAGAGAGCAAACTTATCTTAGAAGGTGTTGGGCAAGATGCTCATACTGAGATTCTGGCTCATACTCTGATGAACACGATCTTCGTTGCTCAATCTCACCGTGAGAATGTCACCGTACACCTTGTATTAGAAAGTACTAAAGACTTTTCACGTACGATCACTTTCGATTCAAATGAGATCACCAACATTGGTGGCTTTCATGAATCGGCATTGTTATCAGCGGTAGTAAGAGCGGTTGATGCTTCTCAAGGTATGACCAAAGAGCAGACTCGTCAGGTTGAACCGGGAATCGTCGTTCGCACTATGAGCTTTGAAAAACTAGTCAAAGAACTGGCTGAAGACCACCAGCTATACATGATGGATAAGAAAGGTGACTTTATCCGTGATGCAGAGATTGCTGAAAACCCATGTTTCCTTCTTACTGATCACATCCCTATGCCGAAGAAAAGCTACAACAGCTTAAAGCGCTTAGGGACAGAAAAAATCAGCTTAGGCCCGAACATGCTGTTTGCTTCTCAGTGCGTTGTATTGATCAATAATGAGCTGGATATTCGCGGTTTCTAGCCTCCGGACTGATAAGCTAAACAAAAAAGAGCTCAACTATGTGAGCTCTTTTTTATTATCTATCTCTTGGTATCGAGGGTGTTATCTCATAATCAAGCCTGATTAACCAAAGATGAAGCTGTATAGGAAGCCTGCACCCATCGCCATGCTTAGGATAACGAATAGGAATGCTGCAATCATTTGGTTCTTGAAGATTGATTTAAGCAGGATAACTTCCGTCAAACTTGCACCTGCACTACCAATGATCAATGCCATAACTGAACCCAGCGCCATGCCTTTCTGTACTAGAGCTGCACTTAGTGGGATTACCGCTTCAGCACGAATATACAGTGGAATACCAATCACGGCTGCTACTGGAATCGCATACCACATACCTTCACCAGCGTACTGTGCAATAAGGTCTGTAGGAATGAAGCCGTAGATGAATGAACCAATCGCGATACCCATCATTAGGTAAGGGAAAACTTGTTTAAAATCTTTCCAAGTTGAGAACCAAATTCTCATCCAACGGCTAGGTTCTTTCTTCTCTACGATTTCAGCTGTTGCGCTTCCATCCGCTGAACAGCATGAAACCGTTACTTGTGGCTCTTCTTTTTTAGAATCGCAGCAAGATGTCTCTTTCGCCATTACGGGTGCGGGTTCGCCACATGCACTTGTACCACATGAAGATTCTGCTTTAACCGGTGCTGCTTTCTTAGGAGCAGAGTCACCACAGCTAGTGCCACAGCTTGAAGCTGAACCTGTTGATTCATACGCTTCAGGTTTTACGTAACGCTCAAAGCCAAGCTTCTCAAGTGCGTAACCAGCCACTACAGACACCGTCATTGCTACAAGGAAGTAGAACACAGCAACTTGCCAACCGAAGGTAATCACAAACAAACCAATGATCACTGGGTTCAATAGTGGGCTACCAAATAGGAACACCATCATTGGACCGAAACCCGCTCTTGCACGCAGCAATCCTTTTAAGAAAGGAATGGTCGAACATGAACAGAAAGGTGTAATTGCACCCAGTAGTGCTGCTACTACATAACCCTTACCATTACGTGAGCTCAGGATAGATTGAATCTTTTCTGGTGTAAGGAACTCTTGAAGAATCCCAACAATGTAGCTGATCGCTAAGAAAAGGATAATTAGCTCTACTGCTAAGAAAGCGAACATATCAAGTGCGTCTTTCAGCATTGTTAACATTTCATTGCTCATAATTAACTCCAAACTGGATTGAAGGTCGGGCTCTATGAGAAAAGTAACCAATCCTTAATTTCGAACATTCTCGAATTATAGAAATAAACAGCTCCAGAACAAGCATTATTTCGATAAAAATCGAAATTATTTTCGAAAACACAGTTTTTCAATAACTTACATAGACACCGTTTTTAAATTTGAATTCGACATACATTTCGACTAACATCGAAATTAAATCTTGAGGAGTTAATATGAACTTAGAAGTCGTTGCGAAAGCACTTAAAGAGTTGGGGCACCCTATTCGCCTAACCATTTATAAGAGTGTCGTTAAAGCTGGCTACCAAGGCATTGCAGTTGGCGGCCTACAAGAAGAGCTAGGCATTCCCGGTTCTACCTTGTCTCACCACATATCAAGCTTGGCGTCTGCGGGCCTAATCAGCCAAAGACGAGAAGGAAGAACTCTATTCTGCGTGGCGGAGTATGAGTGCCTAGAAGGTGTGATTGATTTCTTACAAGACGAATGTTGCGTAAATGAACAGTGCAACTAATGCACCTTTGAAGCTCGAACAAGTCTGGGCCGAGTATCAGCAAGCATTAAAGTCATTCCTGCATTCAAAGGTCAACAACTCTGCGGATGTAGACGACTTGCTCCAAGATATCTTGATTAAGACCTATCAGAACTTAGATAAGGTACAAGATGCTAGCAGTGTTAAGGCTTGGCTGTTCCAGTTAGCCAACAACACCATTATCGACTTCTACCGTAAGCATGCACGCCAACAACGTGATAGCCAAATTGATGCTGAAGATCTGTGGTTTACCGATTTAGACCACGACTCTAAATTTAAGCAGAAACTTTCATTGTGTATTGAACCTTTTATTCAGGCATTGCCAGAACAAAGTTCATCGCTACTGCTTGCGGTCGACATCAAAGGCCAAAGCCAAAAAGAGATCGCAGAAGCGCAGAACGTCAGCTATTCCACGGTTAAATCCCGCGTGCAAAAAAGCCGTGCTGATCTTAAGAACCTGTTTGAAGAGTGTTGTAACTTGTCCCTTGATCAACAAGGCAATGTGATTGATTGCGAGCTTAAGCCGAACGCCAGCTGCGGCAAGTGTTAATCGTTACATCGAATCCGTTATTTCAATAGAACAAAGCCAGCAATTAATGCTGGCTTTGTTGTTTTCATAATCTGCAAATCACTCTTTACTTAAGCAAATCTAGAGCTTGAGCGAACCGAACTATGCTGCTTCCGCTTTTACCACAGGTTGATAGCGCCCCGGTTTATGATTCATTGCTAGAATCAAGTTGGTGACTATCGCACCAAGCACAGACAGAAGAACCAATGACACATCAACAATGAACAGAGAAAGCACAACAATCGTGCAGTCTAATGCCATCTGAACCTTACCTGCTCGAATTCCAAAACGTTCTTGTAAGAACAACGCCAGAATGTTGAAGCCACCTAAGCTCATCTTGTGACGGAAAATCACCAGCATGCCGGTACCAATCAAGCCACCACCAAGTAAAGCTGCATACAATGCATGAATTTCGGCAATTTGAATCACGTGATACAAGTGATCTACGGCGAACGAAACAATCGAAACCGCGATAAACGTATTGATTGTGAAGCGCCAGCCCATACGAGCAACCGACAAAATATAGAAAGGTAAGTTAAGTGCGAAGAATACTTGGCCAAAGCTCAAATCTGTTACTTTGGTAATGAAGATCGCTAGACCAGCCGTGCCCCCGGTGAGCAAACCGACTTGGTTGAAAAAGATAACGCCGAGTGAAACCAATGCGCTACCTAAGATCAGTGCCAGTAAGTTTTCGCGAAGATTATGATCTTTATCCATGTGAATGACTCTCCCTGAATCTTTTAACATCGCGTTTCAGTAGTCTTGAAACGATTTATGCCCAAATTTACGATGTTTGACAGATAAGTCGAGTGAACGAGCAATGTTGCTTAGTGATTAGTTTGTATATTAGTTTTTACAGCTTTGTGAAACTTTAAATTAAACAGCTAGTTATAAGCCTTAATTTAGACTTTCATTCTTAATTAGATACTTGTTTCTATTAACTAACGAGCTTCAAGTTTTCTTATTTATTGAGCGCGTTTTATACCAATTCCAATCAAGCGACAATCTATGCATAAAACGCATAGACTACATCACAAATGGTCATTTGATACATACCCGACTCATCACTATGATGCGCGACTTCTTACAACATTGAGCGCATGTCAACACCGTATGTTTTCACAATCTCTTTTTGCCCAACTTGCCAGAGTGACGTTATTCCTCGTCATTAGTTTGGTTATTGTGCATCACAGTCAGCCATTGATTGATCTCTTGGCTCAGCATGCCGTAAGCAGTGGTTGCCACCAGCAGTCAGGGCATGATCATTCTGGGCACGAACATCACCATGAGATGACTGACCAACACATGTCAGCGCAAGACCACTCACATCACCACCATTAATTTAAGAGTATTAGAATGAGCATTTTCCGTTTTCCTTTACTGGTATGGCTAGGGATAGGCACACTTATTATCAGTCTAGGGATCAGACAATCATTCGGCATTTTCATGATGCCAATTTCAGAGCATTTCGGCACGGGTCGAGAGTTTTTCAGCTTCTCTATTGCTCTACAAAACTTATTGTTCGGTGTGTTCCAACCTTTTGTTGGTATGGCCGCTGACAAATGGGGAGCAAGACGCATCATTATTGCTGGCGCATGTGCTTACGGTTTGGGTTTACTTCTTACCTCAATTTCTACCGAATCGAGCATGCTTTACGTTTCGTTAGGCGCACTGGTTGGTCTTGGCTTGAGTGCGACAAGTTACGTGATCGTGCTTGGCGCAGTAGCGAAAGTTGTACCAGCAGAGCACGCGGCTAAGGCGTTTGGCTTAACCACGGCTGCAGGTTCATTTGGTATGTTCGCGGTAATTCCGGGCGCACAATACATGCTGAATGAATTTGACTGGCAGAGTGCGATGCAAGTGTTTGGCGTACTGTGTTGTTTGATGATCTCTTTTGCGCTGTTCATGCGAGCGCCTAAAGCAGCCTCAAACAAACAAGCGCAAGCTGAAGAGAACCAAACACTCAAAGAAGCGTTGTCTGAAGCGTTTGCTCACAAAGGTTACTGGTTGATTCACGCGGGCTTCTTCGTGTGCGGTTTCCACGTAATGTTTATCGCAACGCACTTACCGAGCTATTTAGCAGATAAAGACCTACCCGCGAGCAGCGCTGCGATGGCACTGGCTTACGTTGGCATCTTCAACATCTTTGGGTCTTACTTCTGGGGTGTAATGGGCGACAAGTTCAGCAAACGCCACGTTATGTCTGCACTGTACTTAGTGCGTACTGTGGTTATCGGTGCGTTTGTGACTCTGCCTGTGACTGAATCAACCGCGGCTATCTTCGGTGCGGCCATTGGATTCTGTTGGTTGGGTACAGTTCCGCTAACGTCTGGCTTAGTTCGTCAGATCTTCGGTGCCCGTTACCTATCAACGTTGTACGGCTTGGTATTCTTTACTCACCAAGTGGGTAGCTTCTTAGGCGCTTGGGTGGGTGGTCGTATTTACGATTACTACGGTTCTTACGAGCCAATCTGGTGGTCAACGGTGGTGCTGGCATTTGCAGCAGCACTTATCCATTTACCAATCAATGACAAGCCCATTGAGCGACTGAAATTGGCAATGGCTTAACGTTTTATGCTGACTCCCCCACTAGCGTAAACAAGTCGTTCCAATAAAGCGAGTGAGTATTGAAAGGAAGCATCCTGAGATACTCACTCGCTTTTTTGTTGGTCGTTATAGTAGAAATTATAACTAGCGAAACTGGCATAAAGCTCACTGAATAATAAGACTATTATTTTAGTTTTCATTTATAGTATCCACCCGCTCCTTTAAAACTAATCCGCAGGCTTATGGAATACATAGATCAGACTGTCCTTATCGCAATGACACTCATTTTTGTCGGCTCGTTTGTGCAAACCGCAATCGGCTTTGGTTTGGCCATTGTTGCAGCCCCACTGCTGTTTTTGGTCTCTCCAGATTATGTGCCTGCGCCTATCTGTTTGATCGGTCTGTTTATCTCATTATTCAACGCTTTTAAACATAGAGCAAATATCTCTATTGGCGGATTAAAAATCGCATTGCTGGGCCGTATTCCTGGGTCACTGGCAGGTGGTGCTTTGTTGGTGATGGTTTCAACGAGCGTGTTATCACTATGGTTGGGCTTATTGGTAGTATTTGCCGTGATTGTTAGCCTACTGCCCTTTAGACTCGAACCAACCCCAACTAAGATGGGTATTGCGGGGTTCTTCTCTGGGTTCTTTGGCACCAGTTCTGGTATTGGTGGTCCACCGATGGCACTGCTACTCCAACACCAAGATGCCAATCAGCTTCGTGGTAACCTTTCTGCGTTTTTCGTGTTTAGTTCGATCATTTCGTTGGTTGTACAGATCCCAATTGGCTTCTTCACGCTACACCACTTGATCATCACTATACCTTTGCTGCCTGCTGCTTGGTTGGGTTACAAAGTGGCGTTAATGACGACACAAAGCATCCCTAAAGAGAAGATACGCATTGGTTCATTACTGCTATGTTCTCTCAGTGGCTTTACGGCAATCTGGCAGGGTTTAGCTGGCTAGTTATTGGCGATAAAGACAAGAAGAAGAAAGACATCTTAGAAAACCAACACAAACACCCAATAGTTAAAAGGACGCTCTATGACTTACGACGAATTCAACGCATTCTGCGAGTCACTGCCTGCAACCAGTTATGTGATGCAGTGGAATAACTCGCACGTTTGGAAAGTGGGTGGCAAGGTGTTTGCGATTGGTGGTTGGGGACCGAAAGATGAGCCTGCGTTTATCTTCAAGGCGTCCGATCAGAATTTCGACTTTCTCAAAGAAGAGCCGGGCTATAAACCCGCACCCTACTTTGCTTCACGCGGTATGAAATGGATTCAGCTGTTTGAAAGCACGCCACAAAGGGATGAGGAGCTGAGATACTATCTCATTGAGTCACACCGAATTGTGTCCTTAGGTCTAACCAAAAAGAAGCAAGCAGAGCTAGGGCTCAATCAGTAGCGTTTATTACGTACTGCTAATCTGAGCCCTTCTTTTGCAGTGAGGACGGATCCCTAAGAAGTCTGTTTCAAAAATGCAGGTAAATAGCGTTCTATTTTTTGCTCTGAGATAAGCGGCACCAATAAATAGATCAAACCCGCAAAGGCAATAGATCCGGCTAAGTCTTCTGGTCGATGCATGCCAAGCCAAACACGGCTATAGGCGACACCACCAGCCCAAACCAGTAAACCGCCGACTAGATAAAAGCGTTTCGCCTCTAGGAGAAGACCACCAAAGAACGCCAAACACACACCGACGAAAATCATATGTCCAGATGGAAAAGAGTAGTCAGTTTCACCCAACCAGTGACGCGTTCGCCACTCGCTCACCTTATCTTGTACAGACTCAATCGCAGCATTCTTTTCAACCAATGGTAATTCGTAAAACACTTCCGGCATATCAACCACTTCCTGCGTCACCAAATACTCAGAATAAGGACGAGGGCTCTCAGTGGAATGCTTTAAGAAGGTTTTCGCTGCAAAGCTAAGCACCAACAACAAGCCGAGCTGCAGACAAAGACTGACTAACTTCGCTTTGGAAAACTTCATCGTGAACAATACTAAAGACAAAATCGCTAGTGTTACCAAGAACCCTTGATTGCCCGCAGAGTAAGTCACAAACGTTATGAAGGCGCCATAGAAAGGCAAAACAGCACTTCCAAGGTCGAAGTCAGATCCAAAGATCAAAAAGGGTATGAGGGAATACAAACTTAGAACGAGCAGTAATAAGCCTTTGGATTTGTTAGAGAACAGAGAAGTCATGGCTAAGATCTTTTAGATAAAGTGGTCGGATGCTATCGCAGCTTAGCATCGTCAATATCAATTTTATGTCAAAACGGTCAGTCAGCCGTCATGGTATAACAATATTCGATTAATGGACCTCTTGAGTATTGATTCGGTGAACAGCCACGCCAGCACCAATAATGTTCAACATCCATTTATGTTCATATAGATAGCAAAAACCACTGAAACCAGACGAGACAAAGGCATCATCCCATTAATAGACTACCGGACGCGTTCTGCTGATAAAGTGAACACTTACCGGATTATAAGGCCAGAAT
Source organism: Vibrio sp. 10N.222.55.B11 (assembly GCF_041473705.1). Classification (NCBI taxonomy): domain Bacteria; kingdom Pseudomonadati; phylum Pseudomonadota; class Gammaproteobacteria; order Vibrionales; family Vibrionaceae; genus Vibrio; species Vibrio sp. 10N.222.55.B11. Next base: position 9,356 of record NZ_JBFRST010000007.1, read on the forward strand.
CTTAAAAACTTTGCTGTCAGTCCTTTAAATCCACTATTGAAAGGATTAACATCTGGTCTGCTTTCAAAAGCAAAACAGATTATTAATTTTTATTCTCAGGGCGGGGCGAAATTCCCCACCGGCGGTATGTCCTTAGCAAAATCTAAAGATAAGCCCGCGAGCGCTCGATTCGTCGAGGTCAGCAGATCTGGTGAGATGCCAGAGCCGACGGTTATAGTCCGGATGAGAGAGAATGAAAACACACTCGTTTAAGTTGGAAAGGCGTACCCGCGTGAGTTGGGTTCGTACCTCCAACTTAGGCGGGTGCATTTCGTTTTGGATAAAACCATAATGAGCTAAAGTTGACTTGTAATGAGTAGGCTTTGTTGTGCTCGGTTGAGATCCCTCATACAGCCCTGATTCTGGTGATATTTTAGGAGTTTAACCATGAATCAGTCTTCACTACTTGCCGAATTTGGCGAACCAATCACTCGCGTTGAAAATGCACTGCAAGCTCTACGCGAAGGTCGTGGCGTACTTCTACTTGACGATGAAGATCGTGAGAACGAAGGCGACATCATCTACTCAGTAGAACACCTGACGAATGCTCAAATGGCGCTTATGATCCGCGAATGCAGCGGCATTGTGTGTCTGTGTCTAACTGACGAGCAAGCGAACCAACTTGAACTTCCACCTATGGTTGTTGATAACAACAGCGCAAACCAAACTGCGTTTACCGTCACTATCGAAGCGAAAGTTGGTGTAACAACAGGTGTTTCTGCCGCTGACCGTGTAACAACGATCAAGACAGCTGCAAATCCAACGGCTAAGCCTTCAGATCTAGCTCGCCCTGGCCACGTATTCCCGTTACGCGCGCGTAAAGGTGGCGTACTTGCTCGCCGTGGTCACACAGAAGGTACTGTGGATCTTATGCAAATGGCTGGTCTTCAATCGGCTGGCGTACTATGTGAAGTAACCAACCCAGACGGCACAATGGCAAAAGCGCCAGAGATCGTTGCTTTCGGTAAACTACACAACATGCCAGTACTGACCATTGAAGATATGGTGATGTACCGCACTGAGTTCGACCTTAAGCTTGCGTAACGTTTAGTGCTAAACGCTTAGCTCTTAAGCTAACGAAACTCAGAAATGAACATTGAAAGGTCTCACTCTTACTGCTTTTTCTAGTTAAAAGTATATAAAGGGTGAGGCTTTCTTCATTTCCTACACTGAAATCTAAGTTCCATCTCATCGCCCACGACTAACCTCTCAAAAAATCCTGCAAAATATGAGAAACATTCACTAGAATGGTGAAGTCATGCACCATCATTGATCATCCATAATTACAGGGAAATCATAAGCAACTGAAATATAACACTTATTTATTTTGGCATGGTGTCTGCACTACCACTAAGTAGGTATACAAATATTAGGAGTTGAATATGTTTGTAGTTATTTCAGTGGGTTTATCCCTATTAGTACTTGCAGCCCTGTTTCATTTCTCAAGGAAGAGACAAACAGCGCTATCACACAGGTTTGAAACCTTAGTTCTGCTTAGAGAGTTATTGTTGTTATCACGCAAACACCGCGCGGCAACGCATTACGCTCTGGCGTATAAATTGTCTAGCGACTCGATTCGTAAAGTGAACGAGATTTACGACAACATACTTGAGGTATCTGAGCTGCTTCAATCCCATGTGTCGTTTGACAGCCGCCCTATGTATCGCATCTATCACCTCAAGCTCATCGCTATGCACAGCGACTGGCAAAACCGTAGCTTGGTGCGTAACCAATCGATTCATGGCAAAACAATTCGCCATAGCATGTTCTTGATGGATGAAGTAATGATCATCTGGCTAATTCAGTCTGAGCGTGAAGACATGAGCCGTGAGTACCACATGAATTGGCAACAGATCTTAGATTGCATGGAGATCCTGACCAAATTACGAATGTGTATCCCTGATATGGAGAAGCCTGAGGAGTATTTGAGATTCAAATTCTACGCCTCTCAGACACACAGAAAACTCAACCAGTTATCGATTATCTGCCCTCTTAGTAGTGGGTCACCGGTTTGTACGCGAGCGATGCATGCACTCTCAGAGATCGCATCAAGTAACGAAGCGACCCAACCGGCAGATAGCATGTACGAATTAACCAGTGATATCTCTAGCGTCGTGTCGCAAGTTTACGACCAAGTATTATCCGACATTACGAGAAGCTTGTATCAGCCTTTACCAGACATCAACGAAAAGGTGATAAATACCCGATTATCCGTACACCATTACATGTAAAGACTTCGTGAGAGGAGAGCGTGCTGGAACTCTGAATTATTGAGTTCAAATCCGATATCACCATTGATATCGGATTTTTGTATTTATGGGCTTTTAATTTTTGTCGCTATGTATCATTGCCTATGAAGTTTCTAACATCATTAGACCTGATATCGCTAGCCCAAGCTTGTGCCGCAAAATCAATAAACTGACGAACAACCGGAAGCTGATAGCTGCGAGACAGATACACCGCCCAAAGCACGCTGCTTGGCGAAACAAACTCATCTAATATTCGTATCAATTTGCCATTCGCAATCAGTGGGTTGGCTAAGTCACAGGGCAATCGAACAACCCCTTTACCATGCTGTGCAGCGCGGGTTAATACCCCAACATCATTAGCTTTGATAGTGCCAGACACCTCAACCGAAAAATGCTGATTATCCTTAACGAAATCCCACTTAGAAACACTCAAATGGCGAAAACAATTGTGCTGTCGAAGCTCGTCGACTGTTTTAGGTTGACCATGTTTGTCTAAATAAGCTTGCGATGCACACACCACCGAATCAATTTCCATTAGCTTACGAGCAATCAAGCTATCGTCAGGTTGGTCGGTATAACGCAGCGCAATATCGATTCTGTCATCCACCAGCTGAGCAAAACGGTCAGAAGCAAAAAGTTCTACCGTGATATTGGGGTGAAGCTCTGTGAACTGCTCAACCACATCCAACAACATGTGCTGAGTTAAACCAATCGGAGCAGCAATTCGAATGGTTCCAGAAAGATCATCGGTTTGATTGAGTGAAGTAACTTCTAGCTCAGCGGTCTCATGGAGGATCTTCTCACAGCGCTGCAGAGCGATTTCCCCTGCCGCGGTTAAGCTCACCTTTCGAGTCGTCCTATGTAATAGCCTCTGCTTCAGCCACCCTTCTATCTCTTGAACATGACGTGAAACCTGCAACCGACTCATGTCCAAATGCTCTGCTGCTTGAGTAAAACTGGCGCAATTTGCGACTTCAACAAAGCTACGCATCGCCGTCAACCTGTCCATCACACTCTCCCTTACCGACTTAACCAAGCCTATTAGATAACTGTATAGATACAATCTACATCATTTCACGATATTTATCGCAATCTAGTGAGCTATTAGACTGCAATGGCTGTCGAGAAACAGACTCAATAAATTAGATAATTGGAGAGACATTATGAAAATTGCAGTATTAGGCGCATCAGGTTGGATTGGTAGTCACATAGCTCAAGAAGCTCAATCTCGCGGACACGAAGTTGTTGCTGTTGTAAGAGATGCAAGCCGCGTAGAAATCAGCGATGTTGAAGTTCGTTCATTTGATTTACAAGATGAAGCGGCAAGTCTAGCGACCGCTTTCTCAGGCGTTGATGCGGTAATTGCTTCGATTGGTGGACGCGCTCTAGGCAATCACGACATCGTAAAAAACACAGCAGTTAAGTTGCTTGATACATTGCCAAGCATTGGCATCGAACGTCTACTTTGGGTAGGAGGTGCAGGCTCATTAGAAGTGGCGCCAAACGTACCGTTAGTTACCGTTCCTGACTTCCCTGCGGACTACAAAAACGAAGCGCTAGCACAGGGTGAAGCGCTTGAAGTGTTCAAACAATCTAATGACAAGGTTAACTGGACATTCGTTAGCCCTGCTGCGGAAATCTTCCCGGGCGATAAGCTATCAACCTACCGCACAGGTGGTGATCAACTGCTCACTGACGAAGATGGCAACAGCAAAATATCCGTCAGCGACTACGCTATCGCGATGATTGATGAACTAGAAGCTGGCAAGTTCCCACGCCAACGTATTGGTGTCGCGTACTAGTCAGCTCATATATAAAAACTAAAAAAGCCGCTTGTTCAAAACAATGCGGCTTTCTCATCTTTATATTGAGCATTCCTTTAATCCAATGGCAGGTGCCCCGTTTTCACTAGGATAACCGTCTCTTCTTCCACATAAGGGAAATGCTCGCTCATATGAGGGCTACGCATCCATGTGTGTTTTGGATACTCGCCATGTTCATCTTTAAAAGTGCCTGACAACACAAAAATCTCTTCACCACCAAAGTGACGGTGCGGCTGAAAACGTTCGCCAACCGGCCACTTCACTAAAGCGACATGCTCGTGCTCAAACTCATGTAATGGCATGACTTGTAACCCGCCAATACCAGGTAGCCATTCCGTTTCGAGCGTATTGACTCGAACTTGCGTTAAGTCTCTCGCATCAAACTGATTAAGCTTAACTAAGATCGTGCAGCCCTCTTTACTCGATGGGGAATGCGCGCTGCCTGGAGGATTACGGATATAAGTGCCAGCGGGGAAATCGCCAGTTTCATCTGAGAACACACCGTCTAATACGAAGATCTCTTCTCCTTGCGGATGTGGGTGTTCGGAGAATGAAGATTCAGGATCGTACTTCACAACACTGGTTGTGTGGCCCGATTCTTTCTCTTCTCTTTCAAGCGGCTTACGCCATACCCCTTTGGCAGGGCTCGCGATCCAATCTAATGCCTCGGTTTCTATAACCAGTCTCTTTGAAAAGTCCATATTGAACATAATGGCGACCTTACTCTTGTTATCGTTTTAATTATTATTGTTGTCTTTCTAGTTTCTATTCTACGCGAATACTCATCAAGGAGGCCATCTCGCTGCTATTTTGCCTACGCGACAGCCACCTAAAAAGAATCCTAATTAATTACGACCAGCAATCACACCGCCATCAACATCCCAGATTGCACCCGTTACCCAATCTGCACTGTCTGACAGTAAGAAAGAAATGCTATTAGCGATGTCTTTCGGCAAACCAACTCGACCAATAGGATGGAACGCGTTGAAGCCTTCTAGCGCTTGATCCACTTCTTCCGGTTTGATGAAAGATTCGTAAATCGGCGTTTTAACCACAGCCGGAGACACCGCATTTACACGAATGTTATGTTCAGCCAGTTCCATTGCCATGTGTTGTGTTAATGCGTGCAGGCCAGCTTTAGCCATTGAATAAGCAGAAGATGGCGTCGCTTTGATTGCTTGCTTGCCCCACATAGAACCAACGTTAACCACACTGCCGCCGCCATTCTTGATCATCAATTTACTTATCGCTTGAGTGATGAAGAAGGTTGCTTTATTAAGCTGCATGTATTGCTCGTAATCAGATTCTTGGTGCTCAATAAACGCTTTAGGGTTGAAGTAACCTGCAGCATTTACAAGGTAACCAATACCTTCATCTAACGATTCAAGGTGTTCGATAAGGCGAGACACACTCGCATCATCATAAAGGTTAGCTTGCCAACCTGAAGCGTGACCTAACGATTGCAATTCTGACACCGCTTTATCTAACTTAGTTGGGTTATTGCCGACAACCAACACATGGACGTTTTGAGCGACTAACTGCTTCGCTGTTTCAAAGCCCATACCACTTGTGCCACCGATTACTACTACAATACCAATTTTTGTGAAGTTCATTTTGTTATCTCCTAAGTCATGTGAACGTGGTAATCTTAGGCTTTGAACTAACACTATGAATAGTAAGTACAAATCAGTTAGGTAGGTACTTATTGGTACATCTTTATGAAAAATCAGGAAAACTTTTTTTCAAGAAAATCAGCACCAGAGCGCTCAGCTCGCATGGTCGAAACCATCTACGGCTGTAAATGGTCGCTAACGGTTTACCAATTACTGGCAAATGGCATTAATCGCCCCGGTGAAATGGTACGCTCGGTCGAAGGGTTATCGACCAAGGTCTTGAATGAATGTTTAAAGCGAAATGTAGAATTTGGGATTTTAGATAAGCAAATGTTCAACGAACTGCCACCAAGAGTGGAATACCAAGTCACTCCATTTGGTGAGAAGTTCTTACTGATTCTGGATCAACTAGAAAGCCTACAAAACGAAATCGACGAAATGTAAGCTCAAGCCGGTCACACTATTAGCAAAATACAGAAAGCACGATTAGCTCACTGGCATTTGTTCAAAGCGACTTTTCACAAAATCAATAAAGGTTCTAATCCGGCTTGGTTGATAGCGGTCTCGATGATAGATCGCTGAAAAGTCCACTTTCGGCACTATCCACTCATTAAACACCTGCTCCAATTGCCCATCATTGATCTCTTGCAAGCAATAGATGGTTGGTACACGAATAATTCCGTTGCCCGATTTCGCGCCCTGTACTAACACTCGCCCATTCTTACATTGCAGCCTACCCGTGACATGAACATCGACTGTTTTCTTGGTGTCATCCAAAGCTTGAAAGCTCCACTTACGCACAGACCCCGTTAAGCAGTCATGGTGAATGAGATCTTTAGGATGGTTTGGCTTTCCTTTGCGAGCAAAATATTCAGGGCTTGCGAGCGTTCCCATCTCGATGTCCAAAAGCTTTCTCGCGATAAAGCCCGCATCTTCAAGGCTTCCCATACGAAATGCGATATCGAACGCGTCTTCAATCAAGTCGACTCGGTTACTACTGAAATCAAGGCTGATGCTGATGTCTGGGTAGAGTTGCATGAACTCATTGACCAGATCCGCGATGATCACCTCGCCCAGATAACCGCCAACACAGTTTACTTTTATGTCGCCACGTACTTCTTCGACGTCATCCACAGCAGCAATCAAGGCTTGGTCTATATTATCTAAGGCTTGTTCACATCTCGCGTACAGATCTTGCCCTGCGTGAGTCAACCTTAAGGTTCGAGTGGTGCGGATAAACAGTGTCACACCCATCTGCTTTTCTAGGCTGCTCACTTGGCGTGATACGTGGGAACGAGACACATCCAACTCCTCCGCCGCTTTGGTGAAATTACCTAAACGAGCGATCAGCACGAAAGAACGAATATCAGACAGGTTAATTTGATTGAGCATGGCCGCCAGCTTACTAGTGAGGTTATGAGATAGACACTTTTATTGTTGCACCACAGCAACAGTGTTTCAAGTAAAGCGCTATATATCAACAATTCTATTTTCCTTAATATACCTCCATCGCAACGAAGCAAGGCAACAAGCACTTGATTCGAATGCACTTAAACAACCCGTCGTAGCCAACCGACGCAATAAAAGTACAGAGGAAATAAAATGAAAAAACTAATCGTAATTACAGGTGCAAGCTCTGGTATTGGTGAAGCAATCGCTCGTCGTCTAAGCGATGAAGGTCACCCTCTGCTACTTTTAGCTCGTCGTGTTGATCGCCTTGAAGCGCTGAACCTACCAAACTCTCTATCTGTGAAAGTAGACGTAACAGACAAAGCGTCTTTTGATGCAGCTATCGCACAAGGTGAAGAGAAGTTTGGTCCTGTAGATGCGCTTATCAACAACGCTGGCGCAATGCTTCTTGGTCAAATCGATACTCAAGACGCACAAGAGTGGAAGACAATGTTCGACGTGAACGTAATTGGTCTTCTAAACGGCATGCAATCTGTACTTGCTCCGATGATGGAACGCAACACGGGTACTATCATCAACATCAGCTCTATCGCGGGTAAGAAAACATTCCCAAGCCACGCAGCTTACTGTGGTACTAAATTCGCGGTACACGCTATTTCTGAGAACGTTCGTGAAGAAGTGGCGGCTTCAAATGTTCGTGTTACCACTATCGCACCGGGTGCTGTAGAAACTGAGCTTCTGTCTCACACAACATCTCAAGAGATCAAAGACGGTTACGATTCTTGGAAAGAAGACATGGGTGGCGTATTGGCAGCTGACGATATCGCTCGCGCTGTATCATTCGCTTACCAACAACCACAGAATGTATGTATCCGTGAGATTGCTCTAGCACCAACTAAGCAACAGCCATAGGCCTTTGCCATCGCTAATAAATAAGCGATGAACTAAAAAAGCGCCACGACTTAACAAGTCGTGGCGCTTTTGTTTTGATTCAATCTAATTGCTAGTAAGAAGCGTGATTAAAACTCAACGCGGTAAACTGACGTGCTACCACTCACTTCGTTGCCAACCGCAATAAAGTGGTTACCAGAACGAGTGAAATACTTGATTGATTCTGGACCTAAATCACCCGCTTTAGCGTTGTAAGTCTCGTTGTCGCAATCACCGTCTTCATCAACCTTAGTGCACACTGGCTGAGTAAAGTCGCGATTGTTCAAGTAGCTGATGAAACTTGCGTTTTTAGGCTGTGTTACGTCGTAAACCATGATGCCACCTTGGCGCTCAAGTCCAATAAAGGCATAGTGCTTGCCGTTGATCTCCGCCACTTCGATCGCTTCAGGTTCTACGCCTTTATCATCACTACGATCGTCACCGCTTTGGTTGTTATCATTGGTGCTGTTGAAGTTTGCAGGATCTTGCTCAAGTACGATTCGAGCAAAATCATCGCCGCTATCAAACACTAGCTCGCCTGACTCATCCCAGATAGAGAACGAGCGGCTGCCGAATGCTTGAACCTTTTGGTCAGCAGCGAGTGTCCCTTGTGGCTTAATCACTTTAAGACGTGCAAGTTGCTTGTTGTCTTTCAATGCGCCATCTAATGGGTGGTTAGCGTCAATATCTAACTTCTTGCCGCGTACTTCATCGACATAAGCGATACAAAAGTCTTTTTCTGTGGTGTAGTTTTCGGTGCCTTGATAATCGTCACCGTCCCACTCAAAACCTTTCTCATCACACATTTCTTGCGTAGTCTTGATGCCATATTCACGACCATCACCTTCGTTCGCAGTCACGATGTAGGTGTTGCCATCAACACTGTAGCTAGTGATGCTATCTGGCATGTAGAGGCCTTCTAACATCGCGTAGCTTTGCAGATTACCGATATTTTTGTCTTTGTTTGACGCATCTAGCTTAGCGCTATCCCAAGGCTTTCCGCCTAGTCCAAGAATCGCATCCACATGTGCACTCGCCACATCAATCGCTGCCAGCGCGTTGTTCTCTTGGAGGGCAACGTAGAGTTTTCCGTTATCCGCAAATGTTAGGTATTCCGGTTCAAGATCTTGAGCAACCGTTGCATTCGGCGCAGAAATTCGAACCTTGTCGGTCAGTTCTGTATGGCGAGACTGACCTTGATTGAATACCTTGAAATCAATCTGCGTGACTTTCGCTTGCATCGGCCCATTCGCTAAATCGACCAGCGTCACAGAGCCTTCAGGGTCAATGCTGTAATCTGCATTCGGCTCACCTTCATTTGCGGATGCAATGTAACGGCCATCTTTCGAAAAGCTAACCATATCTGGCAATGCGCCAGCAGCATAAGTGGTGATCAACTCTAGCGTGTCTGAGCGATACAGAGCAATAATGCCATTCTGTTGTTTGTCGGCGTTTTCAATCGCGACAGCAACTAAACCCTGATGAGTAGACACACTGTTCGCTGCACCAATATCAATACCAGAAGCTAAAGCTGCAGATTGAAGATCAATAGAGCCTTCCGAATTTGGCGAGCTATCGGTATTCATCGATAGCACATCAATTTTCTTTGCTTGAGCGTTCACAACATAAAGCTTATCGGTACATGAATCGTAGCTGACAATTTCTGCTGCGGAAGTTGCAAAAGGGGCATCGGCAATAGAGCGACCAACTAGACTGATTCCGGTTACCTCAGCATCGGAAGCGCTTGGCTGCTTGATGGATTGGCATTGAAGGCTAAATGCATCAAGTGACGTTTGGGATGGCGTAGCAGTCGTTGATTGAGAACACCCTACTAGAGCAGAACTTACCGCGATAGGTAGTAATAGTGTCAGCTTATTAAATTTGCGATTCATATATCCTCCATAATTTGAATCGCGATCATAGTGGGCTGTTATGACACTTATCTTTCCCTTTCATTAACAATAAATGACGACAATAGGTTTTTCTTACCCATAACAATAGAAAGCTAAGGCGAGCAATCCATTAACAAGTAAGCAAAGAAAAGCGCCCAAGCTGACTGATGCTTGAGCGCCTTTAGTAAATTGAATAGGGAGATTAGAAGTTGTAACCACCACCAATCATGAATACCCATGGGTCGATATCAACGTCTGTTGAGTACTGAACACCACCCGCTTTGTATTTAGCTGTAGTGTCGATATCTGCGTACCAAACCGATGCGTTCAAGAACCAATCTTCATTGATCATGTAGTCCATACCGATGTTTGCAGCAAGACCCCAAGAGTCATCAAGAGACAAGTCGCTCAAACCAGCATCTTTGCCCGTACCATTAAGTTCTTCATCGAAAAATACGGTGTAGTTGATACCCGCGCCTACGTAAGGACGGAATTTGCTGTTTGCTTCACCGAAGTAGTACTGCACCATCAGCGTAGGTGGTAGGTGTTTTGTGTCAGCGATATCGCCTAGACCACCATGATTTGTAGAGATTGTATGAGAGAATGGCGTTGCTGCAAGAATTTCAAGACTGATGTTATCTGTAAACATATAGCCAAATGTCAAACCAAGTTGGGTGTTTGAATCCACACCAAATTTTGACCCCGATGTCTCCAGAACATCTCCACTGCTATCGTTAGGAGATACCATTGCTGCACCTGCACGGATGATGAAATCACCTTCTTTATGAGCAAGAACGTTGGTTGACATAAGAGCCGCAATAACCGCAATACCACATACTGTTTTTTTCATTATAATTTCCTTTTGGGGGCTTAATCTTTGTTGGTGAATGAGTAATCATTTCTTATTTTGCGTGCAAGGTATCATAGAATAACCCTACTTTATTGATGGAAATCAATTTGTGAAAACTTGTGATTATTTATGTAAATTTATATCGACCCGATCACTTTATCTCTTCATTTTATTGACAGTTTTGTAATGCAACTTTTCCGTGCGTCATTTTGTTAATCCAATCAATTCACTCTATTCGGATCTTTTTTGGATCAAAATAGAGCAAGCCAATATCTCACGTGCATCATTTTGGTGCAGAACAACAAGAATCAATCTCGCCTCGTATAATATTCAATGAGTTACATTTGGCTTAGTGCTTGCAAGTCTATGTTCATAATCATAAATACATTGAGGTTCTGACTATGCAAGACACTCTAACAATCGTTCTGGCCGGCGGTGTTGGCTCTCGGCTTTCTCCCCTAACCGATAACCGCGCAAAGCCTGCGGTGCCTTTTGGTGGCAAATATCGAATCATCGATTTCACGCTCGCGAACTGCTTACACTCTGGGCTACGCCAAATTCTGGTGCTGACTCAGTACAAGTCTCACTCTTTGCAAAAACATTTGAGAGATGGTTGGTCGGTGCTTAACCCCGAGCTCGGCGAATACATCACCAATGTTCCCCCACAAATGCGAACCGGTGATAGCTGGTACAGCGGCACTGCCGATGCGATTTATCAAAACTTGTATTTGCTTTCTCGCAGTGAAGCCAAGCATGTGGTGGTGTTATCCGGTGACCATATCTATCGCATGGACTACGCTCCAATGCTCAAGCAGCACAAAAAGAACGAGGCCGACCTAACTGTGGCGTGCATGGAGGTTTCGATTGACGAAGCTAAAGAGTTTGGTGTGATGGAGATAGACGAGTCTCTAGAGATCAATAACTTTACCGAGAAGCCACGTTACCCTACATGTGTACCTGGTAGGCCAACTCGAAGCATGGCTTCAATGGGTATTTACGTCTTTGATAAAGAAGTGCTTACACAAGCGCTACTGGCGGACGCCGAAGATCCGAACTCAAGCCACGATTTTGGTAAAGACATTATTCCTAAGTTGGTCGGCAACAACAGTGTTTACGCATACAAGTTTGGGGATGAAGAAGGCCGAGTGACCCAAGATGCGTACTGGAGAGATGTGGGTACGATCGACTCTTATTACCAATCGAATATGGACCTGTTAAAGCCAGCTTCGCCTATCGATTTATATCAACCTGATTGGGCGATTCGTACTTACGAACCGCAGCTGCCACCCGCACGAACCATTGCTTCAGTTGAAGGTAATCAAGGAATATTCATCAACTCGATGATAGCGAATGGCGTTGTAATTGAAGGCGGCTCGGCGCAAAACTCAATCTTCTTCCCGAAAGTGAAAGTCAGCAATGCCGCGATTGTGATTGATAGTATTCTGTTTGAAGATGTTGAGATTGGAAAAAATTGCCACATACAAAACTGCATCATCGACAAGAACGTTAAGGTGCCTGACGGAACCCAGATCGGTCTTGATGGCCTTGCCGATGCGAAACGCTTCCACATATCAAAACAAGGCGTGATTGTGGTGCCCTCTTCTTACCAATTTGAAGAGTAACCTTTAACGTTGGAATAGCTTTTCTTTAAACGAAAAAAGGCAGCGAATTCGCTGCCTTCTTATTTACTCACACAGCTTCAGTTAAGCCTTAACTGTCCATGTATTCGATTAAACAGAAACCTTAGAAAGGCCCTAACTCAATCATTTGAGCAATCACAACAGAAACCAAAGCGCCTACCGACCAGAACAAGAACAGTGGTAAGAAGAAACGAACCCACTTGGTGTAAGGTACTTTTGCTATAGCCAATACCGCCAACAAGCCACCATTGGTTGGGTAAATATAGTTAGAAATACCATCACCCAATTGAGAAGCCAGTGCCGCCACTTGACGAGTCACTTCACCAATATCTGCCAACGGAATAATGATTGGCATGGTGATCACCGCTTGGCCACTGCCCGATGGAATGAACAGGTTGATCGCAGCCTGCGAGAAGTAGATCCCTGCTGCTGCCACAAGTTTAGAGCTACCAGAAATGATCTGTGCAAGATAGAAGATAATAGAATCAACAATCTTCGCGTCTTCCATAATGGTTAGCACTGAACGAGCAAAAAAGATGATCAGTACCGCGATCAATACGTCGCTAACACCTTTGGTCCAATACTCACAGATCTTGTTCGGAGATAAACCCGCCACCAAACCCGGAATAATAGCCATCGCCACGAATGCACCCGCAATCTCGGTGAAGCCGAACCCCATCGTCAACGTGCCGAAGATCATGTATGCGAATACGCCCAAGAACGCGATGCCCGCAAGCTTTTCACGTGTGGTCAGTGTTTTCGCTTCAACATTTGATTCATAGTGGTAACCCGTGCCGTGTAACAAGCCTTTGGTCGGATCTTGCTTAACTTTGCGCGCGTAGTTAAGCACATACCATGCACCCGTTAACAACATGAACATACCAACAATAAAGCGGTACCACATGCCTGAATACATAGGCAGTTCAGCGATAGTGTGTGCAATACCCGTAAAGAATGGGTTAGCCAAAGCGGCCGCGAAACCGGCACAACTTGCCAGTAAAACAACGCCAAGTGCCGTAATCGCGTCATAGCCAAGCTTGATACAGATCGGGATCATCAAAGAGATGAAAATGACATCAAGTTCACGCATACCGGTGAAGGTAACGTTGAAGAAGATCGCCGTCATGATCACAGGCGCAATCACGTATAAGCCTTGCTTCTTTAGCTTAGTAGTTAGTGCAACAACGGATGCGTCTAACAGACCCATGTGTTTGATAATGCCAAAAGCACCACCCACAAATACCACAACGCCCATCACGCCAGAAGCGGATTTGAAGCCTTTAAAAAATGATTCGAAAAAAGAGGCTAATGTTGTTGGGTTGCTGGTCAATTGTGTGTAGCTGTCTGGGTCGATAACCGTGCGGCCATTCATGACCACTCGCTCGAATTCACCAGCAGGGATGAAGTAAGTTGCAATTGCAGCAACGATCACCATGATAACCAAAGAGAGAAACGGGTGGTTTACTTCTTTCTCTGTGGGCGCTGCGTTAGCAGCTTGAGATGTAGGTACGGATGTAGATACCGTAGTCGTCATATAGACTCCTTATTTGTCAGCAACTAAGGTTCACTTAGCCGCCGGAGGGATTTTTGGAAAAACGAAACCCTTCACGCTGAACTAAGTTCGCGCTAATTTAGGTTGTTTCAAAAAGGCCTTTGATAGATGGTGCTCTCAAATGTACATAGTGAAGTAGTGAGTATTACTCTTTGCGTCCGAGCAAAATGCAGATGTTCAGCCAAGTCAGGCCAAACTGAATGAGGTCATTACAAGCAGGTAAACAGAAAAGTCTGTTTTGGTAATGCGTTTTTTATCAATTACAAAGACAAGCGGCGCATACTAGCACAACGAGTCATTAATTGTCAGAAAAGTGTGAGTTTCGTCATGCTTTGGTGAGCAAAAGAAAAGCGCCCACTAATAAGTAAGGCGCTTTTCTGCAATCGAATCGAGTTACTTAGGTGCTAATTCGTAGTTTTCTTGCATCTCATGAGGGGCAATCCCGTACTCATAATCCGCTAAGTAGCCATCCTTATAGACCTTCATTCCCTTCTCATCCCAGCTCACTTTGATCATCGCCGTGTTGCCATCTTCACTGCCTAACAGCTCAAGCATTTCTGCATCAATCTTAATGGCTTTGATGGTTTTAATACGCTTAAACGGCTTAAATTCAGTGGCCGAGAATACGATGGCCGAGAATACGATGGCCGAGCGATAACGCTTAAGCTTGAGTCCAATCGCAAAGATTCTCGATTGTTGCTCAAACTGCAACATATTGATCTAGGCTCAATTGATGAGTCTCGCATTTCAGAACTTGTGCGATTCAAAGTCGAAACGCCGGTTCGCTATGAAGGTGACATTAATTATTGGCGTCAGGGCGTCGAATTTCCTGTCGATCAACTGGCATCCAATAAAGAAGTCGATATTCGAGCACGCATTACCATACCCGAGTCTCAACTCACAGCAGGAGAGTTTCACTTCAATATGGAGTGGGCAGTTGAGTGTCTATAAATTAGTAACTTAAGCTGAGTTTTTAATCAAAGAAGAAAAAGTGAGTGAGCTGGAAAGAAAATCAATGGAGTGACAAGTTCGGAATTATAAAACCGATAAAGAGAGATTCACTGGGAATTCGCTGTAGGTTAGCGCAAATTATCAAGGATGGAGTTTTTTTGAACATGTCTTTAAAACACGAAACATAATATGCGATCAGTTCATCGGACTTTCAAGGGAGTAACAAGAGAATATTTGATAACACTGAAGTCAATCACACATGTGCTAATTCTCAGTTGGTTAATCTATGCGATGTTTGCTACGTTTAAATGACACAGTCATTGGAAAGGTATGATTTATGAAAATAAATGTTCAAACACATCATGTATCAATTAACGACGAGTCACGCAAAGACATCGAAGGTAAATTCGAGAAGATATCTAACCATTTCCCATCACTGATCAGTTGCGACATCATCATTACTAAAGAACACGGTCAACATCAGGTTGAAGTATTCACCAACTACGAAGGTGTACGAGTAACAGCAAAATCGACAGACGATGTTATGTACCCAGCTATCGCTGCAGCACTTAAGAAACTTGAAGCGGGCCTAAGTAACCGTAAGGGACAATTGAAAGCCGACCTACACGAGAAACCAACAAGCACGAAGCCAGAGATTGCTTCGGACATCATCCAAGAGATGAAATTGGTATAAATCGATAAGTAGTTAATGCGAAATAACGAATAGAAACTTATTAAGAATTTCAAAGCCAGCACATGTTGCTGGCTTTTTCGATCTTAAAGCCAAGCAAACCTTCGCTTCTTTACCGTCCCTCGAATTCAGCTCAACCCCACATCATTATTAACTCCCTTAAGTTCTTAGCAGCTATAACAATCACTTGTGGGATTTGATACAGTTATAAGCAGAAATTTAGACCACAACGGAATGTTTATTATGAAGAAAATCGCGTTGATACTTTTCCTTGCTACTCAATTAATGGCTTGTACCGAGGTTGGCAGTGAAGCTTGGTGTGCGGATATGAAAGAAAAGCCTAAAGGTGACTGGACGGCTAATGAAGCGGGTGATTTTGCTAAACACTGTATTTTCTAGGTGGGTTGTATTTAGCAGTTCAGTACACCCCACTCAATGAAGCAAGTGAGTAGTTGCAGTATGGTTTACTTATCTCTGTAAAACGGTACAAACAAAAAATCGCATAAGTTAACGCTTATGCGATTTTTGTATGGAGAGATTCCTAGCTAATTTGTTAGGAACTTAAAGAATAATCATCCCATCTCGATAAGTCAGTGATGGTGCTACATCTTGACCAAGTAAGACTGGGCCATCGAGGTCGACGATTTCAGATTGAACGGCGATAGGCAGAGCTGCACGCATCGCCAGCGATGTACCGAGCATACAACCCGACATCAGCGTAAATCCTAGCCTTTGAGCTTCTTCAGCAAGTACCAATGCTTCGGTCAAACCACCTGTTTTATCGAGCTTGATGTTGACCATTTCATATTTGCCTAACAAAGATGAAAGTTGCGAAGTGGTATGACAGCTTTCATCAGCACACAGTGGTATCGGGTGCTTGATGTGCGCCAATGAGGCATCGTGCTGTTGGGGTAACGGCTGCTCGATCATCGCAATATCAAATTCTACCAGTTGATTGAACAACTCTTCGAGATTCAATCCTGTCCACGCTTCATTCGCATCCAATACAATTTGAACATCTGCCGCAGCTTCTCGTACCGCGCGAACACGCTCTACCACCTGCTCGCCGTCAAGCTTCACTTTCAGAAGTTTCGCACCATTCGCGACATAGTCTCGAGCCTGAGTCGCCATGGCTTCTGGCGTGCCAATCGAGACTGTCATTGCAGTCACGATTTGAGCAGGCAACTCAAACAAGCTATTCGGAAACGTCTGGTCGTTCTGCTGAGCTTCAAAATCCCAAAGCGCACAATCGACCGCATTGCGCGCTGCCCCTCCGGTCAATAAAGACTGAAGATGATCTCTTAGCTCTGCCGGATCAGTAACGCCTCGTTCAAACATAGCTTCAAGTGCGCTAGACGCTTGTTGGATTTGCGCTAGCACAGACTCCGATGACTCGCCGTATCGTGGGTAAGGCGTGCATTCGCCCTGAGCTCGTTTGCCACCATGTTCAATGTAAACACGAACAACGTGACACTCAGTTCGACTGCCACGAGAGATGCGAAAAGGCGTTTGCATCGCGATAATAATGGGTTCAGCTGTAATCTTCATAATTTCACTCGGTTGATGTTCACTTTAACAAATGGAAACGTAGAAATGATGAAGTCGTTAAAGTGAATGTCGCAAATGATCAGTAATGTGTTGTACACCAAAGCGCACTGGGTCCGTCACTGGCACTTGATAGAGTGTGGTCCATTCTTGGCACAATGTCTCAGCCTCTTCAATGCTAATCGCCGACGTGTTCAAGCAGATACCCACCAGCTTCGCGTCTGGATTAGTCAGTCGCGCCGCTTGCAAGTTGGCTTCAATCGTCTGTTCTATGCTTGGTAATTTAGCATGAGGAAGGTTACGAATATGTGGTCGCCCAACTTCATGACACAGCACTAAGGCATCAGCTTGTGCGCCATGTAAAAGACCCAAACTCACGCCTGCAAACGAAGGGTTGAACAAAGAGCCTTGCCCTTCAATGATGTCCCAATCGTGGTCGGTAAAATCAGGGCTAATCGCTTCAACTGCGCCAGAAATAAAATCCGCAACCACCGCATCAATCGAAATACCGCTGCCTTCAATCAAAATACCTGTCTGCCCTGTCGCTTTAAACTGAGCGGATGTTCCCGCTTGTTTAAGCGACTTTTCAATCGCTAATGCCGAGAACATTTTGCCTACTGAGCAATCAGTTCCGACAGTAAGCAGGCGCTTACCTTGACGAAGCTTACCGTTACCAACATTAAGAACACCGTCAAAATGGCGTACATCATGAAGCTTAGTCAATCCTTGTTGCTGCATGTCAGCAAGCGGTGAAAATTCACTCAATCGTTGGTGCATGCCAGATGCAATCTCATATCCCATTTCTGCAGCGGCCATAATGGTTGACTGCCAAGAATCAGGAATAACACCACCCGGATTTGCGGTACCAATCACTAGCGTCTTCGCGCCCTGCGCTTGCGCCTCTTGCAGGGTCATATCCGTTAAGCCCAGTGAAACGGTATCACCCGTTAAACGCAGTTGACCTAGGCAGATTTCTGGTCGCCATTGATGAATACCGCGAGCTGTTTTTGCAGCGAGTGGGTCAGTAACATCCCCAAGAAAAAGAAGGTAAGGTTGAGCGATCGACATGAGTATTCCTAATTAATAAGCCCTTGTATGGGTTTACTTTAATTAAGAACTTCGAAGCTGCCGAATGCCTATTTATGGCGAGCCTATAACCTTAAGTTATAGGGTGAGTATGGATTTTCAATGAAGCGATAAATTGCTTAACGGAAATCGACTGAGGGGTGTGCTCTGCGCAAAGCATCGATACCGAAAATTGGATGTCTGGTTGAAGCGGCAACACACAGACCGCATCGTCATTTTGATATTGCTCTGCCGTCCACGGATCAACAATCGCAAACCCCGCTTGGTGCTTGACCAGTTCCGCAGCAGCGCTATACCCACGTACAGATATCGGGTGGTGATAATGCTGCTCACGTGCAATAAGGCGTTGATGTAACAGGAGGCCTAATGGATCGCGGCTATCGAGCCCGATGATTGGCAGCGGATAATTGATCAGATCATCTAACGTTAATTCCGCGGGGAAATGATCAACCGTATTGGAAGGAACCAAAACCTTTAGTGATTCGGTTAATAGCGTTTCACTTAATATCGCAGGCGGTGCTTCATCGCCAAACGCGATAGCAATATCAAGCTCATGCTTTAATAACCCAGCACACAGCTCATCACGGTTTGCAGTCAGCAACTCAAAAGAGAGCTCTTGTTCCCGAGACATTTGGGCTATTACCTGAGTTAGTAATTTAGTCGCCAGTATCGGCGGCGCACCAATGCGTAAATGCTGATGGCCTTGCTTCACTTTGTTGGTCAGAGATCGAAATTGCCCCAATTGCTGATACACCTTTTCCGCTTCTGGCAGTAAGGTTTTTGCCTCAACCGTTGGCACCAACCGCCCTTTAACTCGTTCGAATAAGCCAAACCCAAGTTGTTGCTCCGTGTGCGCCAAAATACGGGTCACGTTTGGTTGCGACACATGCAAGCTGCGCGCGGCTCCAGATACGGTTCCGGTCTGCATAATGGCGTAAAAGACTTCCAATTGTCTTAGGTTCACATTGATGTCCTTATGGTTCGCGAAACAAATCTAGGGTTTGGCTTTTCTTGTATTAGCTAAGCTGTTTATCGGTCTAGCTAGCGTTTTGCGTGAGTCTATTTTAGTAGCTCAGCTATCGTAGGTTGAAGTATCTCAGCCCAAGTTTGATAAGCCTTCGCATTCAAATGCAGATCATCACACGAGTACTTGTTCGACAACAGCTTATTAGGCGACAATACTGAATTCACATCTAAGAACGCAATGCCTTGCTGTGTACAGTACTCGCTTAGCTTGCTATTGAGCAGTTCAACCGACGGATTTAAACCTTGCAGTTTAGAGCCAACATAAAGCGTTGATTGCACCAATATGCGAATCTCATTTTCTTGCCACACCTTAAGCATATCAATGTAGTTCTGGTAGATATGGTCGACATCATAACCCTGAGCTAAATCGTTTATCCCTGCCATAAAGCACACCAGCTTTGGCTTCACATTCAACGTGGTATCAATACGGCGCAACATGCCTGTTGTGGTATCGCCCGCCAAGCCGCGATTGACCATCGAGACATCGCGGAAAATATCTGCCCAAGGTGCCCACTCGGTGATCGAATCACCAAACATCACTAAGTCTGCATTTGGAGAAAAATGGCGATGATTATCTGATGTCATGATGTAACGACTCATGCTGTGGCCTCGTTGCTGAATCTCAGACTGAAGAGCGACTGCCTTGAGGATCTCGCTATCTGGTGTAGTACTATCGAATTGAGCCAACAACCCTTCGATATGAGGTTTAAAAGGGCTAAGACGAGTACTCAGTTGATGATGTTCTTTAAGGAAAGATAACCTTTCTAGTAATGCATACAGAGAGCGGTTTTGACCAACTTCTTGGAATAACTGATACAGATCGAGGACAGAGTGTTGCTGTAGCGCGGCAAGTAATTGCTTGTCTTCCATAGTGTTATCTAACCCTTCAATTATCTAATGATGAACCAAAGATAATATCCGATTGCGTACGGGATAGATAACACTAGAAGCAGAGAATTACTTTTCTTTGATTAGCAGATGGTTACGGTTATCACGGCTTTTCTTAATCAGTTCGTTGCTCTCATCCATTTCATCAGATTTAGCAAGACGATCGTAAAGCAGCACATTCACTGTCGCTGCCAAGTTCATGCAGCCAACTGTTGGTACGTACACAACATGATCGGCTCTGTCGGCGACATCTTGAGAAATAGAGCCGTCTTCAGGGCCAAAGATATAAATGGCATTTTCTGGGTGTTTAAAACGCGGTAGTGGTGTTGCACCTTCTGCGAGTTCTACGCAAACGATCTTAGTTTCTGGATCAAGATTGTCTAAAAACGACTCAACACCAGTCAACGGGATAGTACGCGCAGCACTCTTAGTATCGGTGTGGAATTTTGCGGCTTTTTCGTAGCGTTGCCCTGTGTATTTAACTTCGTCGACTTGGTAACAACCAGCCGCACGCATAACAGCACCAACGTTTGTCGGGCTCTTTGGGTTAGTTAAACCAATAGTCACATGGCTTTTGTTCATGAATCTTTCTCACTTAACGAATAGACATAGCGGGGTGCTACAAAGCGTCGCATTCTAACAAAGCAGCGTCGAATTCAAAAGCATCGATACAAACTCACTTTTTCGCGCTTAAGCCTCTAGTTGCAAGGCTTCTCACCCCAAAAACCTAACCGTCATCATATTTATAAAACAAAAACACTCTAGGATAACAATTAAACAACAAGCCCATTTACATTTTGAAACCACATTAATAATGTGTTGAAAATTGCATGAGACAATCACACAGGAAGCGTGACATGACCCTAACCATCAAAAACCGCCTTTATATTCTATCTTTCATTCCGTTGCTACTAATGGCAATTGGCATGATGAGCGTGACGTATATGAAGAGCACCGAGCTAACCGCACAACAAGTAGAATCGACGCGTAGCAATATGATGGCGATGAAAGAAAAGGAACTTAAAGCGTATCTGCAAATGGCTCAATCTTCTATTAGCCCGTTCTTGGAAAGAGGTGCAACATTAGAAGAAGCCTTACCGACATTAAGAACTCTCGAATATGGCGAGTCTGGCTACATCTTTGGCTACGACTCTAAAGGCGTTCGAGTAGTTGTTGGGCAAAATAACGATGGCATTGGTAAAAACTACTACGACCTGCAAGACAAAAAAGGCAACTACCTGATTCGTGACTTGATCAAGAACTCAAAGCTTGGTGAGTTCACCACCTACTACTTTCCAAAACTTGGTCAATCAGAAGCTCTACCGAAACTGAGCTACTCGATATTCGTTCCCCAGTGGGACTTGATGCTAGGCACAGGTTTTTATACTGACGACATCGATGCTGTAATCGCAGAGATGAAAGAGAGCTCGAATGTCGCGTTACAAAGCTCATTGACGGCGATCGCTATATTCTGTGGTTTGATTGCCCTAGTAGTTGCTGCGTTTGCCGTTGCCGTCAACCGCACAATCATGCGACCACTCGAGCAGTTTGATCGTTCAATCAGCGCATTCGCAAGTGGCGAAGCCGATTTAACCGCTCGAATGGAAACATTTAAAGCGCCTGAGTTCACTAAGCTCAGCGAGAACTTCAACGCCTTCGTGGCAAGCCTTCAAACCATCATTCGCAGCGTAAGCGATGTCGGTCAGCAAGTCGTAGCCGAGACATCTAGCATGTCTTCTCGCGCTGCGCAGGTCGACGAGATTGCTACTGGGCAACGTGAAGAGACTGAACAAGTTGCAACGGCGATGACTGAAATGACCACAACGGCGCAAGAGATCTCGAGCAACGCTAGCCAAGCGGCGGATTCCGCTAAACTTGCAGAGGGCAATGCCAAAGAAGCGCAACAGATAGTAAACGCCGCTGCAGATTCGGTAGCAGGCCTAGCGAGCGAAGTATCAGAAGCCAACACTGTCGTGTCTCGTTTAGAAGGTGATGTGCAGAATATCTCCTCTTCGTTGGCGGTCATCCAAGACATTGCCGAGCAAACTAACCTACTCGCGTTGAATGCCGCGATTGAAGCTGCACGTGCAGGCGAACAAGGTCGTGGGTTTGCTGTGGTTGCCGATGAGGTTCGTAAACTGGCAAGCCGCACTCAAGAAAGCACTGGCGACATTCACAAGATGATTGAGCAACTTAAAGCTGCCTCAGATGCTGCTGTGAAAGCGATGGATTCAAGTCAAAACCGAAGTGCGCAAACCGTGGAAGAAGCGAATGCCGCAGCCAAAGCACTGGCGAAGATCCAAGCGTCGATTGATACCATCATGGACATGAACTCGCTTATTGCGACAGCCACTGAACAGCAAAATATTGTAGGACAAGAAATATCTCAACGCATCGTGGTGATTTCTGACCAAAGCTCACAATCGGCAGAACTCGCGAATCAAAACCGTACAGGTAGCCAAAACCTCAACAGTCGTGCAAATGAGCTGTATCACTTGGTGGATCGCTTCACCGTCTAATACATTTTCGGTCTAGTTAAGCCGTAATCAAACGATAATTAATCCTAAAACACGTCGGGCTTCAGAATCTCTATTCTGAAGCCCGTTTTTATCGGTGGAGGTTTTAAGCCATACACTAATCCAATTGCTCAGAAAGGAAGTCCACCAGCAGGCGAACCTTTGAAGATAAGTTGCGGTTCTGAGGATAAAGCGCCCAGATCCCTTCTTTGTCATCTCGATAATCGGACAGCACCTCAACCAACTCACCAGAATCAAGGTCTTCACTCACATAGTATTCCGGCAACTGCACCAAGCCAATGCTCTGCTTAGCTGCGTCTAACAAGGCTAAACCACTGTTGCACTTAATGCGTCCGTTAACACGAACTGAGCGAGGGCGTCTATTTTCTTTGAAACGCCAATGTTCAAATCCACCGACTAAACATTGGTGATTATTTAATTCTGATAATGTATGCGGCTCGCCATAACGTTCAATATATTCAGGGCTTGCACATACATAAAGTTGGCGTTGAGACAGCCTCTTTGCCACAAGGCTTGAGTCTTCCAAGCGGCCAAGACGAATCGCAACATCAACACCCGAATCGATAAGATCGAGCTTTTGATTGGTCAGCATCAGCTCAAGCTCTACTTGCGGGTGAAGCTTTAAGAATTGATGCAGTATTGGGGCGAGTTGGCGCTCACCATAAGTCACAGGCGCGGTGACTTTCAGTAAGCCTTTGGGTGTGGATTGCATCTGCGTGACCGCAAGCTCAGCAATTTCTAAACCTTCGACCAACAACTTACATTGTTGGTAATAGAGTTGCCCAGCCTCTGTAAGAGACACCTTTCGAGTCGTTCGATTGAGCAGTTTCACTGCGAGTCGTTCTTCGAGGTTTGCTACTCTACGACTGATTTGAGCCACCGACGTAGCGAGCTTCTGCGCCGCACCAGTAAAGCTTTCACGCTCTGCCACTGCAACAAACTCACTTACCCCTTCCCAATTGGCCATGCCTTTACCTTATGCTGAACTTTGGTTACCCATACAGTGTATTGAAGTTAGATATCAGTGTCACCTTGCTTGATATACGCTGTGCATTAATCTTCGGCACCTATAGTCATTCCCTTACAGAACCATATTTTTGTCCTAACATTAACCTCATCCCCTATTGCTAGGGTGAGAATCTCTAAAACACTGGTACAACAAAGTAAGGTATCCCTTTGAAGAAGTTAATCATACTTGCATCAACTCTTGTACTCAGCACCACTGCGTTTGCAGCAACTAAAACAACAATTCAAGAAACAACGCTAAAATCTGATACATTTGTTACTGAAGCGGAAGCATACGATGCAGGCACCAACCTTATGGATGAGTTAAGCGCAAAAACACCTTTTGAGCTTTCAAGAGAACTGCCACAGTTCCAACAGACAACCAAATACGATTCGTTCAAGATTGATGACGCGAATATGGAAGTGAAGAAAATCACTAACATGAGCGGTGACATTCATTACCAAGCGAACGTAAAAGTGGACTACCGTTACACATACAAAGACGGTCGCAGCAGCTAACACCGAATGATTGATCAGGTCTAAAAACTGATCACCTAGTCAAAAGACTGATCACCTAGTCAAAAAGAAAGCCCGCACTCATAGAGTGCGGGCTTTTTTGTCGTTCACCGCTGATTAATGGGACTCAATACGAGCAACCATTATCAGCTCATATTCGTCTGTCTAATTTTGAAAATTACACTTCAAACTGAGACACAAGGCTATCTAGCGCTTCACACTGTTCAGCCAATGCCATACATGCATTTTCTGCGCTGCTTGCCATCTCAACCATTTGCATGGTGCTTTCAGCGATGCGTTGAACATTCTTATTCACTTCTTCAGACACTTGAGACTGTTGCGAAGCCGCCGTAGCAATTTGTGTGTTCATGTCATTCATCTTGCCAATTGAGTTACGAATCTCACTCAATGAAGATGCTGCAGTTCCTGCTTGAACAATGGTTTTCTCGCCACTCACTTTGCTTTCAGTCATCACACCAACCGCGTGTTTAGCACCCACTTCTAAGCGTTCAATCATTGATTGGATTTCGCCAGTGCTGTCTTGAGTTTTACTCGCAAGCGCTCGAACTTCATCAGCCACAACCGCAAAGCCACGGCCTTGTTCACCCGCTCGTGCCGCTTCAATAGCCGCATTCAAAGCAAGTAGGTTGGTTTGCTCTGCAATGCCTTTGATCACACCAAGGATTGAGGCAATGTTCTTCACGTCTGTGTCCAGCTCTTGAACAACACCGCCCGCGTTCTCGATATCTTGCGCAAGGCGTTCAATCGAAGTCACGGTCAAGCCAAGCGTGGTGTCTGCCGATTCCACTTCATGATTGGCAACATTACTGGCGGTTGCCGCATCTAATGCATTACCACTCACCACTTCACTGGTTGCTTGCATCTCATGAACCGCCGCCGCGACTACTTCACTTTCACGCTGTTGGTTCGATGAAAATTCAGCAACACTTTGCGTTAACGATTTAATGTTTTCCATCTCAGCGCGTACCGCATTCGATGTAAAAATAACTTGTTCGACGGTGACATGGATCTTGCCAACAAACTGGTTGAAAGCAGAACTTAAACGAGCGATCTCATCATTACCTTCGACCTTCATACGTTGAGACAAGTTACCGTCACCCGATGCGATCTCATTCATCGCTTTCTCTACGTTCTGGATTGGCTGAACGATAAACCGATTGGATAACCACATAGCGAAAAGTGCAGCGAAAACAGCAACGGCCATACCCACTTCAATGATCAACTTACTCGATTCAATAGAGTCATCGGCTTGCTGGCGAAGCTCTTTCTGTTTCAATTCGATCAGAGTTCGGATATCGCGCAGTTGAGTACGAATGATCGCAAACTCTGCGTCAAGCGCTGGCGAGTAATCAATATTGTATTGGTCTGCGTTTGCTGGATCAGCGAACATTGGCTCGTGCAGTGCCACCCACTTGCTCATCGCGTTAACAAGCTTTGATAACTCGCCACGTGAAGATGGATCCAACACGCCCGCTTGATACAAGGTTTCGACACTTTCAAAACGAGGAACCGCTTTGTAAGCGTTGTCTTTAAATTCAAATTTTTGGTACTCAATCGCCGCTTGGTCTTTCGAGAGTAATAGACCTTGAGCAGAAGCGATAACTTGATAAATGTCACGATACCCATCTTCCAAATTGTCTAACACGGGCTGAACCACATTATTGAGCTCATTATTAATCGCAGCTTGAGCATTTGATCTGATAACGTTGAGCACAGTAACGGTAGAAAAAACAATCACAATCACCAACAGCGGGATCGCGATTTTACTCTTAATCGAAAGATTATTGATATTCATTGGGATTAATAACCACACTTCAAATAGGGATGCGCGCGCAATATACAGCACACATATAAAATCCCGCTAAGCTTTTGTGAGCTTCATCTCATAGAAAACGATACCGTAAATTCGTGTGATGTTTTTTCAATCAAAGGTTAACTTTCGGCGACTAAAATACTCTCTGATTTAGACTTATTTGCTGCTGATACGCGCAAATACTGGAGAAGTGTTAGAAATAACACCATAATGTAGGGCTCTAAAATAAGTAGGTAAGAACATGAAAATTTGTGGTGTTGAAATCAAAGGTAACGATGCAGTCATCTGTCTTCTTTCTCTGTCAGACGGCGTATTTAACATTCCTGATTGCCGAGTTTCTAAGGTTGCGATTAGCGACGCAAACGACACACAGAATATGAAAGACTTTCAATTCTCTTTTGCAAAGTTAATGGAAGATTACCAAGTAGAAAAAGTTGTAATTCGCCAACGTCAGACTAAAGGCAAATTTGCTGGCGGTGGTTTCGGCTTCAAACTTGAAGCAGCAATTCAGCTAATCGACGGCCTAGATGTAACCGTTGTGTCTCCAGCTGAAATCAAAGAAAGCCTTAAGCGCAACCCTCTTATGATGAAGTTCAAAGAGACCGGCCTTAAGCAATACCAAGAAGCACCGTTTACAACGGCTTACGCTTGTTTGATGAAACGCTAATCAAAAGTCGCTAGCCAATATTTTATATAGAAAGAGCCTGAATATTCAGGCTCTTTTTTGTTTCTAGTCATCGATTTTTAGTAGGATGAGTTTTGGTATACAAACTACCGCTCTAACACTGTTCGACTGCGAGCCTTAATCCATTCTGGCTTCCTCACCACCAAATAAACCGCCGCAGCAGACAACGCAAAGCCCATTGCACCATAGATATCGAATGATTCACCGAAAATAAGCCACGCTTGGATTGCTGTCGTCGGTGGCACCAAGTAAAAGACCGAAGCCACACTTGAAGATGCACCGTGCTCTACCATGTAAAGCAACAATAGGATGGCAACACAAGACAGAACGACCACCAGCCAAATTAGAGTCAACGTGAATTCTATCGTCCAGTTTACTTGCATAGTTTCGTAACGCATTGCGAACGGCAGAAACAACGCGGCAGAAGCCAAATATTGCACCATCGCACCGCCGACCATATCTGTCCCCTGACAGAAGCGCTTCTGATACAAAGTGCCGCAGGTAATACCCACCAAAGAAACCAAACACAATAACGTTGCCAAGCCTTTTTGGTCGTCTGACTGCCATTCAATATTGCCCATCAACACCAAACTAATACCCGCAAAACCAAGCGCTAACCCCAACCACTGTGCAAAATTAAAACGCTGAGAAGTACAGCTGATCATAATCAATGCGGTAAGAATCGGTTGTAAGCCAACAAGTAGAGAACTCAACCCGGCGGGCATACCTATATCAATCGCCAGATAGGTGCCACCAAGGTAGAAACCATGAATCAAGATGCCAACCACACTTGCGTGGAAGAATGCTCGACCACGAGGAATACGACGCTTAAGGATTGCAATCAAAACCAAGAACAGCGCCACGTTGGCTACCATCCTCAATGAAAGTAATGTTGCGGGTTCCGCGTATTCCACACCAAGACGTGCGCCGACAAAACCTGACGACCACAATATTACAAACACAAACGGAATCATTTTAATCAGCATTACAAACCTCTGGTCAACTCTTCATCAATGCTGTTACCTTAGTTGGGTACAGATAACTAATAAAGATACAGATATAACACTTTGAATGGTTACAGATTGAGAGTGAGCAACGAGGGAGAAAAACGTGGAAGCAGAACTCAGCGGCAATAAATACCTTGCTACCGAACAACATATTAAGGCTCAGATCGATAAGGGGCTCTTTCATCCAGACGATCGCCTTCCCTCGATCCGCCAGTTAAGCGAACAGCTTGGCGTAAGCAAAAATACCGTAATTCGCGCCTATCAAGAACTGGAAGCCACAGGCTGGGTTTATTCAGTACCTAAATCTGGCTATCGCGTGAAAGCACCGAACACCACCAGCTGGGATGCATCAAGCCAACCTCAAAAAGTCGATCTGTTGTCTGTCACCAAATCGGTACTCTCTCGTCCAAAAGGTCGCCTGAAACTGTTGGCAGGCTCCGCGCACCCGAACATCAACAATCCTGCGATTCGTAGCTTGTATGCCGAGATTGGCCGTCACAGTCGATTACAAACTCAGCTTCCCGGTTATTACCAATTACCCCCCGGCGACGAGCAATTAGTAAAGCAATTGTTAAAGATCACTCATGATCTTGGTGTGCCTGCGGGATCGAAAGAGATTGCAATTACTCACGGTGCTCAACAGGCGATCAGTCTAGCTTTGCGTGCGCTCACCAAGCCCGGCGACATCGTGGCGGTCGAGTCGCCCTGTTATTTCGGTAATCTACTTTTACTTGAATCACTTGGATTGCAAGCCCTTGAAATCCCAAGCAGCGTTAGCCACGGTATTGATATACCATCCCTACAGAGTGCGTTGGACAAATGGGAAGTGAAAACCTTACTGCTAACGCCAAACTTTACTAACCCAACCGGCTCAAGAATGCCATTGGCGAATCGAAAAGCATTACTGGAGATCACCGGATCTTTACCAATTATCGAAGACGATGTGTTCGGTAGCTTGGCGTTCGATACACCAATCGCTAGCCTCAAAGAGCTTGATGACCAAGATAGAGTCATCTACGTCAACTCACTGTCTAAAACCTTAGACTCACGCTTGCGAATCGGTTGGTTATTGTCGGGGCGCTACCAACCTTTAGTCGAAAAGTACCTTTTATGCGACAACATGGGCAGCTCAAACCTGATGCAATCCGCGGTAGGGCAATTCCTCACTACCGGTAAATATCGCAGCCACTTATCCAAAATGAAACGGCTCTACCAAACCAACCAAAAGCAATTCCAAAGCCTGTTAATACAAGCACTAGATAGCCACCCACACCTTGTCGGGCAATACCACCTATCAAAACCGGAAGGCTCTTTTTTAAACTGGATAACACTGCCTGAATCGGTCGATAGCTACGCAGTCTATCAAGACTGTTTAAAGCATAAGTTGGGGATTTTACCCGGAACAGTATTTGGCACCAACGACCAATATAAACACTGCTTGCGCTTTACTGTTGCCAACATTGAAGAGAGCAAAGAGTGGAAAGAAGGGGTTGTGACACTAGCGAAAATAATCGCTAAGCACGTGCGTTAGGTTACCTTTCTAATTACCATTTAGACCAAAACAACAAAGCCCCATTCAACTGAGTGGGGCTTCCATCATTATCATATCTTGAGTTGCTTAAATACGATGGTTAGTTAAATACGATTACCCTTGCCAAGCGAACTGTTCAAAAACTTTGTCGACTGGCGTTTTAGCAACGTGGTTTACGTAATTACTGATCACTTTCTGAGACAGGCCAAGAATCACTTCTAGCACTTGTTGCTGACCGTAGCCCGCTTCGAAAAATGCTGCCATTTCACTTTCAGGCACATTGCCGCGGTTACGTACCATGCTCAGCGTAAAATCATGCAGGGCTTGCAGCTTTTCAGTGGGTAAAGCTGTGCGATTACGCAGTGCTTCGGTGATTGCAGGATCAACCTTCATTGAATGTGCAATGCCAGTGTGTGCAGGAACGCAGTAGTGGCATTCGTGTTCAACGTTGATGGTTTGCCAAACAACCGTTAGCTCTTCAGCATCGAAAGATGAGTCACTAAACGCCTGATGAAGCTGAGTGTAAGCCTTAAGTGTGTTTGGAGATTCAGCCAACACACCAAACAAGCCCGGCACTCTGCCCATCTGCTTTTTAGCGCCCTCAAGAATAGGTTGGCTTTGCTCTGGCGCGGATTCTACTGAGTGAATTTTGAAGTTGCTCATTGCTCTATCCCTATCAATTTTCGGTTCTAAAGTTATTCAATCACGGAGCAATTAATGAATGTTCTCCGTTGGTGTAAAAACAATATAGATCAAACAAGAACGATCGTTCAAGTGTTATTTTGAACAGTTGTTCAATTTATACATTGAAGCCAGAAGAATGTCTTCGTTCATAACAAGAAAGCCCAACAGGCAACACCTGATGGGCTTTCTCTTTTTCTCAATTTTTTTGCAAGCGGCTACCAATATTCTGCGTGGGCCAAGCCTTTAACACAGCTCGACTTGCCACTTGTTACTTTAATTTCACCACCAGTCAACGATTGAGCCAACCAACCGTGAGAGAAACTCAATTCAAAGGGCGCAGGGACTTGCTCAACGGTAATTTGCTCAAAGCCCACTTTTGAATAGTAGTTAGGATCACCGTACGTCACTGCAAGCTCAATACCCTGCTCTTTTAGGAGCTGCAAACCGGAGTTAATCAGGCGCTGACCAATACCACGCTTTTGCACCTGAGTGCTCACCGCGACTGGCGAAAGCAAATATGCCTTGGTTTCATCGTCAAATGAAAGCGACGTAAAGATAATCGAGCCTACAATCGTACTATCCGCATCCGACTCACTAGAATCATCTTCAACAACAAAGCAAAATAGCTCTGTCGGAGCTGTGGTCGTTAAAAGATCGTTGGCAAGCTCACCCAAAGTTTTACCTTCGTTCTCACCTTCTGAATCCGTAAAGGTTTGAGTGAAAACTTGAGTGATCGTTTCGATTTCATTTGAATTATATTGCCTAAATTTCATGGTGTTACTCATTTACTTTAATTTCTTGAGCACAAAGAACTGATAATCAAAATCACGTTGTTCAGAACCTTTCGAAGGCTCTTGACCCAAACCGTTCTTTGATGTGCTGCTATCGAAAAATTGTTTAACTTCATTGTCGCAATCGACGAGCGCTTTTGAGTTCGGCATCGTTGCTTTAAGCGCTTCTATTCGCTTTTGAAAGGGCTGGTAATACGCAAGCCAACC
The DNA here is from genome assembly GCF_041473705.1 of Vibrio sp. 10N.222.55.B11. Taxonomy (NCBI): domain Bacteria; kingdom Pseudomonadati; phylum Pseudomonadota; class Gammaproteobacteria; order Vibrionales; family Vibrionaceae; genus Vibrio; species Vibrio sp. 10N.222.55.B11. The sequence continues at coordinate 40,338 of NZ_JBFRST010000007.1, forward strand.
AGCGTCATTCATTGCAAAGTGATCCAAAACTTCATAACCCGCTGCTTTTGCCTGTTTAATACGCTCGGAAACCGTCGTCATGTCCGGGTACTCTTTCTGCCAGAACGCTTTGCTCGATTCGTTAGGTTGTTCGGTATTCCACACCAAATCATTAACGACCAATATGCCGTCATCACTGAGTAAATTTCGCCACTGCTTTAGCGCCTTTTCAACACCCATGATGTAAGCGCTGCCTTCCGACCAAATTAGGTCAAACGACTTAGCTTCAAACGGCAGATCCATCATGCTCGCGCATACGGTTTTGACGTTGCTTTCTAAGCCAAGAACCTGTGCTTGCTGAGTCAGAACATCTAAACTCGGTTGATCATTATCTACCGCCGTTATTTGCACATCCACTTGATGTTCTACTAAGGCTTTCGCTAACACCGAGGTGGCAATACCTTTACCACAACCGATCTCAAGCACACGTTTAGGAGAAACCGAAACGTGTACCAACGCCGCTAAAGTATCTTCCGCTGTTCCTGGCCCTAAACGCTGTAAACCCTCAAAGATCACCTCAAAATCCGCCATGTACTGGTCATGATCGTTCATGTCTTTTGAAAGCCATTTCAGTCGCAGTGCTTGCTTCTCATCAAAGCCTTGCTTAATGAGCCAATCGAGATGCGCATCAGGCGCCACCTTGTCCATCGATTCATGCCAATCTTGCAAACCACTCTCGCCTAACAAGGCCGATAAAAGATCTCTCGAACGCTGTTTCTGAGCGATCTCTTCGTCCAATTGTTCGAGTCGGTTTTGTAACAAGGAGCGGTCAACCTTGGCATCCAAACACGCCTGACACTCTTTCAACGTCAGTCCACCCGCTTGTAACTGCTGCAACAATTTCACACGCTGCAAGTCGCGTTCGGAATAACTTCGATAACCATTATTGGTGCGTTGAGCTTCTATCAAACCCAACTTTCCATAGTACAAAAGCGTTGAACGGCTCAGGCCAACGAGCTCCGCTAATTCAGATATGCGATACATCCACTTCTCCCTCATTTCAGTAGTAAAGATAAACTATGAAGTTGTAGTCAGGTCAACAGAATTTTCGACACTTTTCTCGTTCTTTACCTATTTACCTTCAAATTGATAAAGCGATCTGAGCGTGTCTTTTACCCATAGAACGGTTAGTCATCGACATTGCCTGAACGGGATTCAGGAAAGGAGAAGTATTAAACTTGATGAATTGAAAACAATTAGCTCATAAACATACTTCTTTTTAACTGAATTTTGCCAATTTCTAAATCATTCAATAATGGACGAACGTTAACTAAACGATAAATAAACTCACCGAGTGAATACTTAAATCAACCACACATATACACCAGAAATTCCTGCTTAAATTTTTTAGAAAAATTCAAAATTTATTAGAAATTAACCCCTAACTTTACTGAGTATTTTGTTAGTCTTGGAAACAATTATTTACAATCCAAACAAAATTTAATTGGATCGCTTGAGGTTGTTTTTCTTGAATATGAAATTATTCGGCAGTTCTTTGATTCTGTCAGGAACTGCATTAGGGGCTGGCATGCTTGCTATTCCCATGGTGTTGGCCCAATTTGGCTTCATGATCAGCTCAGTGCTGATGCTACTTATCTTTATCGGCACCACATACTCTGCACTCCTCCTGGCAGAAGCATGCACTAAAACTAAAGACAACAGTGGCATGAGCAGTGTTGCTTACCTCACTCTGGGCAGCAAAGGTAAACACTTTATCAATGCACTCTTTTACCTGTTGCTAGTATGCATGTTGATCGCTTATATCTTGGGTGTCAGTGACATCATTCATAAGCTACTGCTCGACGTTGGTGTCGATGTATCAGCATCCGTTGCGTATACCATTTTCAGCCTATTGATGGGTGCTATCGTCGTCTCGGGCAAGTCTTATATCGACAAACTGAATCGCGGGCTATTCATCTTGATGGTCGTGATGCTGTTTATCGTTATCGCGTCATTATTTAGCAACATTCGCCTTGATTACCTAACTCAAACCAGCCAATACACGGCCAACGACGTGGTGCAATACAGCGCAGTTATCTTTACCAGCTTTGCCTCTATGGTGGTGATCCCATCACTGGTGATCTACAACCGTGAAGCAACTCAAAAGCAGATCCGCAATATGATTCTGCTAGGCTCAGTGATTCCATTAATTTGCTACCTAACTTGGTTATTCGCGATTATCGGCAACCTTGGCACAGACGCGATAAGCCAGTTCCACAATATCTCTGAGTTGATCTCTGCGTTCAGCGGCCAATCTGCTTGGTTGAAAGTGGTGATCGCTCTGTTCTCTGCTCTGGCCTTGGTGACTTCTTTCCTCGGCGTGTCGATGGCGCTTTACGACCAAAACAAAGATGCGGTGACCAACAACAAAGCGTTGGCTTATGCGCTAACCTTCATCTTACCTTTGGTATTAGCTGAGCTGTTCGCTAGCCAGTTTGTAAGCATGCTGGACTATGCAGGTATGGTGCTGGTGTTCCTAGCTATCTGGGGCCCACTCGCAATGGTAGTTAAGGTTCGCAGACCTGACTTCCCTCACCTACAAACCGAAGGCAGCTACACAGCAGCCGGTGGCGACACGGCATTAATGGCGACATTTGGTTTTGGTGCGTTGATTTTCGTGTCTTGGTTTATGGGGTAGATCCCCATTGAATGGACTATCTGTTGCCATTTAGAAGACAGCAGATACAAATAGCCCGTTAGTCCTGCTATTAAAAGTAGAGACTAACGGGCATTTTACTTCTTATTGGAGTGCTTGCTAGTTAGCTCTTAAACGTACTCGCAATATCTTTCAATGAAGCTGCTAACTGAGCTTGTTCTTTGGCTGTTGCAGCTATTTGCGTTGCACCTGTCGTAGACTCGGTCGACTTCTGCTCAACCGCCATCACGTTCTGGGCGATGTCTTGAGTCACTACCGCTTGCTCTTCGGTAGCGGTTGCGATCTGCTCAGTCATGCTAAAGATCTCGCTCACCGATGCTGAGATACCTTGTAAGGTGTGTTCCACCTCTTTTGAATCCTCAACCGCTTTAGACGACATCTTCTGACTGTTATCAATCACATTAAACGCGGTTTGCACATCAGACTGTAACGAGCTGATGAAACCTTCAATTTCAGCTGTCGACTGCTGAGTACGCTGTGCTAACGTGCGAACTTCATCAGCCACTACCGCAAATCCACGACCTTGCTCACCCGCTCTTGCCGCTTCAATTGCCGCGTTCAATGCTAACAAGTTAGTCTGTTCAGCGACGGACTTAATCACATCAATCACACTGTTGATGTTATTACTGCTCTCGTGTAAGTGCGTGATCTTTTCCGCTAGATCATTAATTTCAGATGCCAGTTTTTCGATAGAGTGGTAAGAGTTTTGAACCGTACTCAAACCTTCTTGAGACTGCTCATCGACCAGTTTAGCGGAACTTGCTGTCTGCTGAGTTTTAGCCGCCACCTCATTTACCGTTGCTGATAACTCTTCTGTCGCCGTCGCAACCAAGCCAATTTGGTCTTGTTGTTGCACTAGCGTGTTCGAATTGTAGTGACAGGTTTGTGAGGTTTCTTCAGCGGCTGAAGCTAAGGTCAGACTCGACTGAGACAGGTTGTCGATAACGTTTGAAAACTTCTCTAGCGTTTCGTTGAGTGCCGAAGAGATCTGTCCAAGCTCGCTGTTGCCAACGAACTTAGCGCGAACTGTTAAGTCGTTGTCATTACGAACCTTAGACAACATCACTGTAAGATCTTTTACTCTCATCGTCAGGTCGCTGATCGCCTTATAGCTCACGAAGGTCGCGAACAAGGTTATCAAAGCAAACAGACCAATACTCATCATCATCGCAGACTGCGCCTCTGACATTTTTTTCTCTGTCAGTGCGATAAGCGACTCTGCTAGGCGGTTTTCTGTTTTCTTTAGCTGAACAATACGAGCGGTAGATTGCGAGAACCAGTACACAGGATCAACATCAAAACCGCTCATCTTAGATTCAGCCAAACCACGAAGCTTTTCTACTTCTGCCACCGAACGATCATTCAATTGCTGTTCAAAGAAACGAACGTTAGCTGGGTTACTCAATACCTCAAAGTTTGAGAAATAGGTATTTTGCTCAGTCACCAAAGAGATGAATTTAACCAACATGCCTGGGCCAAATTCATTTTTAGAGAAGGTATTATTTAGGACAGCACGCTCGATACCCGCTCGCTCTTTACCTTGTAAAAAGTTGTAGTAAGCGATGGTTTCAGTGGTGATGGCAGCATCAGAGCTAAGCTCAGCAATTAACGCCGATACGCTCAGCAGCTTTGCATTCAGTTTAGTGTAGTAACCCAAAGCTTCAGACAGAGGAATCGATTGAGAATCCACTCGATTTCGAATAGAAGTAATTTGATTTAGGCTTTGGCTTATTTCAGTGTTCAGCCGAGTGATCTGCGGTAAATCGATTTCAGCAGATTGCCAGTATTCGGTTTTCAGATTACGTCTATTATCTGCACTGGCTCTTTGTGCACGTAGTTCACTGACAAACTTAGTGCCCTGTGAGCCGATAAACCCAGCCGTCATTCCACGCTCTTTTTGTAACTCATGCACAAGTTCACTGTACACAACCGACAAACGGGTAAGTTGGTTTAATGAAGACAATTCACTGGTGGTTTCTACGCCTTTTGAAATAGCAGAAACGCTAAGCCATAGAAATCCCAAGATCGGTAAAATAAGCAAAGCGATGATTTTTTGCTTAAAAGACATATCGGTTAATTTCATTATCATTTCCCTAGCAGCTAACAAATCTTTTCAGTCATCTAACTCGCACACCCTTATAAGATGCGCCTCAATTGTGACTGTATAATTATTCAACTTGATCAATGTGCATCAATTACCGTGCCACACAGATCGCGATGCGATGAAGGTAACATTTAACCTTACAAAATTCATTGATTTACCGATAAAACTGTTAGCTAAGCGACCTAACGATACCCAAAACACATGCGACAACATTTTATTGACGTAAGCGACTGAAATCTGACACACTTTAACTACCCAAAAGGGGTAGGCCTGCACCAATTATGTGCTCAGAGAAAACGATATATTCAGAACTAACTATAGATTCAACGCTCACCAGCGATTGATTCACAACTAATCAACTCCCTATTCTGCGCTGATTAACTGTCTATTCCTCGTTAACTAAATATGTATAATGCCGAATTATCAAAGTAGAGATTCGCAATAAATATGCGACAACAACTGAGAGATATTGTATGGATTGTCCCGCTTGCGAAGAACATATCGGTTGGGAATGGGTAGAAGAAGCGGCTATTGAACCCAATGAGGAATTCGATTGTCCAGAGTGCGAAGCAACATTGATGTACACCATCGATGAAGGCACCTACTACGGCGCTCAGCACAAGACCGTAGAAGTTATTGATGATTAAGATTATTTCCTGATGATCTGGATGTTTTATTAACTCTTTGATGTTCTAAGCCTGCGCAAAGCAGCTAAACACACCTTTACTAGAACGGGCGTTCAGCATAAAATATTGAACATATGTTCAGATTAATGAAGTAGATGTTATGGCTAAGACCGCTAAGTTCGATAGACAAGACGTAGTAGATAAAGCAACGAACCTGTATTGGGAAAAGGGCTTTCATGCGACTTCTATGCGTAACCTGCAAGACGTGATTGATATGCGTCCGGGCAGCATCTACGCGACGTTTGGCAGCAAAGAAGGTTTGTTTAAAGAGACGCTTGCTCGCTATACCGAACTTGGCATCCTTAATCTGAACTGCTTCCGCAGTGAAACCGAATCGCCTATCAAAGCGCTGGAAAACTTCGTAAAACGCGCCGTTGTCGAATCGAAACAGAGCGCGCCAAATGGCATGTGTATGCTGGCTAAAACGGTCGCTGAACTGACTGATGAACACGCAGAATTGTTAGCAGAAGCGAAGAGGTCACTTAAGATAATGGAAGGCGAGTTCGCCAAGCTGATTGCAGAATCACAAGAATTGGGTGAGATCAGCAAAGAGCGCGAGCCGACTCAACTTGCTCGTCATGTTCAGGTCCAAATCGCAGGCCTGCGTACCTACGCCAAAACCTGTGACGATATTGATTTACTCAACTCAATGGTTGAAGACGTATTTAAGTACCACCCTTTTTAGCGTCTGACCTGACTGATTGGGCACAATACAAAAAGACTACACTTTCACCTTAACCGGCCTGAGCGGAGTCTTTTTAGCTTTGATCTAGTTAACTTTATAGATGATAAATTTTGCGGTTTAAGGGTTACACCTTTCTCATGATCAACGCCTGAGCATTAAGCATCGCCTCTTTGGTACTAACATCCAAGGTTTTCACGTTCGCAAAGCGCTCTACTTCTTTAATCGCCACATCGTGAGCAAAGATCACCAACCTCGCCCTTTCAATATCTTTCTGTGTAATTCGATTGCCTATCCCGTTGGCACCTTGTGTCTCGACTTTAATCCGAACCCCGAGATGATGCGCCGCCTTTTCTAACGATTTCGCAGCCAAGAAAGTATGGGCAACACCAGACGGACAAGAAGTAATCGCCAATACATCCGCTTGCCCCTCTTCCGTTACCGAACCACCGGTAAACTGATTGGAATTCACTTCGCCTTCGACCACGTTCTTCTTCAGAAGAATCACGATAAAAGCTGTCGTTAGAGCCCCCGCAAGTGTGCCAATAATGTAGCCAAGTTTGCCATCAACCACAGGCAGAACAATCCAACCGCCCCATGGTGCATGGTTTACCACATGGAACATAAAACCAACCACATTACCGACAATGCCACCAGCCACAACCGCAGGCAGAACGCGCGCAGGATCGGCGGCAGCAAAAGGAATCGCGCCTTCACTGATGCCAATCATGCCCATGATGCCCGCCGCTTTACCTGCTTCACGTTCGTCTCTTTTGAATTTCTTTGGCGATAAGAAAGTCGCCAGTGCCATGCCTAGTGGTGGTGTACAAATCGCTATCCCGACACCGCCCATCAACCATGGTTGAGTATTCACCTGAGTTTGGGCAAACAGCGTTGCTACTTTATTGATCGGGCCGCCCATATCAAAGGCCGTCATTGCACCTAAAATACTGCCCAATACCACTTTTCCTGAGCCTGCCATGCCAGTCAGCATTTGGTTCATCTCAAGCATTACTTGAGCTATCGGAGAGCCAATCACCCACATCACCGCACCACAGGTCACGAAGGTGCCGACTAATGGATAGATGAAGATAGAGCTCAGCGAGATCATGCTGTCTGGCAGTTTGATCTTCTTAAGTAGATTCACCACAAAACCAGCGAAGAAACCGACCACAATTGCACCGAGAAAGCCGGTATTGTATTGATTCACCGCAACCCAAGAACCAATCATACCGGGCGCTAAACCCGGTTTGTCGGCCATTGAATACGCGATGTAACCACCGAGCACCGCTGTAAACAGGGTTAACCCCGCGATGCCCATCTGTGCGATATCTGCTAACACACCGCTTTCAGGTACTGCACCATGACCCGACATCATCACCGACAAAGACAAAAGCACACCACCTGCAACCACGAAAGGAATCATGTGTGAGGTGCCGTATAATAAGTGTTCTTTGAGGCGATTAAGAGATTGTGCCCAAGGGCTTAGTGGTTCGACATACACTTCATGATGGCTAGATGCGTAGCTATCGAACGATTCTGAATTGGCTTCAAGAAACAGCTCTTGAGCTTCCTCGACAGACTCCACCGCCTTTAATTTTGTAACAAAGCCATCTTCGATAAGCCTGGTCGAAATCTGAGCCAGTACCTCGATATGGTGGTCGTCGTTGTTGTCTGGTGAAGCGAGCATAAAGAACACATCCGACAGCTCGCCGCCGTCTGCGCCATAATCGATACCAGAGCGGCTGATACCCACAGCAACGGCAGGCTTTGCAACGGCAGTACTTTTCGCATGTGGAATCGCAATACCATCATCAAAGCCCGTATTACCAATGGCTTCACGCTTCCAGATATCATCAAGGAATACACTTTTATTAGAGAGCTTACCGGCACGATCGAGCAGTTCAACAAGCTCTTCAAATACCGCCTGTTTAGAGTCTGCTTGTAGTTCCAAGCAGATAATCTCGGGCTCGATAATATTGGTGATATCCATATGTTGCTCTGCCTCGCCTGCATTCAGACTGAAGTAATTAGTGTCTGTTAACCTAGGAATAAGGTTAATAAGATGAAAAGATTAACGGTGTGAAGGCACTCAATATATAGGACGAAAGGTGCATTAACTGGATTATTGTAACCAAGAGCTCAGAGTGTGACTTTCACCTTGGAATAAAAAACGCCAATCCATAAAATCCCCAGAACCCATAAACATATCGTCCCTCCTCTATGCGAGCTTTCTATACTGAAGTTCCCATACAAGATAGCTTTTGCAAGGTAGCTTGTGAAAGGTAGCTTATGTAACGTAACAGAGACGAGATTAAGCCGAGAATAATAATGAGAATTGTAGCGGTAACTGCGTGCCCTACAGGCATTGCGCACACCTATATGGCAGCTGATGCTCTAAATAAAACAGCCCCTAAGTTCAACGTTTCAATCAAGGTTGAGACGCAAGGCGCTATGGGTATTGAAAACTTACTGACCGCCCAAGATATTACCCTCGCAGACAAAGTGTTGATCGTCTCTGATATCGACATCGAACAACCAAACCGATTTGACCCAGCTAAAACCTTATTCATTCCCATGGAAGAGGTATTGTTGAGTATCGATAAAGTCTTTATTAAGCATTGTCGAACTTAAACTTTTCATGAACGAATACCAGATCACCTTCTTCGTTAACGATCCTGCCGCGAACTCACATGTCGCGCAGCCGCTGACTCGCTTAGCGAAGAAATTCAAAAGCAACATCCGCATTATCAACATCACTCAAAATCGAACCGCTGATCTCTCCAAATCCGTCGCGATGCTGCAAGTAGGTTTACTTCGTGGTGATTTGTGCCAGATAACCGCGGTCGGTATTGATGCGGAGCTTGCCTGTTTCGTTCTCAAAGACATAATTGCAGAGCATTACGACATGGTTGGCTCACAGGTGAGCCATGAGTTCTCTAGCGATCTAATTCAGCGAATGCCACAAATATGCCCACCTTGTGATATCAAATGGCACCACGCTAAGGCGCAAACCCAACTGACCAAATTTGAGTGCTTGAAAGGGCTCGCTCACCTTGTTTACCCAGAAGACCCAGATGAATTGATTCTGGCATTTATTAAGCGAGAAGAACGCTCTTCAACCTGCGTGTCACCGGGTATTGCACTGCCGCATGTAATGTTTGAATCGACTCAAGATCTCTCGATTGCGGTTATCGTCAGTGACGACCCAATTGACTGGGCATCACGTATCGGCGAAGTGCATGTGGCCATTGCTCTTGTTCTGCCAACCAAGCCACAGCGTGAGCACATTGTCGCGGCGACCAACCTAACTCGAAACCTGCTTCACGATCAGGTCAATGAACGTCTGCAAAAGACTCGAAGCAGTGTCGACCTGCAAGCTCTGCTGATGTACATCTCGTCACGCCTGATTTGATTACCAGCTCGTTAGTTCTAGATGGATCCTCGATATTCAGTCGGGGTTCTTCCGGTGCGGTTTTTGAATACTCGGCAGAAGTAATTCACATCCTTAAAGCCACAACGTACCGACACTTCATTGAGCTTGAAATTGTATTTCTTGAGCATGAACTTGGCGCGGTCGATTCGCACACGTGTAATGTATTCAGCCAGCGTCATGTGGCCTTGTTGACGAAACATTCGCGACAAATGGTTGGATGAAATACTAAAGCGCAAAGCGATGCTGTCTCGCGTGATCTGGCGGTGGAAGTTCTCTTGGATATAGATACAGATCCCTTGATACACATCCTGTACGCGGCTGTGAGACTTCTCGACAGGCGCATCCAGCATCGTCTTGCTGTATTGAAGCAACGCTTGCAGCAATAATTCATCCATCGGCTGCTTGTTGCTCTCGCGCGCTAACGAGCTGAGCGCCTCCAAAATATTATCAATCGCAAAGCCAGAGCGAGTCTGAATACTATGCTTTTGGATATCGTAGAAGCTCTCTTCCCCTTTGCGCTTGCTCACCAAGCTTAAACCAAGCTGACGACGCCCAAACAACATACTCAGTACCGAACAATCAGTATCCCAGTTCGGCTTGTTCCAACAGTTAGGCGGGATGAAAATCGCATCCCCTGCTTTCGCAACAACATTGGTGATCTTGCGATCATGACTCTCCATTTCATTAATATACTCACCGTCGAGCACCAGCTCTAAACGCGGAAAGTTCACCTGATAACTGAATGCTGAAGGCGTGTGAAAATCTCCCGCAAACCAGATGTTATGAAACGGTTCTCGCTCGTTTAATACCGACGAGATTAGGTCATGAAATATCATTGTTTCGAACTCTTATAAGCAGCAATAAGGCTACGGGAATAGATATACTCCTTAGTGAAACATAGCGCTATTGAACAAAATCACAATTTGAGATCTAGGTTACAAAAATCCAGTAGTGGAAATAAATCTCCAGTCTAAGGCCAGATTTAGAACACTGTTATCATGATAGAAAAATCAATCTAAGCCCTTATCAATAAAAGCGTTATAACTTCATAAAAGCTGTCAACACTCCCCCAAACAGGCACTCCTAACCGATCAAAATCACACTCCATTTATAAGGCAACAATCATCCAGTAAATGCATTTTTTCTTCACTACAGAAGGCAAGCCGTAGATTCCAGAATACCCCTAACAAAATAAAAACAGAGTAGGGGTTCATTATGATCACGACATTGATCAACCAAAATTTGATTAAGCTTTCGCTTAGCGCTAATTCAAAAGAAGACGTATTTAAAGAGCTGATCGAGGTGCTGTACGCACAAGGTCGAATTTCAGACAAAGCACAGTTCCTTACCGACATTAAAGCTCGTGAAGAACAAGGTAATACCGGATTTGAAGAAGGTATTGCTCTGCCACACGCGAAAAGCGCTGCGGTCATCAAACCCGCGGTTGTTATCGGTGTCCATCAACAGGGTATCGAGTACGGCGCCGATGACGGCCAGCCATCAAAACTGTTCTTCATGATTGCCTCTCCTGATGGCGGCGATAATCACCACATCGAAGTACTGGCAGAGCTTTCTTCAAAATTGATTGAAGAAGGTTTCATTGAAAACTTCATGAATGCTCAATCTGAACAAGCGGCATTAGAGCTACTGCTTACCAAACCTGAACCTGCTGAGACAGAAACCAATGTTGAGAAGCAAGGCTTCATCATTGGTGTGACAGGCTGCCCAGCTGGCGTCGCACACACATATTTAGCAGCCGAAGCACTAGAAAAAGGCGCGGCGGCTCTTGGCTACGACATCAAGGTCGAAACCAACGGTTCTATTGGCGTTAAGAACAGCCCAACTCGAGAAGAGATCGAACGCGCAGATGCGATTGTGGTGGCTTGTGACAAACAGGTCGACATGGCTCGCTTTGCCGGAAAATGCGTTATCAAAACCAACGTAAAAGCGCCAATCAAAGACGCGCAAGGCTTGATTAAGCAAGCACTCAACGCGCCAAGCTACCAAGCAGAACAAACGCCGACCAACCAATCTGTTGTAGAAAAAGCCTCACAAGCACGTTCAGACCTTTACCGTTACTTGATGAATGGCGTATCTCACATGATCCCATTCGTCGTGACTGGTGGCCTATTGATAGCCCTTGCACTGGCGATTGGCGGCGAGCCAAGTGAATCTGGCATGGCGATTCCTGCTGGCAGCATGTGGAACCAAATCCTAGAAGTGGGCGTGGTTGCCTTCACATTGATGATCCCAATCTTGGCTGGCTACATTGCTTACGCGATTGCTGACCGCCCTGCCCTAACCCCTGGCTTAATTGGCGGCTGGATTGCCAACAACGGTTCTTTCTATGGCGCTGACGCTGGTACTGGCTTCATTGGCGCAATCATCGCAGGCTTATTAGTGGGTTACTTCGTTAAATGGATCACCTCGTTTAACTACCACAAATTCGTTCAACCGCTTGTGCCTATCATGATCGCTCCGATCACTGGCTCTTTGTTCATCGCAGGTCTGTTCATTTTTGTTATCGGCGCACCTATCGCTGGGCTGATGGATGCTCTTACTGCACTACTAACGAGCATGAGCACAGGCAACGTGGTTCTGCTTGGCATCGTCCTTGGTGGCATGGCCGGTTTCGATATGGGCGGTCCGTTCAACAAAGTAGCGTTCCTTTTCTCGGTCGGCATGATTGCCAGCGGTCAAACTCAATTCATGGGTGCGATGGCGTGCGCAATCCCTGTCGCTCCATTAGGCATGGCTATCGCAACCAGATTGGGCCGCAAGTTCGACCTGTTTGAATCTTCTGAAATTGAAGCAGGCAAAGCAGCAGGTGCGATGGGCTTAGTAGGTATCTCTGAGGGTGCGATTCCTTTCGCAGCGCAAGATCCAATGTCGGTTATCCCTGCCAACGTGCTTGGCTCAATGACTGCAGCTGTTATGGCGTTCTCATTTGGTATCACCAACAGCGTTGCTCACGGTGGCCCTGTTGTGGCTCTGCTCGGCGCAATGAACTACCCAATGCTGGCACTGCTGTGCATGGCATCAGGTGCAGGTGTGACTGCGGTTACTTGTATCGCGCTTAAAAATCTACGCAAAGCCAAGCTAGCAACAGCAGCGGCTTAAGCCATTTCAACTCCAATGGCTTGAGTCCCTCTACTCTCGTATTTTAGTAAATCGAGTAGAGCTCAAGCCATGTTTCCCTTCATGGTGATCTCGATGTCTGATTTTTCTTTAGCGAACGACTCGTTCGTACAACGCTTTTTCTACCCTATGACCAACGTGATTCAAAACTACGCATGGGGTAGCCCGTCTTCGTTTAGCCAACTGTTTGGTATTGATAACCAATCTGGTGAGCCACAAGCGGAGATTTGGATGGGCGCACACCCCAATGGTTGCTCAATGGTGACTGATAACGGGCAACAGACCACATTGTCGAGCTTGATTTCTAAGAACCTAAACTTGTTTCTAAGCGAGAAAGTGGCGAGTCGCTTTGGCGAGTTACCTTATCTTTTCAAGGTATTAGCGGCTGAGAAAGCGCTGTCTGTTCAAGTACATCCAAACAAACAGCAAGCGGAATCTGGCTATGCTCTTGAAGAGCAGCAAGGCATTCCAATGACAGCTGGCAATCGTAACTACAAGGATCCTAATCATAAGCCAGAACTGGTGTATGCCCTAACGGACTACACGGCGATGAATGGCTTTAGGTCGATCAGCGAGATCCTTGAGCACTTCCATTACCTCGATATTCCTGAGCTGCACTCGATGGTTAACGACCTCGCGGGCGATCAAACGCCTAATGGATTAGCGAGCTTCTTCGCGAGTTTATTGTCTTTGCAAGGTGAACAAAAAGGCATGGCGCTGACCATGTTGCTGATGAAGGCGAAGCTTTCAGATACACCTGTGTTCCAGTTGATTTCAGAACTGGAAGAGCAATATCCTGGTGATGTCGGGTTGTTTGCTCCACTGCTATTGAACGTGATCACCCTAAAGCCGGGGCAAGCCATGTATCTGGATGCCGAGACACCGCACGCTTACATTAAAGGTACGGGCTTAGAAGTTATGGCGAATTCAGACAATGTACTCCGCGCAGGCTTGACGCCTAAGTACATGGATATCAATGAATTAGTCTCTTGTACTCAATTCAATGAAAAGCCTGCGGATAGATTACTGCTCAGCCCGATAGAGCAAGGTGACGTGATGGAATACCAAATTCCAGTCGAGGATTTTAAGTTCTCTATCGTGCAAAACTCACATCAGAGGAAGATCACTACCGAAGGTGCCGAGATCCTACTGCCACTCGACGAATCCATGGTGCTCACTCACCAATGCGGCGAAACCTGCGTGATAGAGAAAGGCCAGTCGGTATTCGTTCCGGCTTATGCTGAGAGTTACAAACTGGATTGCGCTGGACGCGTAGCGCGCGCTTACAGCTAACTCCCTCAGAACTCAGTACACACTGTTCATGCCCTGCTTTTGCGGGGCATTTTTGTTTGTGACGAAGGCTATTAGCGTGTCAAAAACCTAATCCAAAACGCCATCAAATATGACCCATCTCACACTGGATGAATGATGCAAATCACACTTAATTTTGCTGGATACAAATGTACAGTGAAGGGCTTTTATTTGCTATTTCGCGAATCGGGTTAATCCATTAATTTTAATTCAAGAACTTCAAGAGTGAATGAGTTAATAAATGATCACACAGCTAACTAACGTCAACTTAATTAATAACAACCTTAAAGCGAATAATAAAAAAGAACTGTTTGAAGAATTGGCAAGCATGTTATTTGAGAACAACCGAATCAGCAGTAAAGAAGCCTTCTTGGCAGACATTGAAATTCGTGAATCTCAAAGCATCACCTCAATGGACGGCATCGCTTACCCACACTCAAAAAGCAAGGCTGTAACTGAGCCTGCCATTGCTGTCGGTGTTAAGCGTCAAGGTATCGAGTATGGCGATGAAGACGGCATCAATCCAACCGTATTTTTTATGATTGCCTCTCCGGATAACGGTGCTGACCATCATATTTATGTACTACAAGAACTATTTGGAAAATTCAGCGATGAATTTATTCAAGATATCCATAACGCAAAAGACGAACAACAGATCCTTAATATTTTAATTAATTCATAAGGCGTAGAAAATTATGAGCACCCTAACAACTCAAGCTACGAATACCAATAATAAAAACAGTAGTAGCGACTTTAAAAAAATCCTTAGTACCATGAAAGGCCACCTGCTTTTCGGAACCTCACACATGCTGCCTTTCATCGTAGCTGGCGGTGTTCTATTGGCGTTAGCGGTAATGGCATCAGGCAAAGGTGCAGTACCAGCAGAAGGTTTGCTGGCAGACATCTCTAATATCGGTATCAAGGGCCTTGTTCTTTTCCCAATCATTCTTGGCGGCTTTATTGGTTACTCAATTGCAGACAAACCCGCACTAGCTCCTGCGATGATCTCTTCTGGCATCATGGCTGACATGGGCGGCGGCTTCCTTGGTTGTATCGTGGCAGGCTTTATCGCCGGTGGCGTGGTGTTCCAACTTAAGAAGATCCCGCTTTCTGCGAACATGACGGCACTAGGTGCGTACTTCATCTACCCGCTTCTAGGTACGTTAATCTCTGCAGGTATCGTACTATGGGGCATCGGTGAGCCAATTAAACTGTTCATGTCTTCAATGAACGAGTTCCTAGCTTCAATGGCTGGTGCATCTAAGATGGTTCTGGGCACAATCCTTGGCGGTATGACGGCGTTTGATATGGGCGGCCCTATCAACAAAGTCGCGACCCTATTTGCCCAAACTCAAGTAGACACACAACCTTGGCTAATGGGCGGCGTTGGCATCGCGATTTGTACTCCACCTCTAGGTATGGCTCTGGCGACTTTCCTATTCAAAAACAAGTTCTCTAAACAAGAGCAAGAAGCAGGTAAAGCGGCAGCAATCATGGGTTCTATCGGTATCTCTGAAGGTGCTATCCCGTTCGCAGCAAATGACCCAATGCGCGTACTTCCTTCAATCGTTGCCGGTGGTATCGTGGGCTGTGTATTCGGCTTCATGACAGACGTTCTACTGCACGCACCGTGGGGCGGCCTAATCACTGCGCCAGTATCAAGCAACATTCCAATGTACGTCGTCGGTATTGCGCTTGGCTCGCTAACCACAGCCGTTATCGTAGGCTTCTGGAAACCGGTAGCGGTAGAAACAGAAGAAGACATGGTTGAAGCGCCAGTACAAGCTCAAGCCGCTCCTGCAGCAGGCGAAGGCGAGTACGACATCGTAGCTGTAACATGTTGCCCTTCTGGTGTTGCACACACCTTCATGGCGGCGAAAGCACTAGAAAAAGCAGGTGCGGCAGCGGGTCTGAAAATCAAAGTAGAAACTCAAGGTCAAAACGGTATTCAGAACCGCATCACCGACCTAGATGTGGCGAACGCGAAGCTGGTTATCTTGGCTCACGATATTCAAGTGAAAGACGCTCACCGCTTTGCTAACGCGAACGTGATTGAGTGTTCAACCAAGGAAGCAATGAAGAAAGCCGCGACTATGGTGGCTATCTAAAACCTAAGATTATTTAAAACCAAAGGTTATCTAAATAATCAATAAATTAGTGAATGTTCACTATTGATAAAGTAACTACCCCTAGTAACTAAAATCCCCATTCGTCTAGTCAACGAATGGGGATTTCTTTTTACAAAACAACTCGTAGGATCAACAGAATCAGCTCTTAGGATCGAGCGTCTCTTCGGTTTCTAAATCGAACAGGTGACATTGGCTGGTGTTGAAATGCAGCACCGTTTCTTCACCACTGTTTGCCGTGCGATCCGCATCAAAAGGCACGCGAGCCACCAGCTTATCTGCACCGAGTTTAAAGTAGAGATACAGCTCATTACCCATCGACTCAACCACATCAAGCCTGTGCGTTTGAGTATTCACTTCCGCCAGCGGCGCATCGTGATTAGCCAGTTGAATGTGCTCTGGACGAACACCAAACCATACCCACTCACCCATCTTTTCACGAGCGATAATCTGCTTGTCTTGTGGCAGTGTCCAACGAGTCCCACTTTCAGAGACCACGTTCATCACGCCATCAATCTCATCCAATCTCACCTTGAGAAGATTCATCGCTGGCGAACCAATAAAGCCTGCGACAAACTTGTTTGCTGGGTACTGATAAAGGTTCATTGGCGTATCGACTTGCATAATCTCACCTTGATTCAACACACAGATGCGATCGCCAAGGGTCATGGCTTCCACCTGATCGTGTGTCACATAGATCATGGTGGCGTTCTGCCCTTCTTGCTTCAGGTTATTGTGCAGCTGTGCAATGCTGACACGAGTCGAAACACGCAGCTTTGCATCCAAGTTAGACAAGGGCTCGTCAAACAAAAACACATCTGGCTTACGCACCATCGCACGGCCAAGCGCCACACGCTGCCTTTGACCACCCGACATTTCACCCGGCTTATTATTTAGCAGATGTTCAATATCCAGAGTCTTGGCTGCATCTTCAATTCGCTCATTGATTTCATGCTTTGGCAGCTTCTGTTGCTTCAGGCCAAAAGCCATGTTTTCGTACACCGACATGTGCGGATAAAGCGCGTAGTTCTGAAACACCATCGAGATACCACGATCTTTAGGTGGCAATTCGTTTACACGCTTATCGCCAATGTAGACATCACCTTCTGAGATATCTTCAAGGCCTGCGATCATGCGAAGTGTCGTGGATTTTGCGCAGCCAGACGGCCCAACAAACACCATGAACTCACCTTCGCGAATATTCAGATCGACACCGTGCACAGCCTTAAAACCATTTGGGTAGGTTTTCTCTACCCCTCTCAGTGTGACTTCAGCCATAACCTGTCCTTAAATCAATTCGTTAAATACTATCTTTGCAATCTGTCGTGGACGTTTTAGCCACGTTCTTGCAGTTGGTTGAGCTCAAAATGGGCGACTGATGCGATAACCAGATCCGCCACTGGCTCTAACTCGCTGTGTTGTGCAGTCCCCGTCAGAACACCGACATTGCTTGCGCCTGCATTGCGGCCAAATTCCATATCTGAAACCGTGTCACCAAACATGATCACTTCATGTGGCTCAATACCGCATTGCTCACAGAAGGCATTGAGTAGTGCGGGCGCTGGTTTAGGTTCGATATCGCCATCAGAATAACCAACATAATCGAACATCTCGCTCAAACCCGATTGCTCCAGTGTGTAGATGGTCGAGTCTTTGGTGTCTGCGGTCGCGATACCTAAAATCATGCCTTGCTGCTTAAACAGGTCAAGCTTTTCAGCCACACCCGGCAGGGCTTCAATCCAGCTTGGGTTCTCTTCCACTTCATCATTGAAAGCGGCTTTGGTCACCTTAGTGAATTCAGTGAGCGAGACATTCGGTTGCAGCATGTTGAACCACGCTGTTGCGGTATCTTCCACTGGGTTTGAGGCTAATAGTCCATAGTTATCAACCACATCACCTTCAACACCGATGGCCAAGAGTAACTCAACAGGTGTGACAGTTTGATTACCTTGGTGTTGGTCACTGTAAGATTTCACACGCTCACAAGCACCACGAGAAACGTTAAGCCACATCTTGTGGAACTCTAACAATGTGCCGTCTTTATCAAATAACATCGCCTTAAACTTCATCACGGCTCATTCGCTCCATTAGTTCTCCCCAAGTACGCACTAGGGGTTGGTTAAATTCTGGTTGTTTGCCGTCGAATACGGCGTTGATGCAGCCTTCAAACTCACGTTCGTCAGATACGGGTTGAGGGCTGTTGATTAATGCAGAAGAAAGTTCTCCACGACGGATATCCACTCGACACCAACGGTAGCCTTCATCAATATGGATACTTTGTAGCTCATCACTCAAAACGATTCGTTCAACAATCTCGCCATCCACCACGCACTCAGCGTAGTAAAGGTTTTCTGAATCAGTGACAGCGATACGATAAGTGAGAGCCTGCCCTTGAGAGTCGTTGCCCGGCAGCAAATCACCTAAGTTGATGTCAAACTTCAGGCCACAGCGGCGCTCTAGGTAAACCTGCCCATTACGCAAACCAGACAAGATGCCTTCGCCGCTCAAACCATGGCTGTAAACGAAAGTTGATGGGTCACCGTAGATAGAAGGTTCATCCGATTTTGGATTGCGTTCATGGGGTTCAAGGTGTGAATCACTGCCGCCAATCGCCGTAATGCGTTGGCCACAATTCCACATTTCATTGAGAACCAATAACGCCTCTTCGGTCGCTTTTGGCGAGGTCGACCACGTTGGGTCACAACACACTTCAAACGTAGACACTTGGCTAAGATCCACTTGATCGTAATGCCAATGCCACGGCTTCATCATCGGGTGATTAATGCCAAGGGAACTGTGTCCACTTTTAGCTAAGTTCAATCCTGCTTCCATCGTCGCTTGGCTGCTGTGCTCAACGTCTCTAAGGTCTAAAGACTTAACCGGGCCATGCACATTAAAATGCCCGAGATCGGTCGTGACTTCTAACGCTGGTAAAAACAAACATTGGTTTGATACAGGCAGCTTAGGCTGGCAGATGTTGTGCTCGGTGAAGAAGAAGAAATCGAGCACTTGTGATTCAACAATATCTTTGGCCGCGGCCAAGGTATTGTGACCATCAGAAAGCTGAGTGTGAGCGTGTAAATCGCCGCGATACCAACGAGAATCAGAACTCAGCATATGGCTGTAATCAAACTCGATATCGTGATCACTTGTCACCGTTGGAGTCAGTTCTAACTCAGCATCGCTATTAACTGACTCATCAGAGCAAAGTACATCGACTTGATACTGCATCGCACGCTCGGTGCGAAACTCACCTTCAAGATTGTAAAGTTCTAAGAACCACTCACCTGATGGAATCGCACCATCAATCGCACCTAAACCAGAGTTTTCCGGTTGGATAGTGAGTGACTTGTGCGCCTTTTCAAACAACACCTTGCCACGAAATGCTTGGTTGGCATCGTATGCCGCAGCGTATAAGAATCCTTTTTTCACCGTCGTACCAGTAATGGTTACGCAGTGAGAACCTGCTGGTACATCAAAGGGGATACGTACTCTGCCAAACGGCAGTTCACCTTGAAATTGGGTCATTGTCTTCACCAAATTCGTCCTAATTGAAGGACTGGGTAAAAAGAGGCCCACCCGAATAGATGGGCCTTTGTTAGTTCATCGTTCGCTATTAATAGCTATTCGCTGTTAACAACTATTCATTGTTAATAATTCTTTGTTTTTAAAGAATAAAAGCTAATAATCAAGAACGATTCGCTCGGTCTAGTGCACGTTGCGCTTTCTTAGCTGCTTGTTTTAGCGCTTGGTCAGCAGGCACGTTTTGGATTTGAATCTGATCCGCTGCCACTTTCAGAGCGTCCATGATCTTACCGTTAGTAGGGTCTAGGAAGTCTTTAGTCGCTGTGTTCGCTTGCTTCAAAGGAATCAGAGCTTGTGGGTTATCTTTAGTGAACGCTTGGTATTCTGGTACTTCAGAAACGCTGTTACGTACAGGGATGTAACCCGTGAACATTGACCATGCCGCCGTGTTCTTCGCATTGGTGTAGAACTCAACGAACTCGAACGCACCTTTTGCTGCTGCTTCGTCTGTGCCTTTTGGCATCACGTAAACCAGCGCACCCGCTTGCGGCGCAGAAGGGTTTGAACCCCAACCTGGCTGTGTGGTTGCTGAAAGCTTAGTGAAGTCCAAATCACCTTGGTCACCCGATGAGCCAGTGTAACCAAGCGCGTTGTCTTTCATTACGTCATCAATGGTTTTGTACCAGTATTCCCAACCTTGACCGCCGTAGTGAATACGCATGATTTGATCATCGTGGATCCACTTACGGAAGCTGTCCCACACTTCAACCCATTCAGCTGAATCGATTAGCACTGTTTTGCCATCATCACTAATGATCTTCGCGCCGTTAGAGAAAGCCGCGTCAATCATGTTGTCTTGACCCCACATCGGCTCCCAGCCGTAGAAGGTCACGTTGCCTTTCTCGTCACGCTGTGTGACTTTCTCAGCGACCTTAGCCACACCTTGCCATGTGTTTAGGTCTTGCTCGGTAAAGCCGTTGTCTGCCAACACCTGCTTGTTGTAGTAGAACACTTGAGTTGTACCGTAAGCAGGTAGACCAATGATGGTGCCATCGTCTGCCGTCACTTGATCTTTAAACGCGCCAATGAAATCAGAGAAGTTGAACTCTTCATCCATAAACGGCGTTAGGTCACGGCTCAAACCGCGTCCGTGCATTGCTTCCGCACGACCTGAATCTAGCAGCACAAGCTCAGGTGCAGTTCTAGACGCTAGACCTGCTTGCAGCTTCTGGTAGGTTTCCGTGTAGTTGCCTTGCAAAGCTGGCTTCACCACATACTCATCTTGACTCGCGTTGAACTCTTCGATGAGCTTAGTCATCATTTGCTGTGGCTTAGTACCACCGGAATACCAAAAGTTAACTTCGGTTGCCGCAAGAACACTGCTAGAGAACATAGACGCGCTTGCTGCGCCAGCACACACTAGTGCGAGAGTTTTTAGTTTCATTTCCGTTTACTCTTTTACGCCGTTATCGGCGATACCTGAAAGAATCGTCTTTTGACAAATGACGAATAGAATTAACAAAGGCAATACTGCAATGGTGCTCGCCGCCATAATTTGCGACCAGTTCAACCCATAGTTACCTTCGGCAATAAAGTAGTGACGAATACCAGTAGCAATCAGATTTAAATCCTGAGTCGTAATCACCAGGCTTGGCCACATGTAGCTGTTGTAATTGGTAATAAAAGTGATGAGGAACAGTGTTGCGACTGCTGCTCGGCATTGCGGTAAGATGATTGTCCATAAAATCTTGAGCTCACCTGCACCATCAATTCGTGCCGCTTCAATCAGCGACGGATGCACCTTGATAAACACTTGGCGTAGATAAAACACACCGAAAACCGACGCCGCGTTCGACGCAACTAAGCCCATGTGTGAATCCAACAAACCCAGTTTTGCCAAAGTGATGTAAGACGGAATGTAAGTCACTGCGCCCGGCAGCATGTAACAACCCATCACGACGAAATAGAGCAGCGTCTTCGAGCGAAACCTCAGCTGAGTCAACGCGTATGCAAACATCGCCGAATTCACAATCACCAATAGGGTCGTGAACAAAGCCACACTAAAGCTGTTGAAGATGTACAAGCCAAACGGCGCGCTGTGAAAGGTTTCGACAAAGGTCTCACAGCGAAACTGCTCTGGAATCAAGTCCAGTGGGTTAGCAAAGATCTCATCGTTGCTTTTCAGCGAACCAGACAACATCCATAGAAACGGGAATACCATAATGGTTCCGCAGGTTGCTAAGAACAGGTGCTTAGCCAGTGCGAGGAACGAACTACGATCCACTGAGGCTTTCTTTGACACAACCTCTGATTTGGTCGCTATGGTTTGGGGGCTAACTTTGGTTTTCGCTGCGTTCTGATTCAATACTTGATTGGCATCCAATACTTGCGTGGTCATAATTCTGTCCTTTCAAAAATCGACTAGTAGTACACCCAGCGCTTGCCGATGTAGGTATTAATAAGTGCCAACAATCCAGTAATCAGGAATATCACTAACGATGTCGCGGCCGCGGGCCCCATTTCGTAACGTTCGAACGCTTGTTGGTAGAACAAGTACAACAAGGTACGTGTCTCACCACCCGGCCCGCCCTGCGTTAAGATCTGGAACTGATCGAACGCTTGCATTGCCGTGATAATGTTGACCACTACCAAGAAGAATGTGGTTGGTGAAATCAGTGGCAGCGTTATCTTCAAAAAGCGCGTTAAGCTGCTGCAACCATCAATCAAAGAAGCCTCATACAGTGATTCTGGGATCTTGTTAAGTGCACTAATGTAGAACAGCATCGTCCAACCAATCGCCTGCCAAACTGTCACGATAATCACCGCAACCAAGGCTGTGTTTCCGTTCTCTAACCATGGAATCGCACTAAACCCTGCAGACTCCAATAAGTGGTTTGCCAAACCCGATTTGGTCTCGAATACCCAAGACCACACAATCGACACTGCCACCGTTGGCGTGATCCAAGGGGAGAAGATCACCGCGCGATAAAACTGGCTACCCTTGAAGTTTTTGTGCAGCAGCATCGCAAACACAAGGCCAAGAATAATGGTGGGAATCACCACACCCACAGAGAACCAAAACGTATTGAGCATCGCTTGGATGAACTCGTAATCCTCAACCATGTACTCGTAATTTTCTAAACCGATGAACGAATAATCTGGCGAGATGTAATCCCAGTCGGTGAAGCTGATGTAAATCGAATAACCAAATGGTACGAGCCAAAAAGTAAACAGTGGCACCAACAACGGTGCAGTAAATAGCAGTACCTTTAAGCGGTTTTTCATTGGTTCTGAGAAAGCACTCATGGTGACCTCGTCCTTATTTGTATGCGGTTAAATTAAGGGGTTTGTGTGACAGGTTAGTAAGAGCGCCCTTCATTTTTTTTATGGCTACCCATTAGAAAATCTTTCTTCCAGTTCACCGTCTTCCATCTGGTGATAAAGCCAATCACAAAAGAAATTCACCTTGGCACTGCGTCGGTGTTTAGTAATCAAATAGTGGGCAGATTCAGCAGGCATTGAGGACTCTGTCGCCAGAACCAGATCGTTTTTCTCTAACAGCTCAGACACCGCAAGCGAACGCACCAACAACACGCCAATGCCATGTTTGACCGCTTCTAAGGCGTGCAAAGAATTACTCACCTCCAATAACACCTTCGGTAGGGTCATCTCGAATTGGTTGTGACTCAACCATTGCAGCCAGTTCTCTCGGTAGCCTTTTACTTGCACGGTCGGCAGAGCAGAAAAATCATGCTCAACCAAGGAGTCTTGATATTGGTTTTTAAAGTCTGGGCTACACACCAACTGCCAATGCTCTTGAAAGAGTCGCTCACTATGAGTGTCTTCGCTTTCGACCTTGCCATTGGTCAGTTCAATATCGACATTCTGACAAGGGTTGGTTGATGGCCAGTCCACCAGCTGAATATCGAGCCTGATAAAAGGGTATTTTTGATAAAAAGATGGCAAGCGAGGCAGCAGCCAGTTATGGCAAAAGGTGTGATTAACGCGCAGGCTCAACACGTCGGTTTCTTTTTCCCCGAAGAGGATTTGAGTCTGTAATTTCAGGTGTGCTAATGAACCCGCAACAATCGGTTGATAGTGCTGGGCAGCTGACGTCAGCTTTACGCCTTTGGAGCTGCGCTCAAACAATGTGGTATCGAGAAAGGTTTCTAAACTTTTAAGCTGCTGACTCACCGCAGCTTGGGTAACACAAAGCTCGCGCGCAGCAGCGCCAATAGAACCGAGGCGGGCAACAGCTTCGAACGCAACAAGGGCACGTAGAGGGGGTAACATGGCTTCACCTGATTGAAATAAAAGTGAAAAATACTTCAATCAGGTTTCAGTTTTTTGCGCTTACCGTTACAGATTAATGACGAAGGGACGTTGATCAGATATTTATGATCAACGTCCCTTTTCTCTATTTCATGTTTTAGCGGTATATCGCCGTGTGAATCAAACGCAATTACTCTTTGATGTAGAGATCCTTAGAGTAGATACGCCCTTCCACATTGTTTTTCGCAAAACCACCGACACTTGGTCGCACTAGGCGAGCCTGCATGTAGTAGTAAATTGGTGCGATCGGCATATCTTCTGCCAACAACTGTTCTGCTTGATCATAGAAACCTTGGCGATCTTGTTCACTGGTTGCAGCTAAGGCGCTGTCCATTGCTGCGTCGTACTTGTCGTTATTGTAACGAGCAAAGTTACCCGAAGAACCAGAGCGCAATAGGCTCAAGAAGGTTGATGCTTCGTTATAGTCACCACACCAAGAGGCGCGCATTACATCGAAATCACCTTGGCGACGTGACACCAAGTAAGACTTCCACTCTTGGTTTTCAAGCTCAACTTGTGCACCTAAGTTGCCTTTCAGCATTGATGCAATCGCCACTGCTATGGACTTGTTCGATTCACTGGTGTTGTAAAGCAGTTTGAAGTCCAACGGATTAGACGCATCGTAGCCCGCTTCTTTCAGTAGCTCTTTTGCTTTTTGATCACGCTCCTTCTGAGTCCAAGTACTGTATTCAGGTTGTGTCGCATCAAAACCAGCCGTGTACTCATGAGCAAAGGTATAAGCCGGTAAGTTGCCGACCTGAGTAACACCATTGGTGATAACGTCACGCATCATGGAATAAGAGACGGCTTTACGTACCCGCACATCATCAAAAGGTGGTCTCGTAGTATTGAATGCGTAGTAATAAGTACACAGCAGAGGCACTGTGGTAAACGCATCTTGGTATTTGGTTTTAAGCTGCTGCGCCATGTGTGTCGGCACGTCCGAAGTAATATCGACCTCGCCCACAGCATAACGGTTAATCGAGGCATTCTGGTTCTCAAACGGAATGTAAGTCACTTCGGTTAAATGCGTATCTGAACTGTCCCAGTACGTCGGGTTCTTCTTAAGCTCAATGCGCTCGTTCACCACCCACTCATCTAGTACGAATGCACCATTACCAACAAATTGCTTAGGATCGCTCCACGGCTTGTCACTACTTTCTAGGGTTGCTTTGTGCACTGGCATCATGGATGTGTGGCCTGTCATCGCCACAAAGTAAGGCACTTTACTATCGAGTTCGAATTTCACCGTGTGTTTATCGACTGCAGAGATACCTAACTCTTCAACGGGCTTTTTGCCTTCGGCTACGTCAGCAATGTTGTTGATTTGAGTAAGCTTGAGATACCAAACATTCGGCGATGCCGTTTTAGGATCGACCGCGCGTCTTATCGCATACACGAAATCATCGGCCGTCACCGGATCGCCATTCGACCATTTCGCGTCTTTACGTAGGTGGAATACAAACGTCTGGTTGTCTTCGGTTTCCCAAGACTGTGCAACACCTGGGGTGATATTGCCATCGCGATCTTGAATCACTAAACCTTCAAATAGGTCACGTAGAATGTGCATTTCTGGCAGGCCTTCTGCTTTCGCAGGGTCAAGCGTCGCCGCTTCTGCATCGTTAGCACGAACTAAATGTTGGTCTTTTGCCAGTGAAACACCAGCGGGTAAGGTTTCAGCAACGGCAGTCACTGATATAAAAGGGGTCAATAAAGATGAAATGAGTAAAGCCGTTGAATGTTTTTTAAAATCCATGTTTGTTTGCTCTCCTAGCCTATCTTTGAAGCAAGTAATAAAATTAACAATGCGACTGTTGACGAGTTTTGACGCTATGGTTTATTTAATAGAGGTCATCTAAATAGTAGTGACTATTTGATAGTACTTGATCAATCAGGAGATTAAGGTGAGTTTAATTCCAAGAACGGAAAGAGCTGCATTTTCAATAAAGCCGCTGTCATATGGAAATTCGGTATTGGGCGCACCCTTGCTCTATTTCCCCGCGCAAGTAGAAAGCGAGTCTCGCGGGCTGATTTTAGCAGGCACACACGGTGATGAAACGGCTTCTATCGCAGGTTTATCTTGCGCGCTAAGATGTTTGCCTGCCGCCAACTTACGACACGATGTAATCCTGTCGATGAACCCGGACGGCAATCAATTGGGTACTCGTGCCAACGCTAACCAAGTCGATCTAAACCGCGCCTTTCCGACTCAGAACTGGACAGAAAACGGGACCGTCTATCGCTGGAGTTCTCACACACCAGTCAGAGATGTAAAAGTAAAAACGGGACAAGCCGATCTGCTTGAACCGGAAGTGCAGTCGCTCATTAACCTCATCGAACAGCGCCAACCTAAATTCGTCATCTCTTTTCACGAACCACTCGCCATGGTCGATGACCCCGATCGATCAGAACTCACCACTTGGCTAGGTAAGCAATTCAACCTGCCGCTCGTTGAAGACGTCGATTACGAAACCCCAGGCTCATTCGGCACATGGTGTCAGGAAAGAAACCTACCGTGCATTACTGTAGAACTACCGCCCGTTTCTGCGGATTTAACTATAGAAAAGTATTTGGATGCGTTTGTCGCAGTGTTGGGGTGTGAGGGAGTTGTTTAAAGATTACTAACTCATTTTTGGACAACAATAAGAACAAGTAGACGGATGAGTGCAGAGTACCAGGTTCTCTATTGTTACTGTCTCGATGAAACCTGTCTCACCCGCTTAGTGGTCGACTCGACAGTATCCAGTGTTGTTCACACCCTATCCGATACTTTCAAGCCATCGAAAAATAGCTCACCTGATTCTAATACAAGAGAGCAATTAAGCCTCAATATCTAAAGCCCTCAAATAACACCATTCTTATGCTTTCATTTAAATTATAATTATTAGAACTCAAGCTAAACAGCTTAGAGAAGAACTTCACGATCAGATAGCACCACTTACACAATCAAGATGCAGATAATTCGAGAATTTCGTATAGATTTTGGTAAGGAAAAGAGAACTCCTGCCTTTGTATATTGATAGATTAAGTCCCTGATTTAAAATTAAGTGCAGGTTCGCGACGTGCGTTTAAAATTTTGAATACCTGGTAGCAGTAGGCCTGCAATAACAATCGCAATGCCGATCAATTGTAACGGAGTGACTGCCTGTCCGAGCATAAATGAAGTCAGCACAGAGAAAATCGGTACAAAGTTAAAGAACAGTGCAGCATTCGCCGAGCCGAGGTGACGCACACCATTTAACCACAGTAAATAACCGGCAACCGTACCAAACACTCCGATATACACCACTTCTGACACTCCCAACGCGCTACTATTCCAAAGCTCAGTGAACGGAAGTACTTCTGGCGATGCCAGACACATCGCACCAATCACCGCCGCTCCGCTTAGCATACCGACAAAAGTATAAGAAATAACAGGTATCCAGCGACTGATACCCTGACTGAAGTAAGTGTACAAACTCCAAGCCAACATGCCGCAAAAGATGAGTTTATCACCGTGGTTGATCTGCATTGAGAGCAGTTCTTTCGGATGCCCATTGGTGATTACGATCAGTACGCCGGTCAAGCTAACTAGCAGACTAAAACACTGGGCGAAAGACGGCAGCGTTCGAAGAGCAATACACGTAATCAGCGAAGTCATCAGTGGGCTGAGCGCCATGATTAATGAGCCATTTGTCGCACTGGTGTAAGCTAATCCGGTAAATAAGCAAAGATTGAGCCCACCCACGCCCACAACGCTAACGGCGATGACCCAGCACCATTGCCGCGAACTCAAGTAAAGCTTGGGCATCCGCGCCGCTTTGAGGTATATCGCCAGACACGAAGCCGCAATTATAAAACGCCAGAACACTAGTGTCAGCGCGTGCACTTCGTTTAATGCGAGCTTACCAATAGGAAAACAACTGCCCCAAAAGAAAGTACAGATGATGAGAAGAACAGCGGCTTTAAAAGTTGAATCAGATTTCATCGTCACTCCGAATGACTTGTCAAAATGTGTTCCCTAGTGTATTGATTTCAATAGTTAGATAAACAAGCAAAAATAAGACGGTAAATGCCATTTATGAAACCTAATTGTTCGTTAGACGATCTGCGTTGTTTTTGTGCTGTAGCACGTTCAGGCAGTTTTAAAGACGCAGCCCTATCTTTGGGTATGCCGCTCTCAACCTTAAGCCGCCGCATCCGTCAGTTAGAGGCCGATTTGCAACTTCGCCTGCTCAACCGCGACGCACACCGTATTGTCCTGACCAGTACTGGCGAGCAATACTTTCAACGTTCAGCCTTATTATTTGATGAACTTGATAATATCGACGAAGACCTGCATCGAGATAAACATCAACCACAGGGAAAAATTCGTATATCCGCGCCAATCAACGCAGGTTCGCAATTTCTGCGCACGATTTTTTATGATTTCCTACTTCAGTATCCGGATATTAAGCTGGATCTGAACCTATCAAATTCATTGATTGATATCGAAGCCGAAGGAATGGATGTGGTTTTTCGTGTCGGAAACGTAGTAGTCGATAACTGGATTGCTCGGCAGTTAAAACACATTCACTTCATCTTGTGCTCTCATCCTGATTACGATATTTCGACAATAACCACACCTGACAAATTATGCGATCATCCAACCATCATTTGCAATCCGATGACACCATGGCAACTGATACACAAAGAGAGTGGCGAAGAATTTAACTATCACTCGCAAAAAAACGTCAGACTGGAATTGAATGAAATTGTGATGCTAACTCACGCTATAAAGACGGGTTTGGGGATTGGGTATGTACCGGATTATTTTGCGTTGCCAATGATCGCTCAGGGTGAAATGAGCCATGTATTGCCCAACTGGCGTAGCAAAGAACGCACACTGTTTATGCTCTATCGCGATCGGGATCATCTTCCGATGCGGGTACGCCTATTTATCGAATTTGTCATGCAGCGCTTTGAAGCGAATTAACCCCATTAGGTCAATTTTTTCACACATTCATTGTTAAACTTGGTAATGAAAAGTGGCTTGAATAAAATTTAAATAGTCACGTCATTTAAACAACTGTGGGGCAAGAACTGTCAGACAGATTGTCATGAATGAGCTACAAAGGCTAACTCATAATTGGACAAAACCTTGCCAGTGTTTTTTCTAAATTAGAAAACCATCAATAACTACAGGTATGGCAAATTTACTTGTGAAGTGCTAGTGCGGTGAGTAGCATCGCGCTAGCAAAAGTATTGAGTTAGGTGCGCACTAATTCCTATCATGTTCAATCGGCGTGACTCCGTAACGAAGAACGGCTCCCAATTGGGAGCCGTTCTTGTGTCTAAATCTGGGTTCGCACACCAGTACAATGTTCAATACTATTCTACTGACATATTCATGTTTTGTTTGTTTTTGGTTTCTGCAAAATTCACAACGACACCATTTTCTAACAAGATATCAATCGTGTGCGTTGTGATATCGGATGTTGTTTTCATTGTAAAAGCTTGGGATGAAGCACTACCTCCAGTATAAGAATACACCCACTTTTCACCAGTTTCGCTGATTACTGTTTTTATAGACGGTTCACCAAAAATTCTGATTAGATCATTCTTAGTTGTCACCTTTTTCTCTATTTGAGAAACCTGTTCTTCAGTAAACTTTGTTCCATAATCTGCATATTTCGGAGCATTCCGCTCAGTCATTTCGGGATTATCCGATCACCCATTTCGGTTTAAACCGATCACTGATTCCGCGATTATCCGATCACTTAGAGTAAAAATAAGAAGAGAGAAAAAAGGTAGGATCTGGTGATCGGAATAAACCGAAACAGGCGATCGCAATCACCGAAATACGCAGCTATCTGGGTGTGGTTTGTGTGGTGTAATGCGCTCTACGTCGATTTTAGAGCCTCTAGCATTGATTTTTAATAGCTAAGTAGCGCATTTAACATAAGGGGCATTTCACGCACTTATTCCCACTGCTTTGTTGATGCCTGATCGAGCATTTTGAGATGACCTATTGCCATTGCTGAGGATGAGAAATATTTTATCGCTCTTTCTCTCATTTTTTTCTTATTTAGCTGATGGGTAAGTGACATCGCTTTGATAAATTCGTCTTCATTCTCACACAGAAACCCTGTTTCACCATGTACTATCAATTCACTCATTGCCCCCCTGTTGTATGCTATTACAGGTGTTCCTGATAGCATTGCTTCAATAATTGTTAGCCCAAAAGGTTCTTCCCAAGATATTGGAACAAGTAATGCTTTTGCGTTTCTTAACAAGTCTTTTTTAAAATCACCATTCACAAATCCAACTGGTGTAATTAATGGATGCCATTTAAACCATGTTTCTGGTGAGCCTAGTCGGTGTCCGCCAGCCACAATCAAATTTGATTTTGTTTTCTTTGCTACTTTTATTGCTGTCTGTATTCCTTTTTTACTTCTTTTTACTTTGGCTAAAAAAAGAAAATATCCTTTTTTTTGTTCGTTATATTCAAATTCTGATTCTGGGATTCCATTATAGATGTAATTAAAATTAATTTTATTTTTATTATATTTAGACTGAGATGCGTGGCTTTTTGATACAAACACAGTATTACACTGAATTCCATCTCCTGCGTGGCAGATAGATATAAAGTTTTTATATCTATCTCGTAACTTAAATATTATTTCCGTGGATAATCCTCCATGATATTCTATGTCTGTAATATCTTTTGGGATTAATGTTGAAAGTTTTTGTAAATTACATTTCGCTTCATCTGTCAATGTAATGTGAGTATATTGTTTTGTTGAGTAACCTTCTGGAGACAATACATATATTTTAAATCCCATATTGGATTGTTCTTTTGCTAACCAATCAACCAATCGGTTTGCACCACCACTATTTTTATTTGGTGGTAATGGCTGGGAGTGTATGTGAAGAATACATCTAGTCATGCTTTTTATCCTCTAACGAAAATAGAAGTCTATCACGTTCATTTTTTAAATAAGAATCCAACATTAATAGGATCTTTTGTTTGTACTCGTCATTTTTTGACATCCTATCTAATACCATCGTCCCTAAAAGAATCTTTCGTCTTGTGTCATTCTTTCTGTTTTGAGCTTTAACTCGTTGTGCCTCTTTTTGTATCTGCTCTTTCAGTTGCTCTTGTTTTCGCTTTAGCTTTTCTAGTTTTGTTGTCATGGTCAAATCCTGTTGTTGATACTTGGGTATTTTACCATCACAATGCTGTGAAAACACATTTCTGATTATGAGGAAATGCGCACTTATACATCGTACCGATGTGTGCGAAATCACTTCGTGATTATCCGATCACTTAGAGTAAAAATAAGAAGAGAGAAAAAAGGTAGGATCTGGTGATCGGAATAAACCGAAACAGGCGATCGCAATCACCGAAATACGCACATAATCAACATTGGATGTATACACACAAGCTGACAACATCGAGGTTGCTAAGAGTAAAAATATCACTCTGAATTTTGCCATTTTTTTCATATCAGACCTAAAAACGCTAAAAAATTAAGGCATAGATAATAACAAAGTTAGTGCATAAACTAGGTGTTCATTATTCCTATTATGGTAAATGTGCGCGTTTGCTATCAGAAACAGCCCTCAGACCACCTCAAACGCTCTTAGCGAAGATTTTAGACACTTGATCAAGGCGGTATGCTTCCATAACGCCTTGTAGGTTTGTGACGCTTTAAGATCGGTTTGTAGAGCAAAAGTCATCGAGTTGCTTTGAACTAAGAACTGCACTCTGATACCCAGTTTACGTTCTTTTTGAGTTTGGGTGTCAGATTAGTTCTATTAGGCCAAAAACCACTCGACTGTGAATGCAGACTTTTTGGC